>NZ_JASTTJ010000010.1:0-303618 GCF_032248645.1 Streptomyces zaehneri
GCAAGGGCACCATCGTGCTGGCCACGGTGCGCGGCGACGTCCACGACATCGGCAAGAACCTCGTCGACATCATCCTGTCCAACAACGGCTACAACGTCGTCAACCTCGGTATCAAGCAGCCGGTCTCCGCGATCCTGGAGGCCGCCGAGGAGCACCGGGCCGACGTCATCGGCATGTCGGGTCTGCTGGTCAAGTCCACGGTGATCATGAAGGAGAACCTGGAGGAGCTGAACCAGCGCAAGATGGCCGCCGACTACCCGGTCATCCTCGGCG
Organism: Streptomyces zaehneri; assembly: GCF_032248645.1. NCBI lineage: Bacteria > Bacillati > Actinomycetota > Actinomycetes > Kitasatosporales > Streptomycetaceae > Streptomyces > Streptomyces zaehneri. Next base: position 274 of record NZ_JASTTJ010000010.1, read on the forward strand.
GCGCGGCCCTGACCAGGGCCTACGTCGAACAGGACCTGCACGAGATCTACCAGGGCGAGGTCCGCTACGCCCGCGACGCCTTCGAGGGCCTGCGCCTGATGGACGCCCTCATCGGCGTGAAGCGGGGTGTGCCCGGAGCGCAGCTGCCGGAGCTGAAGCAGCGCCGGGTCCGCCCGAGCGCCGCCGCCGTCGAGACCGAGGAACGCCCGGAGGAGGGTCACGTCCGCTCCGACGTCGCCACCGACAACCCCGTCCCGAAGCCGCCGTTCGAGGGCACCCGCGTCATCAAGGGCATCCAGCTCAAGGAGTACGCCTCCTGGCTCGACGAGGGCGCCCTGTTCAAGGGCCAGTGGGGCCTGAAGCAGGCCCGTACCGGCGACGGACCGAGCTACGAGGAGCTCGTCGAGACCGAGGGCCGGCCCCGGCTGCGCGGCCTGCTGGACCGCCTGCAGACCGACAACCTCCTCGAGGCGGCCGTCGTCTACGGCTACTTCCCCTGTGTGTCCAAGGACGACGACCTGATCGTGCTGGACGAACAGGGCAACGAACGCACCCGCTTCACCTTCCCGCGCCAGCGCCGCGGCCGCCGTCTGTGCCTGGCCGACTTCTTCCGTCCGGAGGAGTCGGGGGAGACGGACGTCGTCGGCTTCCAGGTCGTCACCGTCGGCTCCCGCATCGGCGAGGAGACCGCGAGGCTGTTCGAGTCGAACTCCTACCGCGACTACCTCGAACTGCACGGCCTGTCCGTACAGCTGGCCGAAGCCCTCGCCGAGTACTGGCACGCACGCGTGCGCTCCGAACTCGGCTTCGCCGGCGAGGACCCGGCGGACGTCGAGGACATGTTCGCCCTGAAGTACCGCGGCGCCCGCTTCTCCCTCGGTTACGGCGCCTGCCCCGACCTGGAGGACCGCGCCAAGATCGCCGAGCTGCTCCAGCCCGAGCGGATCGGCGTCCATCTGTCGGAGGAGTTCCAGCTCCACCCCGAACAGTCCACGGACGCCATCGTCATCCACCACCCCGAGGCGAAGTACTTCAACGCACGGTGACACGAGCGTGCCACTGAGCACACTGATCGGATAAGTCGTACACTGGTCGGTCCACCGAAGGCCGGTTCCCCCAGCGGGAACCGGCCTGCTCGTCCCTCAAGGAGGTATGTGGATGACCAGTACGGTTCCCGCGCCAGTAACCCGTACGGCCGAGGGCTCCGCCCTGCAGGCCGTGCTGCTCGACATGGACGGCACCCTGGTGGACACCGAGGGCTTCTGGTGGGACGTCGAGGTCGAGATCTTCGCCGGCCTGGGCCACACCCTCGACGACTCCTGGCGCCATGTCGTGGTCGGCGGCCCGATGAGCCGCAGTGCCGGGTTCCTGATCGAGGCGACCGGGGCCGACATCGACCTCGGCGCGCTCACCGTCCTGCTCAACGAGGGGTTCGAGGAGCGCATCACCCGCGCCCTGCCCATGATGCCGGGCGCCGCCCGGCTCCTTGCCGAGCTGGCCGAGCACGAGGTGCCCACGGCCCTCGTCTCCGCCTCCCACCGGCGCATCATCGACCGCGTCCTCACCTCGCTCGGCGCCGACAACTTCCGCCTGAGCGTGGCCGGCGACGAGGTCCCGCGGACCAAGCCGTACCCCGACCCCTACCTGTTCGCGGCCGCCGGACTGGCCGTGGACCCCACCAGATGCGCCGTCATCGAGGACACCGCGACCGGGGTCGCCTCGGCCGAGGCGGCGGGCTGCCACGTGGTCGCGGTGCCCTCCGTGGCGCCGATCGCGCCGTCCCGCAGGCGCACCGTCGTCCCCTCGCTGGAACAGGTCGACCTGGCATTTCTGCGGGACCTGATGCCGCTCCGATGATCGGCACCGCGATCATCGGAGATCGGCCGATGACGGAAATGCGATAGACGTTCACCCAGCGTGCACCGCCGATAACGAGGAATTCGGCGGGTGTGCGCGCGGTGGAATTCCGATCTTCGGCAACGCTTCGGCGGCGGCCGAATTCCACCCCGTCCGAACCCCGTACGGCGTGTGACGTTCCCCACCCGTCCGGGGGTCGACAGTTGACTCTCCGTGTGCATTACGCCCTGTCGGGGAGGGCTCGGGCGCGCCCTTGTGTCCCGATTGGTGAGCGGCTGTACGAATCATTCCACTGATCATTGTTCAGTGCGTCCGCAGCCGGTTTCACAGCGTGATGGAGTTTCAACTCCGGTGGCCGCGAACCGTCGTGCTGGTGCGGACTAATCTCATCGCGAGAACCTCGCCCTAACCCCGTGATCCGCCGCGCCACCCCTGCATGCCGGGTACACGGACTCGACAGCTCTGGAGAAACTCGAGCATGAACCGCAAGACTTTGGTGCTGCCGGCCGTGGTAAGTCTGCTCGCGCCCGTACTCGCCGCCTGCGGCGGGTCCGACAGCGGAAGCGGCAGTGGGGACGCCATCGTCATGGGCACCACCGACCGGTTCACCGTCACCAAGGACGCCCCGGCGCCGCTCGACCCGGCGTACTCCTACGACGTCGGCACCTGGAACATCCTGCGCCAGACCGTGCAGACCCTGATGATCCAGCCCAAGGGCGAGGGCGAACCCGTCCCGGAGGCGGCGCAGAGCTGCGGCTTCACCGACACCGGCAACGAGCGCTACGCCTGCAAGCTGCGCAGCGGCCTCAAGTTCGCGAACGGCGACGCGGTCACCGCGGACGACGTCAAGTTCTCCATCGAGCGCGCCCGCACCATCAAGGCCGACTCCGGCGTGTTCGCCCTGCTGTCGACGATCGACACCATCGAGACGCAGGGTGACAACGAAGTCATCTTCCACCTCAAGACCGCAGACGCCACCTTCCCCTTCAAGTTGTCGACTCCGGTCGCCGGCATCGTCAACCCCGACGACTACGAGAAGGACAAGCTGCGCGACGGCTTCTCGATCGACGGGTCCGGCCCCTACACCCTCAAGGCCGAGACCGACGGCGACGAGATGAAGAAGGCCGTGTTCACCAAGAACCCCAACTACAAGGGGACGCTGAGTGTGAACAACGACCAGGTCGACATGGTCTCCTACGAGGACGCCGACGCCATGGGCACCGCCCTCGAAAAGGGCGACATCGACCTGATGACCCGCACCATGTCGCCGGAACAGATCCAGAAGCTCTCCGAGGCCTCCGCGACCGGGGACATCAGCCTCGTCGAACTGAACGGCCTCGAGATCCGCTACCTGGCCTTCGACACCACCGACCCGGCGGTCAAGTCCAAGGCCGTGCGCCAGGCGATGGCCCAGGTCATCAACCGCAGCGCGCTCGTCTCCGAGGTGTACGGCTCCCAGGCCGAGCCCCTCTACTCGCTGGTCCCGGCCACGCTCACCGCCCACTCCAACTCGTTCTTCAACACCTACGGCGACCCGAGCGTCGCCAAGGCCAAGGCCATGTTGGAAGACTCGGACATCACCACCCCGGTGAAGCTGACGCTGAACTACACGACCGACCACTACGGCCCGGCCACCAAGCAGGAGTTCGAGGTGCTCCAGAAGCAGCTCAACGACAGCGGCCTGTTCGACGTCAGCATCAAGGGCACCGCCTGGGACGCGTTCGTCCCGGCGGAGCGCAAGGGCGAGTACGCGGTCTACGGCATGGGCTGGTTCCCCGACTTCCCCGACGCCGACAACTTCGTCGCCCCGTTCCTCGACAAGGACAACTTCCTCAAGTCCCCGTACTCCAACGCGGACATCATCGACAAACTGATCCCGGCCTCCCGCCGCGAGGCCGACCGCCTCAGCGCCGCCAAGAACCTGACCGAGATCCAGGACATCGTCGCCAGGGACGTCCCGGTCCTGCCGCTGTGGCAGGGCAAGCAGTACGTCGCCGCGAACAACGACGTCACCGGCACGGCCTACGTGCTGAACTCCTCCGCGACCCTTCAGCTGTGGGAGCTCGGCCACGGTGTGAGCAACTGACCACCCCCTCCGGGGCCCGGGACGTCTACGGCCCGCAGAACCGCCTGGACGCCTCCACGGTGTTCCGCCTCCGGGAACTCGGCAAGAGCTGACGACCCGACAGATACAAGCAGGAAGGCGCCCCCCGGCCGGGGGGCGCCTTCCTGTTCGTCCGGGTCGTTCAGTTGTCTCCGGTCTTCCCGTTCTTCCGGTGCTACTGCGCGCCGGGACGCACCAGACCGCTCTCGTACGCGTACACCGCGGCCTGCACCCGGTCGCGCAAGCCCAGTTTGTTCAGCACGTGACCCACGTGCGTCTTCACGGTGGTCTCGCTGACGAAGAGGTCGGCGGCGATCTCGGCGTTCGACAGCCCGCGCGCCACCAGCTTCAGCACCTCCACCTCCCGGTCGGTGAGCGTGTGCAGCGTGTCCGGCACCGGCTCGTCCCCGGAGGGCAGATGCGTGGCGTACTTGTCGAGCAGCCGACGCGTGATGCTCGGCGCCAGCATGGCCTCGCCCGAGGCCACCACCCGGATCGCCTGCACCAGTTCGTTGGCGGGCGCGTCCTTCAGCAGGAACCCGCTCGCCCCGGCCCGCAGCGCCTCCACCACGTACTCGTCGAGGTCGAAGGTGGTCAGCACCAGCACCTTCGCCGGCCCGTCCCGCCCCGGCCCGGTGATCTGCCGGGTCGCCTCCACCCCGTCCATCCGCGGCATGCGGATGTCCATCAGCACCACATCGGGCTGCAACGCCCGCACCTGGTCGAGAGCCTGGAGGCCGTCTCCGGCCTCGCCGACGACCGCGAGATCCTGCTCGGCCTCCAGGATCATCCGGAAGCCGGTACGCAGCAGCGGCTGGTCATCGACCAGTAGGACGCGGATGGCCACCTATGTCTCCTTCTTTAGCCCGGCCCCATTCTGCCCTGCGCCCCGCCCTCGGACTCCGCCGCCCTCACCGGCAGCGTCACGGGAAGCGGATACGGCGGGGGAGTGCCGCCGAACTCCGGGCAGTGCGCCTGGTGGTCGCACCAGCCGCACAGCTTGGTCGGCCGCGGCCGCCACTCACCCGTCTGTGTCGCCAGCCGGATGGCTTCCCACAGCGCGAGCAACTTGCGCTCCACCCGCTCCAGATCGGCCAGGACCGGGTCGTACGTCAGCACGTCACCACTGCCCAGGTACACGAGTTGAAGCCGCCGGGGGACGACGTTCTTCAGCCGCCACACGACCAGGGCGTAGAACTTCATCTGGAACAGCGCGCCCTCGGCGTACTCCGGCCGGGGCGCCTTGCCGGTCTTGTAGTCGACGATCCGCACCTCGCCGGTGGGCGCGACATCGACCCGGTCGATGATCCCGCGCAGCCGCAGCCCCGAGTCCAGCTCCGCCTCGACGAACAGCTCCCGCTCGGCGGGCTCCAGCCGCGTCGGATCCTCCAGCGTGAACCAGCGCTCGACCAGCCGCTCCGCCTCCACCAGCCAGCCGGCCAGCCGCTCGCCCTCCGGATCGTCGGCGAAGAGCTCCACGACCTCCGGCCGGGTCTCCCGCAGCCGGTCCCACTGGCCCGGGATCAGCGACTTGGCCCGCGGCGCGGTCCGCTCGGCCGCCGGCGCGTCGAACAACCGCTCGAGGACCGCGTGCACCAGGGTGCCCTTCGTGGCCGCCGGGCTGGGCTTCTCCGGCAGCCGGTCGATCACCCGGAACCGGTACAGCAGCGGACACTGCATGAAGTCACCGGCCCGCGAGGGCGAGAGCGAGGCAGGCGCTATGGCGGCGACGGCCGTCGCCACCGCCTCCGGCACGACCGTCTCCTGGCGGACCGCCTCCTGGACGATCGCTCCGGGGACGACCGCCTCCGGGTCGCTCCCCTCCGTGTGCGCCGGACCCTCCACGACACCGCCGTCGCCCACCCGGGCGACGCCCTCGCTGCTGCTCTCCATGACCCCAGACCTTACGGCCCAGCACTGACAGTCACCCAGCCCGCGCACCCGGCTCGTCCCCGAAGACCGGCGACGACCGGGGAAACGCGGGGGGTGCCGGGGCGGAACACGTCACGACCGCCGCATACCATCGGTCCGAGACCCTCCCGCCCGGTACGAGCGGGAGACGCTTCGACGAGGGGACACCGTGGTGGAAAGCGGCGGGACCGGGCGGCCGCGGCCGGACAGCGAACAGTCGGCCGAGCACCCCGCGACACCTGCGTCCCCGGCCACCGACCTCGCGCGGACCCCTGACCCCGGCACCCCCGAGGCGGAACCCGCGCCGACCACGTCCGAGGCACCGGAGCCGAGCGAAACCACGCCCGCCGAAGCCGCAGCCGACGGCCGGGACGCCCCCCAGGGGCGACCGGCACCCGGCGACGACCCCCGCACGGCCGGTGCGAACGGGGACAGCAAGACCGAGACCAAGACCGAGATCGGGACCGGAACCGGAACCGGGGCCGGAACCGGGGGCGGAGCCGGGACTGGGACCGCGACCGGAACTGAGTCAGGGACCGAGGCCGGAACTGGAGCCGACTCAGGGGCCGAGACCGGAGCCGAGACCGGAGCCGAGACTGAGACCAGGGCCGAGATCGGAACCGAGACTGGGGCCAGGACCGAGGCCAGGCCCGAGACCGGGGCCGGGACCGAGACCGGGGCCGGGACCGAGACCGGGGCCGGGACCGAGACCGGGGCCGGGACCGAGACCGGGGCCGGGACCGGGGCCGGGACCGAGACCGGGGCCGGGACCGAGGCCGGGGCCAGGACCGAGGCCGGGCAGCCGGCGCCTCTCGCCCCCGCCCCCGCCCCCGCCCCCGTTCCGATCCTCACCAAAGGCCCGCCGCCGCAGCGTCCCCCGGAGCAGCCGCGCGGCGGCCTCCTCATGGGCCGCCCCTTCGGCGTCCCCGTCTACGTAGCGCCCAGCTGGTTCCTCGTCGCCGCCCTCATCACCTGGGTCTTCGGCAATCAGCTCGACCGCGTACTGCCCGAACTGGGCGCCCTCCGCTACCTCGTCTCCCTCTTCTTCGCGGTCGCCTTCTACGCCTCCGTGCTCATCCACGAACTCGCCCACACCGTCGCGGCCCTCCGCTTCAAGCTCCCGGTCCGCCGCATCCAGCTCCAGTTCTTCGGCGGCGTCTCCGAGATCGAGAAGGAGGCCGAGACCCCAGGCCGGGAGTTCTGGCTCGCGTTCGTCGGCCCGCTGCTCTCCCTGGTCCTCGCCGGCGTCTTCTACCTCGCCATGCAGCCCGTGGAGCCCGGCACCGTCCCGGGTGTGCTGCTGGCCGGGCTGATGATCTCCAACCTCATCGTGGCGATCTTCAATCTGCTGCCCGGCCTTCCGCTCGACGGCGGCCGCATGCTCCGCGCCGTCGTCTGGAAGCTCACCGGCAAGCCCATGAACGGCACCATCGCCGCCGCCTGGGTCGGCCGCGCCCTCGCCGTCTCCGTCCTCATCGGCCTTCCCCTGCTCACCCAGTCCGGCGCTCTCGGCTCGAGTGCCGAGGACAGCGTCGGCATGGACACCGTCACGGACGCCCTCCTCGCGGCCATCCTCGCCGCGATCATCTGGACCGGCGCCGGGAACAGCCTGCGCATGGCCCGCCTGCGCGAACACCTCCCCGAGCTGCGCGCCCGCACCCTCACCCGGCGGGCCGTCCCCGTCGAGACCCACACCCCCCTCTCCGAAGCCCTGCGCCGCGCCAACGACGCCGGCGCCCGCGCCCTCGTCGTCGTCGACGCCCACGGCGAACCCCTCTCCCTCGTCCGGGAGGCCGCCATCGTCGGGGTGCCCGAACACCGCCGCCCCTGGGTCGCCGTCAGCGGCCTCGCCCAGGACCTCACCGACGGCATGCGCGTCTCCGCCGAGCTGGCCGGCGAGGACCTCCTCGACGTCCTGCGCGCGACCCCCGCCACCGAGTACCTCGTGGTCGAGGAGACCGGCGAGATCTTCGGCGTCCTGTCCGCCGCCGACGTCGAGCGAGCCTTCGTCAAGGCCATGGCCAGACCGTCCTAGCCGGGCCGTCCCCGTGGTCGGCGGCCCCGGCAAACCCCGGTAGGCTGTTCACATGTCCGAACCGACCGGTGCCGCCCGCAGGCGCGGGCCCTTCAAGGTCGGGGACCAGGTTCAGCTGACCGACCCCAAGGGCCGCCACTACACGTTCACGCTCGAGGCCGGGAAGAACTTCCACACCCACAAGGGTTCCTTCCCGCACGACGAACTGATCGGTGCTCCCGAGGGCAGCGTTGTCCGCACCACCGGGAACGTCGCCTACCTCGCGCTGCGCCCCCTGCTCCCCGACTACGTCCTGTCCATGCCCCGTGGGGCAGCTGTCGTCTATCCGAAGGACGCGGGGCAGATCCTCGCCTTCGCCGACATCTTCCCCGGGGCCCGCGTCGTCGAAGCCGGAGTCGGCTCCGGCTCGCTCAGCAGCTTCCTGCTGCGCGCCATCGGTGACCAGGGCATGCTGCACAGCTACGAGCGCCGCGAGGACTTCGCCGAGATCGCCCAGCAGAACGTGGAGCGCTACTTCGGCGGCCCGCACCCCGCCTGGCAGCTCACCGTCGGCGACCTCCAGGACAACCTGTCCGACACCGACGTCGACCGCGTCATCCTCGACATGCTCGCCCCCTGGGAGTGCCTGGAGGCCGTCTCCAAGGCGCTCGTGCCCGGCGGCATCCTGTGCTGCTACGTGGCCACCACCACCCAGCTCGCCCGCACCGTCGAGTCCATCCGCGAGATCGGCTCCTTCAACGAGCCGACCTCCTGGGAGTCGATGATCCGCAACTGGCACGTGGAGGGCCTGGCGGTCCGCCCGGACCACCGGATGATCGGCCACACCGGCTTCCTGCTCACCGCCCGTCGCCTCGCCGACGGCGTCGAGCCGCCGATGCGCCGCCGCCGCCCGGCCAAGGGCGCCTACGGCGAGGACTACACCGGCCCCAATGCCGACGGAGGCAGCGGCCGCTGACGCCGCCCCAGCACAGCGTTCAACGACAGGGCGCCGTTCCCGCACCCGTCGACGGGGCTCGGCACCGAGGGGCGACGCGGCCGATGTCCACGTCCGACATCCCGCACCCCGCCGTTCCCTCACCCTGTGACGTGTGGCACGATGCTGGCCATTCCCCCAGCCCCACCGGCACAGCCACCACAGGAGACACTGCCAGTGCAGCAATCCGCCCTCCCGGAACTGGCACACACCCACACCAGGCCGATCCACTGGGTCGCGACCGCCGCCGCACTCGCCGGCGTCGTCGCCCTCTCCTCACTTCTGCAGCCCAAACCCGCGACCGCCGCCCAGGCCGCCGGCCCGGAGGCCGGGCCCGCCCCGGTCGCCACCGCGCCCCCCGCCACCACCGGCGTCGACTTCCCCCTCGAATGCGGCCCCGTGCAGGCCCTCGTGGTCAAGAAGGCCAGCGGCGACCTCGACGGCGACGGCGTCCCGGAGACGGTCGCCGTGGTGCACTGCGACGCCCCCATGGGAACCCCGCCCGACGGCGTCTACGTCCTCACCCAGGGCGCGGACAGCACGCACGCGCGCGTGGTGGCGACCCTTGTCGACCCGAAGGCCCGCAACACCGTCACGAGCCTCTCCGTCACCGACGGAGCCGTCCTCGCCACACTGCTCGGCTACTCCACGGCCGACGTACCCAGTTGCTGCCCCGACGTGAAGGACAGCGCCAAGTGGCAGTGGAAGGACGACAGGTTCATCCGCTCGACACCCGCGGGCGCCCACAGCGTCTGATCCCGGCCATCACCCTGTGAGAAATCAGACAGGCGTCACCATGTGCGTCCGGCACGTCACTCCGCGTCCGGACCGTAGATCTCCACGCTGTCCGAAACGCGTCGCACATGAATGCAGTCGCCCGGACACTCCCGCGCCGAGTCCACCACGTCCGTCAACAGCGGCAACGGCACCGGGGTCGTGGCCCCCTTGGCCTGGAGCAGCTCGTCGTCGGCGCCCTTGACATAGGCCAGGCCGTCGATGTCCAGCTCGAACACCTCGGGTGCGTACTGGGCGCAGATCCCGTCGCCGGTACAGAGATCCTGGTCGATCCAGACCTCCAGCTCTTCGCTGCCGACACCGGTCTCCTGCTGCACGCCCATATCTCCTGCCGTTTACTGTCGAGCCGCAAGGGAACCATGCAGGCTCTGACGGGTGTTGAACACTTCGACCCTACCCTCGGCGGCTTCCGGACCGTGTTCGGTGGGTATTCCCCTGGCGTGAGGGAGAGCGCAAGGGTGAAGATCGGACACACCCCGACAGTCTTTGTGATCTAGGGGTTTCAATCGACACCCACCCAGGTAGGGTCTGGAAGCGTCCAGCTCCCCTTGGAGGAGGTGAGGACCGTGGCAGCCCACGACGACGACATGAACCGCGGCATCCGCCCGGGACGAGGGTCCGACGACCCGTCCGGGCAGATTGCCTACCTTGAGCAGGAGATCGCCGTCCTGCGACGCAAGCTCGCCGACTCTCCGCGGCACACGAGGATTCTCGAAGAGCGGATCGTCGAGCTACAGACAAACCTGGCCGGCGTGTCCGCCCAGAACGAGCGACTCGCGAACACACTCCGTGAGGCCCGCGACCAGATCGTGGCCCTCAAGGAGGAAGTCGACCGGCTCGCCCAGCCGCCGGCCGGCTTCGGCGTCTTCCTCACGGCGAACGAGGACGGCACGGCCGACATCTTCACCGGGGGCCGCAAACTCCGGGTGAACGTCAGCCCCAGCGTCGAGCTCGAAGAGCTACGGCGCGGCCAGGAAGTGATGCTCAACGAAGCGCTCAACGTGGTCGAGGCCATGGAGTACGAGAGCGTCGGCGACATCGTCACCCTCAAGGAGATCCTCGAGGACGGCGTACGCGCCCTCGTGCAGGGGCACACCGACGAGGAACGAGTGGTCCGGCTCGCCGAGCCGCTCCTCGACGTCGTCATCCGCCCCGGCGACGCCCTCCTGCTCGAACCCCGCTCCGGCTACGTCTACGAGGTCGTTCCCAAGAGCGAGGTCGAGGAACTCGTCCTCGAAGAGGTTCCCGACATCGGCTACGAGCAGATCGGCGGCCTCGGCGGACAGATCGAGATGATCCGTGACGCCGTAGAGCTCCCGTACCTCTACCCCGACCTCTTCAAGGAGCACGAGCTGCGCCCGCCCAAGGGCGTCCTGCTCTACGGACCTCCCGGATGCGGTAAGACGCTCATCGCCAAGGCCGTCGCCAACTCGCTGGCCAAGAAGGTCGCCGAGGTCACCGGTCAGGCCACCGGCAAGAGCTTCTTCCTCAACATCAAGGGTCCCGAGCTCCTCAACAAGTACGTCGGTGAGACCGAGCGGCAGATCCGCCTCGTCTTCCAGCGTGCGAGGGAGAAGGCCTCCGAGGGCACCCCCGTCATCGTCTTCTTCGACGAGATGGAGTCCCTCTTCCGCACCCGCGGCTCCGGCGTCAGCTCGGACGTGGAGAACACCATCGTTCCGCAGCTCCTCGCGGAGATCGACGGTGTCGAGGGCCTGCAGAACGTGGTCGTCATCGGTGCCTCCAACCGTGAGGACATGATCGACCCCGCGATCCTGCGCCCGGGCCGCCTCGACGTGAAGATCAAGATCGAGCGTCCGGACGCCGAAGCGGCGAAGGACATCTTCCAGAAGTACCTCACCGAACGCCTTCCCCTGCACGCCGAGGACGTCGGCGAACACGGCGGCGACAGGACCACCACCGTCCAGAGCATGATCCAGACGGCCGTGGAACACATGTACGCCGAATCCGAGGAAAACCGCTTCCTGGAAGTCACCTACGCCAACGGCGACAAGGAAGTCCTCTACTTCAAGGACTTCAACTCCGGCGCGATGATCGAGAACATCGTCGGCCGCGCCAAGAAAATGGCCATCAAGGACTTCCTCGACCACAACCAGAAGGGCCTCCGGGTCTCCCACCTCCTCCAGGCGTGCGTGGACGAGTTCAAGGAGAACGAGGACCTGCCGAACACCACCAACCCCGACGACTGGGCCCGGATCTCCGGGAAGAAGGGCGAACGGATCGTTTACATCCGTACCCTGATCACCGGAAAGCAGGGCGCGGACACCGGACGCTCCATCGACACGGTGGCGAACACCGGACAGTACCTGTAAGAACAGGGCGGCTGCGGGTGCCCACCACGGGTACCCGCAGCCGACTGCTTTCCGGGCCACGGCTGGAGCAAGGCAATGACGCAAATGATCTCCCCCCCAGCGCGGAGGCGTTCTAGGCTCTTCCGTACCGCCGGGTCGCGCAGTGCGGGGACGGGCACCGCACACGCGCCGGAGCACCACCGGTATCTGAGCGGCGCCCACGACCGAGGGTGCCGCCGGGCAAGGAGGGCCGCATGACCGTACGGCGAGTAATGGGCATCGAGACGGAGTACGGCATCTCCGTCCCCGGCCACCCCAACGCCAATGCCATGCTCACCTCGTCCCAGATCGTCAACGCCTACGCGGCGGCGATGCACAGGGCCCGCCGGGCCCGCTGGGACTTCGAGGAGGAGAACCCGCTGCGGGACGCGCGTGGTTTCGACCTCGCCCGCGAGGTCGCCGACTCCAGCCAGCTCACCGACGAGGACATCGGCCTCGCCAACGTCATCCTCACCAACGGCGCACGCCTCTACGTCGACCACGCGCACCCCGAGTACAGCGCGCCCGAGGTCACCAATCCCCGCGACGCCGTCCTCTGGGACAAGGCCGGCGAGCGGATCATGGCCGAGGCCGCCGAGCGCGCCGCCGCACTGCCCGGCGCGCAGCCCATCCACCTCTACAAGAACAACACCGACAACAAGGGCGCCTCCTACGGCACGCACGAGAACTACCTGATGAAGCGGGAGACCGCCTTCTCGGACATCGTGCGCCACCTGACGCCCTTCTTCGTCTCGCGCCAGGTGGTCACCGGCGCAGGCCGCGTGGGAATCGGCCAGGACGGCCACGAGCACGGCTTCCAGCTCAGTCAGCGCGCCGACTACTTCGAGGTCGAGGTCGGCCTGGAGACGACGCTGAAGCGCCCGATCATCAACACGCGCGACGAGCCGCACGCCGACGCGGAGAAGTACCGCCGCCTCCATGTGATCATCGGCGACGCCAACCTCTCCGAGATCTCGACCTATCTGAAGCTGGGCACGACGGCCCTGGTCCTGTCGATGATCGAGGACGGCTTCATCGCGGTGGACCTGGCGGTCGACCAGCCGGTCCGGACCCTCCACCAGGTCTCCCACGACCCGACCCTGAAGCGACTGGTCACCCTGCGCAGCGGCCGCACGCTCACCGCGGTCCAGTTGCAGATGGAGTATTTCGAGCTCTCGCGCAAGTACGTGGAGGAGCGGTACGGCTCGGACGCCGACGACCAGACGAAGGACGTCCTCGCGCGCTGGGAGGACACCCTGAACCGCCTGGAGAACGACCCGATGAGCCTCGCCGGCGAACTGGACTGGGTCGCCAAGCGGGAGCTCATGGAGGGCTACCGGCGCCGTGACAGCCTCGACTGGGACGCCGCCCGCCTCCACCTCGTCGACCTCCAGTACGCCGACGTACGGGCCGACAAGGGCCTCTACAACCGTCTCGCGGCCCGTGGCCGCATGAAGCGCCTGCTGGACGAGTCCGAGGTCGAGCGGGCGATCACCAAGCCCCCGGAGGACACCCGCGCGTACTTCCGCGGCCGCTGCCTGGAGCAGTACGCCGACGACGTCGCCGCCGCCTCGTGGGACTCGGTGATCTTCGATCTGCCGGGTCGGGATTCGCTCCAGCGCGTCCCAACCCTCGAACCTCTTCGCGGAACGCGAAATCACGTCAAGGCGCTCCTGGACCGCTGCCGCACGGCAGAAGACCTGGTCAAGGTGCTCTCGGGCGGCTGAACGACCACCCGGACGCAACCTCCCCGACGGGGTGGAAACCCTTCCGTCAGGGAATCATCGAGGTGGCCCCCGTACGTTGTGGCAACTGCGGGGCCGATGTCGGACCCGGCTTGTAGGGTCTGATCATCACCGATCGGCAGGAATGCCGACCTGTCGACCATGTCGGGCGAAAGAGCGGGGTGAGGGTTATGGCGACCAAGGACACCGGCGGCGGCCAGCAGAAGGCGACGCGCTCCACGGAGGAGGTCGAGGAGCAGGCGCCCGAGGCGCAGGCTTCGGAGGACCTCAAGGAGCGCCAGGAGAAGCTGAGCGACGACGTGGACTCGGTTCTGGACGAGATCGACGATGTCCTCGAGGAGAACGCCGAGGACTTCGTTCGAAGCTTCGTTCAGAAGGGTGGCGAGTAGCCTTTGAATTGAAGGCTACGGGGGATCTGAACTTGGCAAGCGGAGAGATGGTGAAGAGCTGCTCGCGGTGCAGGGAGTCGAAGCCACGGGCAGCCTTCGCCAGTAACAGGGCGGCAAAGGACGGGTTGCAGGCCTACTGCCGGGAATGCTGGGCGGCATATCACCAGGCTCGCCAACTCGCGAAGGGCCGGAACGTGCGGCCGCGGGTGGAGACGCCCGAGGGACACAAGTTCTGCCGCAGCTGTGAGGAGATCAAGCCGCACAGCCAGTGGCACCGCAACTCAACAGCGTCCGACGGCCTTGCGACCTGCTGCAAGGCATGCAAAGCAGCCAAGGGGCGCCGTGGACACCTGAAGCGGCAGTACGGCATGACGGAAGCCGAACGCGACGCCATGGTGGCCGCACAGCGGGGTCTCTGCGTGATCTGCCTGAAAGCTCCTGCCGCGCATGTGGATCACTGCCACGAGACGGGTAGGGTCCGTGGCGTACTGTGCTTCAACTGCAATTCGGCCATCGGCAAGTTGGGAGACGATCCCGACGCTGTTCGTCGGGCAGCCGCTTACCTGGAAGGAACTCCATGGAAGCCAACACTCGTAGCACCGGGCGTCTACCGGCTGCCTTCCTGACGCCCGGGTCCTCGTCCTTCATGGACTTTCTCTCCGACCACCAGCCGGAGCTGCTGCCCGGCAAGCGGCAGCTGCCCCCGACGCAGGGTGTGATCGAGGCGCCGCACGGCACGACGATCGTCGCCGTGACGTTCCCCGGTGGTGTCGTGCTCGCCGGTGACCGTCGCGCCACGATGGGCAACGTCATCGCGCAGCGGGACATCGAGAAGGTCTTCCCGGCTGATGAGTACTCGGCCGTCGGAATCGCCGGTACC
The DNA here is from genome assembly GCF_032248645.1 of Streptomyces zaehneri. NCBI lineage: Bacteria > Bacillati > Actinomycetota > Actinomycetes > Kitasatosporales > Streptomycetaceae > Streptomyces > Streptomyces zaehneri. The sequence continues at coordinate 15,314 of NZ_JASTTJ010000010.1, forward strand.
GCCGGTCTGGCCGTCGAGATGGTGAAGCTGTTCCAGCTGGAGCTGGAGCACTTCGAGAAGGTCGAAGGAGCGCAGCTCTCGCTCGAGGGCAAGGCGAACCGCCTGTCGACCATGATCCGTTCCAATCTGGGCATGGCCATGCAGGGTCTGGCGGTCGTGCCCCTCTTCGCCGGGTTCGACGTGGACCGGGACCGCGGCCGGATCTTCTCCTACGACGTCACGGGCGGCCGCTCCGAGGAGCACCACTACGCCGCCACCGGCTCCGGCTCGATCTTCGCGCGCGGGGCCATGAAGAAGCTCTTCCACGACAGCCTGACCGAGGAAGAGGCCACGACCCTCGTGGTCCAGGCCCTCTACGACGCGGCGGACGACGACTCGGCGACCGGTGGTCCCGATGTCGCGCGCCGGATCTACCCCATCGTCACCGTGATCACCGAGGACGGCTTCCGCAGGCTCACCGACGAGGAGTCGTCGGAGATCGCCCGCTCGATCCTGGCGCGTCGCCTGGAGCAGCCGGACGGCCCGCGCGCCGCCCTGCTGTAGCGGCGGCCCCGTACCCAGCCCAGGTGATCCCAGTGACTTCGACAGAAAGGGACGGATAACCGGTGTCGACGCCGTTCTATGTCTCACCCCAGCAGGCGATGGCCGACCGCGCCGAGTACGCCCGCAAGGGCATCGCGCGCGGCCGCAGCCTCGTTGTGATCCAGTACGCCGACGGCATCGTGTTCGTCGGTGAGAATCCGTCCCGCGCGCTGCACAAGTTCAGCGAGATCTACGACCGGATCGGCTTCGCGGCCGCCGGCAAGTACAACGAGTACGAGAACCTGCGGATCGGTGGTGTCCGGTACGCCGATCTGCGTGGCTACACCTATGACCGTGACGACGTGACCGCCCGCGGTCTGGCCAACGTGTACGCCCAGACGCTGGGCACGATCTTCTCCTCGGCGGGCGAGAAGCCCTACGAGGTGGAGCTGGTGGTGGCCGAGGTCGGCGCCACGCCGGACGGGGACCAGATCTACCGACTGCCGCACGACGGCTCGATCGTGGACGAGCACGGTTCGGTGGCGGTCGGGGGCAATGCCGAGCAGATCAGCAGTTACCTGGATCAGCGTCACCGGGACGGCATGAATCTGTCCGAGGCGCTGAAGCTGGCCGTGCAGGCCCTGTCGCGCGACACCAACGGCACGGAGCGGGAGATTCCCGCCGAGCGTCTGGAGGTGGCCGTGCTGGACCGCACACGGCCGCAGTCGCGCAAGTTCAAGCGGATCGTGGGCCGTCAGCTGGGCCGGCTGCTGGAGACGGACGGCGCGACCACGGAGGCGGAGAGCTCCGAGGAGGAGTGACACCGTCCGCGATTCGTCCCTCGTGCGCCCCGGTCGATGATTCGGCCGGGGCGCAGGGCGTCTCAGGAGGCGTTCGGTGGCGCCGTGGAGGCCCGTACGACCAGTTCGACGGGGATGTCCCCGCCGTTCGGCGTGCGGCCCTCCAGGACGGCAAGGAGGGCTTGCATGCCGCGTTCGCCGAACAGTTCGGCGTCCAGTCTTACGGTCGTCAGCTCGGGGTCGAGGGCGGTGGCCAGGGCGAGGTCGTCCAGGCCGGTGACGGACACGTCGTCGGGGACGCGCAGGCCGAGACGCCGTAGGGCCTTGTAGACGCCGGCCGCGAGTTTGTCGTCGTCGCAGACGACGGCGGTGGGGCGGGGCCCCGGGGCGCTCAGCGCCGCCTCCGCGGCGGCCAGGGCGCCGTCGATGGAGATCGGGGCGGGGGCGGTGCGCAGCGAGGTCCGCGCCGCCGCGCCGACCCGGGCGGCGAGCTCACGCGCGCGTACCTCGAAGGTCCAGGACGGGATGTCGGCCGCGAGGTGCAGGAAGTGGCGGTGGCCGAGGCCCAGCAGATGGTCGGCGACCTGGCGGACGCCGTCGGCGATGTCGAGGTTGACGGTGGCGGCGCCGAGGCTTCCGCGGGGGTCGCTGTCCAGCATCACCAGGGGCAGCTGGTCGCCGCGGATGGCGGTGAGCGCGTCGGCGGCCATCGAGGAGGCGAGGACGCCGTCGAGGGCGGCCTGGGCGGAGGCGAAGGGGTCGCGGGCGGGGCCGACGCCCTCGGGGGAGGGGTAGAGGACCACTCCGAAGCCGTGCTCGGCCGCGACGCGCGCCGCCCCGGTGTAGACGCCGGCGAAGAACTCCGTCGTGAGCGCGGGGACGACGAGCAGGACCGTGCGGGTGCGGCCGAGGCGCAGGTTGCGGGCGGCGAGGTTGGGCCGGTAGCCGAGCTCGCGGGCCGCCTCCCGTACGCGTTCCGCGGTGGTCTCGGAGACGCGGCCGCGCCACTTGTCGCCGAGTACGAGGGAGACGGCGGCCTGGGAGACTCCCGCGGCCTGGGCGACGTCACGGCTCGTCGGGCGCGTGCTACCTCGTGCCACCGTGGGCCTGCTCCTTCGTCTGGACTGGCGAACAGCGCACATGGTACGTATGACAAGAGACGTTATACGTAAAACTTCGGGGTGGTCCACCGCCTCGGGCGAGCCGACGGAGGCGGGACATTGGCCGCGGGATACCTGGAGATCCTCAGGGCGAAGCACGCTGCCCGGCTGCTGACCGGCACGCTCGTCGGCCGGCTGCCCAACGCCACGGCCGCCATCGCGATCGTGCTGTTCGTGCGCGCCGCGGGCGGCACCTACAGCCTCGCGGGCGCGCTGGCGGCCGTGTACGGCGTGGCCAACGCCGTCGGGCAGCCGCTGCTGGGAAGACTGGTCGACAGGCACGGGCAGCCGCGGGTCCAGCTGCCCGCGGCGCTCGTCTCCGCCCTGGCCATGGCGGTCTTCGCCTTCGTCGGTGCGGACCCGCTGCCGCTCGCGTACCTGTCGGTGGCGGCCGCCGGTCTCTTCACGCCGCCCCTGGAGGGCGGTCTGCGGGCGCTCTGGCCGGCGGTGCTGCGCCGTGAGGACCAGGTGCACACGGCGTACGCGATGGACGCGGTGGCGCAGGAGGTGATGTTCACCGTCGGCCCGCTGCTGGTGACCCTGTGCGTGTCGGTGTGGTCGGCGCAGGGTGCCCTGCTGGTGCTGAACGCGGTCGGCGTGCTGGGCGCGCTGTCGGTGGTCGTGTCGCCGCCCTCGCGGGCGTGGCGGTCGGCCCCGCGCGAGGCGCACTGGCTGGGCGCGCTGCGGTCGCCCGGTCTGCTGGCGCTCCTCGGCGCGTTCCTGTTCATCGGTGTCGCGCTCGGTTCCATCACGGTGGCGTCCGTGCCGTACGCGGACGACCACGGTGGTGACGCGGTGTACGGCTGGCTGATGGCGGCGCTGGGACTCGGCGCGCTGCTCGGTGGTGTGGTGTACGGGGCGCGTCGGTGGGCGGGGCCGCCGGAGCGGCGACTGCGTTGGCTGGTGGCGCTTCTGGCGGTGTGTTACCTGCCGCTGACGCTGATGCCGGGTGCGGTGGCGATGGTGGCGCTGACGGCGCTCGCGGGCGTGTTCCTGGCGCCTGCCATCGCGTGCGCGTTCGTCATCGTGGACCGGCACGCGCCGCGCGGCACGGTGACGGAGGCGTTCTCCTGGCTGGTGACGACGTTCACGGTCGGCGCGTCGGTGGGAACGGGCCTGGCGGGTCCGGTCGTGGAGGCGGGCGGCGCGCTGTGGGGGTTCACGGTGCCGGCTGTCGCGGGCGCCGTATCGCTGGTGGTTTTGCTGGCCACGGGGCGGGTACTTGCAGTTCCCGCCGGGAGTGGGGTGGTTGCGGCTTCATCGGAAAATGATCCAAACCGTGCTGCCGAACCCCGTTTCAGTTCAGGGGATCGGGCGTAATGTTCACTCATGGACCGCCGCATTTTCGGGCTGGAGAACGAGTACGGCGTCACATGTACGTTCAGGGGACAGCGCCGGCTGTCTCCCGACGAGGTGGCGCGGTACCTCTTCCGCCGTGTCGTGTCATGGGGCCGAAGCAGCAATGTCTTTCTGCGAAACGGCGCCCGCCTCTATCTCGACGTGGGATCGCATCCGGAATACGCGACACCGGAATGTGACAACGTGACCGAGCTGGTCACCCACGACAAGGCCGGCGAGCGCATTCTCGAAGGACTCCTGGTGGACGCGGAACGACGCCTGCACGAGGAAGGAATCGCGGGCGACGTCTACCTCTTCAAGAACAACACGGACTCGGCGGGCAACTCTTATGGTTGCCACGAGAACTACCTGGTGGCCCGGCACGGGGAGTTCTCCCGGCTCGCGGACATCCTGATCCCGTTCCTGGTGACCCGCCAGCTGCTGTGCGGTGCGGGCAAGGTGCTTCAGACGCCCCGTGGGGCGGTCTACTGCGTCAGTCAGCGGGCCGAGCACATCTGGGAGGGCGTCTCCTCCGCGACGACCCGCTCGCGGCCCATCATCAACACGCGCGACGAGCCGCACGCGGACGCCGAGCGTTACCGCCGTCTGCATGTCATCGTCGGCGACTCCAACATGTCCGAGACGACCATGCTGCTGAAGGTCGGCGCGACCGACCTGGTGCTGCGCATGATCGAGGCGGGCACGGTGATGCGGGATCTGACGCTGGAGAACCCGATCCGGGCGATCCGCGAGGTCAGCCACGACATCACCGGCCGGCGCAAGGTGCGGCTGGCCAGCGGCCGGGAGGCCTCCGCGCTGGAGGTTCAGCGGGAGTACTACGAGAAGGCCGTGGACTTCGTCGAGCGCCGGGGTGTGCGTACCGGCACCGTGGACCAGGTCCTGGAGCTGTGGGGCCGCACGCTGGACGCGATCGAGGCGGAGGACCTCGACCGGATCGGCACCGAGATCGACTGGGTGATGAAGTACAAGCTCATCGAGCGGTACCGGGCCAAGCACAACATGACCATGTCGCATCCGCGGGTGGCGCAGATAGACCTCGCTTATCACGACATTCACCGTCGTCGTGGTCTGTACTACCTGTTGGAGCGAAAAGGCCAAGCCGCGCGGATCTGCAACGACTTGAAGATCTTCGAGGGCAAGTCGGTGCCGCCGCAGACCACCAGGGCCCGGTTGCGCGGCGACTTCATCCGTCGCGCACAGGAACAGCGCCGGGACTTCACGGTGGACTGGGTGCATCTGAAGCTCAACGACCAGGCGCAGCGCACCGTGTTGTGCAAGGACCCGTTCCGGTCGGTGGACGACCGGGTGGAGAAGCTGATCGCCGGAATGTGAGTGACGCGTTCCGCACCGCGGTGCGGAACGCGACACGGGCGCCGTACGTTCCCGTACGGCGCCCTTCGCATGTCCACAAACGTCGCTAAGGTAGCGCGCACGCCATCAGAAGATCGACCGATTACGAGGCTTCATCGTGCGCCGACGCTCACTCATCCTTGCCGCCGTACCCGCGGGACTGGTCACTCTCGCCGCGTGCGGCGACGACAAGTCCGACTCGAGCAAGGCGAGCGACAGCGCGTCGTCCTCCGCCGGGGCCACGCCTCCACCGAAGATCGTCGACGGCCCGCTGCCGGCCATCACGGCGGGCGTGAAGTTCGACGAGAAGCCGACCGTCGCCAAGGGCAGCGGTGAGCCCTCGGACCAGCTGGCGGTGAAGACGGTGATCGCGGGCAGCGGCAAGACCGTCGCGGAGAACGACTACATCCAGGCCAACTGTCTCGGTCAGATCTGGGACAGCGCGAAGGTCCTCCTCAACACGTACGACACCAAGAAGCCGCTGTTCACCCAGCTCGCGCAGGGCGGCACCATCGACGGCTGGCGCTATGCGCTGACGGGCAAGAAGACCGGCAGCCGGGTGCTCTTCTCGGTGCCGCCGACCTGGGCCTTCGGCAAGGACGGCGACGCGGACACGGGCATCAAGGGGACCGACACGCTGGTGTTCGTCTTCGACATCCAGGACACGTTCAACGCGAAGAGCTCGGCCAAGGGCAAGGACGTGCCGCAGGACGACGCCGCCGTGCCGAAGGTGGGGACGAACACCGACGGCAAGGCGCCCTCGGTCGAGATCCCCAAGTCGGACCCGCCGACCAAGCTGGTGTCGAACTACGTGATCGAGGGAGACGGCCCGAAGCTCGCGGCGGACGACACCGTGCTGGTGCAGTACAAGGGCGTCGTCTGGGACACGGGCAAGGAGTTCGACTCCTCGTACAGCCGCAGTTCGCTGACCTCGTTCTCGCTCCAGCAGGTGGTCAAGGGCTGGGCACAGGGACTGACCGGCAAGAAGGTGGGCAGTCGGGTCGTCATCGTCGTTCCGCCCTCGCTGGGTTACGGCGACAGCCCGCCGAGCGGCAGCGGCATCGAGAAGGACTCCACGATGGTCTTCTCGGTGGACATCATCGCCAAGGTGTGAGGCGGGCGAAGGTGTAAGACTGTCCGTGTTGCCTTTCCGTGAGACATGCAGGAGCCAGTGACGTGAGCATTGACAAGCCCGAGATCGACTTCCCCGGCGGCGAGCCCCCGGCGGACCTCGAGATCAAGGACATCTGGGAGGGTGACGGCGAGGTCGCGCAGGCCGGCCACAACGTCAGCGTCCACTACGTCGGTGTCGCCTTCAGCACCGGTGAGGAGTTCGACGCCAGCTGGAACCGCGGGACGCCGTTCCGCTTCCCGCTCGGTGGCGGACGCGTCATCAAGGGCTGGGACCAGGGCGTGCAGGGCATGAAGGTCGGCGGCCGTCGCCAGCTGACCATCCCGGCCCACCTCGCCTACGGCAACCAGAGCCCCACCCCCGCGATCAAGCCCGGCGAGACGCTGATCTTCGTCGTGGACCTGCTCGGGGTCTGACCGTCGTACGACCAGTGTTGATCACCTGGGGTCCATGCCCGGCCGGGCATGGACCCTCGGCTTTTGTCCGGGCGCCGCGGGGCGGTACGGTCGACGATCGTAAGCACCATAGGGGAGGCGAAGGGCGTCGATGGCCATTGCCAAGGCCGAGCGGCTGATGAACCTGGCGCTGTGTCTGCTCGGGACGCGCCGGCCGCTCAGCAAGCGTGAGCTGCGCGATTCCATCGAGGCGTATGTCGAGACCTTCCGGTCGGGCAACGGCGGGGCGGGGTCGGACGACTCGTTCAACCGGATGTTCGAGCGGGACAAGGACGATCTTCGCGAGCTCGGCCTGGTCATCGAGACCGTGGAGAGCCTGGACGGCGAGATCGGCTACCTGGCCCGCCGCGACAGCAACCGGCTGCCGCCCATCACCCTGGACGCCGAGGAGGCCGCGGCGCTGGGCCTGGCCGCCAAGGTGTGGCAGCAGGCGCGGCTGGCCGGTGCCGCGAGCGGCGCCCTGCAGAAGCTGCGCGCGGCGGGGCTCCCCGAGGACGTCGACCCGTACGAGGCACACGGCGCCCTGGAGCCCCGGATCCCCGTGCACGAGGCCGCGTTCGAGCCGCTGATGCTGGCCTGCCGCGACCGTCGGCCCGTCATGTTCGACTACCGCAAGGCCACCGCCGCGCACCCGGAGCCCCGGCACGTCGAACCGTGGGCGCTGGAGTGCTGGCGCGGCCACTGGTACCTGGCCGGATTCGACCGCGACCGGGGCGCCGAGCGGGTCTTCCGGCTGTCGCGGATCACCGGCAGGGTGCGCTCGCGCGGGGCGAGCTTCACCGTGCCGGTCCCCGATGTCGTCACCGTCCGTGAGACCGTCGCGAGCTGGGCGGGCGAGACCGCCGACCGCAGCGCGCTGATCCGGCTGCGCACGGACGCCGGGTACCCCTTGCGGGCGAAGGCCACCGCGGTGCGGGAACTCGGCGACGGCTGGGACGAGTTGGAGATTCCGTACGGGCACGGGCTGGACGCCTGGCTGGTGGAGTTCGGGCCGGACGTGGTGGTCCTCGACCCCGCCGAGCTGCGCGCGGACGTCGTGGACCGGCTACGCGCCGTGGCCAAGGGCTGAGGGGGAGCGAGCAACACAGTGGCAGGCAAACCGGTCAGGCCGACGAACGCCATCGACCAGACGCGGCGGATGCTTTCCCTGGTGACGTATCTCAGGGAGCGCCCCGGCGCGCGGATCGAGGACGTGGCGCGCGCGTTCGGGATCACCGAGGACGAACTGGTCTCGGACCTCGACGTGCTGCCGATGTGCGGCACCAGCTTCCGCGGCGGCGATCTCCTCGACATCGACACCGACGGTGAGCGCATCTGGTGGCACAACCCGGCCGCGCTCGGCGCGGAGGCCGCCGAACCGCTGCGGCTGGCCGCCGACGAGGCGACCGCGCTGCTGGTGGCGGCCCGGGCGGTGTCCACGCTGCCCGGCCTGCGCGAGGGCGACCGGCAGGCGCTGCTGCGGGCGACCGCCAAGGTGGAGGCCGCGGCCGGGGAGGCGGCGGGCGCGAGCGCGCGGCTGTCGGTGACGTTCGAGTCCGAGGGCGGGGTCTTCGCGGACGTCGACCGGGCGATCTCCGAGCGGCGCCGGCTGTGGATCCGTTACTACTCGCCCGCGCGAGACCAGGTCACCGAGCGCGAGATCGACCCCATCCGGCTGGTCAGCGTCGGGCACACCTACGTGGAGGCCTGGTGCCGCCGCTCCGAGGCGCGCCGCACCTTCCGGCTGGACCGGGTCGCCGAGATCAAGATCCTCGACGAGCCGTCCGCACCGCCCGAGATCGAGCTCCGGGACCTGTCGGAGGGGCTCGTGCAGCCGGCCGCCGAGGACCCGGAGGTCGTCGTCGAGGTCGGCCCGGGGGGCCGCTGGGTCGCCGAGTACTACCCGCACGACAGCGCCGATGAGCTTCCCGACGGCGGACTGCGTATTACCCTGCGCACGCCCGAACCCGCCTCGCTCAGGCGGCTGGCGCTGCGGCTCGGCCGGGACGGCCGGATCGTGTCGCCGCCGGAGCTCGCCGACAGCGCCCGCCGGGCCGCCCGTGAGGCGCTGGCGGCGTACGACGGGATCGAGGCGCCGGGCGCGGCCGAGGGGCCGCACGCGGTGCACGGTGAGCAGCCGGGACAGCCCGGCGGGAGTCGGTCCGAGGGGCGGGAGCAGGGGCTTTGAGCGAGTCGACGGCGGCCGGTGTGCGGGGCGTCTCGGTGGCCTCTGCGTTCGCCGGCATGCGGAGTGCGGGTCCGGTGCGCTTCCGGGCCGGGTGCCCCGACTGCCGGGGTGCCTTCGAGCTGGCGGCGAGTGCCCTGCTGCTGGCGATCGGCGCGTCGAGCCGGACCACCTTCTACTCGTTCACCTGCCCCGACTGCGGTGCCGCCGTGCGCAAGCCGGCCGGCGAGCGGATCGTCGAACTGCTCACCGGCGGCGGGGTCAGGACCCTGCGGCTGCACACCCTCTAGGACGGTCTAGGCTCGGCTCCATGTTCTGGCCGATGTTCGCGGTTGCCATGGGTTTCGCCGGTCTCGCCGTCCTCGCGGTGTTCGCCGTACGGGTCTTCTCGGAGGCGCGGCTGCTGGGACGGCAGGTCACGGAGTCCGCGCGCCGGATCGACCGGGCGGCCCAGGATCTGGAACGGGCGGCCGCGAGCGCGGCCCGCGCTGTGGACACGCTGTGACGGCCGCTGTGGCGACCCTCGGGCAGTGCTGTGGGCGTCCTGTGAGTCCTGCGGCCAATGCGTTTTGGGCCACTTCGCCCTCCCGCCCCGGTAGGCGGGACAGGTACGCTGCTGGTCGCGGCTCGGAGAACGAGGCCCGGACCGCGGACCGGGAGTACGCACAGGGATTGCCTCACGTTTACCCCTGAGCGTTACGATCGCTGTCAACACGACCGTTCGGACAGGTGTCCGACCGGTCGGACGGCAACCCACCCCCGCAGCCTCGGTGAGAAGGTAAAGACTTATGTTCGGAAGGCTCGGCGCCCCCGAGATCATTCTCATCCTCGTCGTCGTCATCCTGCTGTTCGGCGCCAAGAAGCTTCCCGACATGGCGCGCTCGCTCGGCAAGTCCGCTCGCATTCTCAAGAGCGAGGCGAAGGCGATGAAGGAAGACGGCGGCAGCACGACCACCGCGGCCGGCCCGCCCAACGACGGCGAGCAGCCCCCGGCTCAGCGCACCATCCAGGCCTCTCCCGGCGACGTGACCAGCTCCCGTCCGGTCACCGAGCCGACGGACACGACCAAGCGCTGACGCAGGGCCGGTGACCTCCGGCCCGCCGCACGAGATGGGAACGTGGGTTGCTGAAGCCTGCCCGCAAACAGGAGAAGGACCCCGAGGGGCGGATGCCCCTCGCGGATCATCTTCGTGAGCTCCGCAACCGGCTCGCGAAGGCGATGCTGGCCATCGTCGTCGTGACGGTCGTAGCCGCCTTCTTCTACAACGACATCATCAACTTCCTCACCAAGCCGATCCTCGACTCGGTCGGCTGCGGGAAGACTTTCGAAGAGATCGCGGGCCAGCTCAAGTCGGGCGATGCCACCAACAAGTGCGCGAGCATCACGATCAACGGTCTCCTCGCGCCCTTCACGCTCGCCCTTCAGGTCTCCCTGATGGCCGGGATCGTCTTCGCCTCGCCGGTCTGGCTCTACCAGCTGTGGGCCTTCATCGCCCCCGGCCTGCACAACCACGAGCGCAAGTACGCCTACGCCTTCGTCGGCATGGGCGCCCCGCTCTTCATCGGCGGCGGCTACTTCGCCTACCGGGTGCTGCCGACCACCGCGAAGGTGCTGATCGACTTCACCCCGGGCGGCGTGAGCAACCTGCTGCCGCTGGACGACCTGCTTCAGCTCGTCACGCGCATGGTGGTCGTCTTCGGCCTCTCCTTCGAGCTGCCGCTGCTGCTGGTCTTCCTCAACCTCACCGGCATGGTCACCGGCAAGCGCATGCTCGGCTGGTGGCGGGCGATGATCATCGGCATCACGGTGTTCGCCGCCGTCGCCACGCCCAGCACCGACCCCATCTCGATGCTGGCGCTCGCCGGACCGATCTGGATCCTGTACTTCGGCGCCACCGCCTTCTCCCTGTTGAACGACCGGCGCAGGCGCCGCCGCGACGCCCTCGGGCCCGCCGACGACGAGGCCTCCGAGCTGGACCTGCGTCCCGAGGCCATCGGCGAGGTCGAGTCGGTGACCGCGAGCCGCGCGCTGCCGGAGCAGTCGACCACGGAGCGGGTGAACGGTTATGACGACGTGACCTGACGGGTGCCGGAGAGCTCCTAAGGTCATCCCCGTGACCAGCGAGATCACCCTCTTCGTCAATCCCGCGGCGGGCCGCGGCCGGGGCGCTCACGCAGCGCGGCCGGCCGCTTCCGCGTTGCGGGCGGCCGGCTACACGGTGCGCACGGTCCTCGGCGTGGACGCCGGGGACGCCCTCGTACGCGCGCGTGCCGCGGTCGCCGACGGCACCGGCGCCCTGATCGCCGTCGGCGGCGACGGGCTGGCCCACCTCGCGCTCCAGGCCGTCGCCGGCACCCGCACCCCGCTCGGCCTGGTCGCCGCCGGTACCGGCAACGACTTCGCCCGCGCCCTCGGCCTGCCCGTCCGCGATCCGGCGGCCGCGGCCCGGCTGGTGGCCGACGCCCTCAAAGGCGCCCGGATCCGCGACATCGACCTCGGCCGGGTCGGCGACCGCTGGTTCGGCACCGTCCTCGCCTCCGGCTTCGACTCCCGGGTCAACGACCGGGGCAACCGCATGCGATGGCCCGTCGGGCGCGCCAGGTACGACCTCGCGATGCTGGTGGAACTGGCCGCGTTCCGCCCGTTCCCGTACCGGATCACCCTCGACGACGGAGCCGTCCGGGAGGTCGAGGCCACCCTCGTCGCCGTCGGCAACGGATCCTCCTACGGCGGCGGCATGCGGATCTGCCCCGGCGCCGACCTCACCGACGGCCTGTTCGACGTCACGGTCGTCGGGGACTGCCGCCGGACGACGCTGCTGCGGGTGTTCCCGAAGGTGTACCGGGGGACGCACGTCGACCATCCGAAGGTCACCGTGCTCCGGGCGGCGAAGGTCGAGATCGCCGCGGCGGGCGTCTCGGGCTACGCGGACGGGGAGCGGCTCGGGGAGCTGCCGCTCACCGCGCGGTGCGTGCCGGGCGCGGTGCGGCTCATCGGCCCCTGAAACGGGCCGCCCGTGCGCCCGTGAGCTGGGCGTACCGAGGTTTGGCAAGACCGGATCCGGATAATGATCGTCCTGTTGTCAGTGCGGCCCGGTACGCTCGAAAGCACGATGACAGAGGATCTCTCACCGGCCGAGCGGTACGCGGCAGCACGCAAGCGCGCTGTCGAGCAGGCCACTTCGCTCGCGTCCTTCCGCGAGATGTACGACTTCGGTCTCGACCCCTTCCAGATCGAGGCCTGCCGGGCACTCGAGGCGGGCAAGGGCGTCCTGGTGGCCGCCCCCACCGGCTCGGGCAAGACGATCGTGGGCGAGTTCGCCGTCCACCTCGCCCTCCAGCAGGGCAAGAAGTGCTTCTACACGACGCCCATCAAGGCGCTGTCGAACCAGAAGTACTCCGACCTGTGCCGGCGCTACGGCAGCGAGAAGGTGGGCCTGCTCACCGGCGACAACAGCGTCAACTCCGAGGCCCCGGTGGTCGTGATGACCACCGAGGTGCTGCGGAACATGCTGTACGCCGGCTCGCAGACCCTCCTCGGCCTCGGGTACGTGGTGATGGACGAGGTGCACTACCTCTCCGACCGCTTCCGGGGCGCCGTGTGGGAAGAGGTGATCATCCACCTCCCCGAGTCGGTCACGCTGGTCTCGCTGTCGGCGACCGTGTCCAACGCCGAGGAGTTCGGCGACTGGCTGGACACCGTGCGCGGCGACACCGAGGTGATCGTCTCCGAGCACCGGCCCGTGCCGCTGTTCCAGCACGTGCTCGCCGGGCGGCGGATGTACGACCTGTTCGAGGAGGGCGAGGGCCAGCGCAGAGCCGTCAACCCCGACCTCACCCGGCTGGCCCGCATGGAGGCGAGCCGGCCCTCGTACCAGGACCGCAGGCGTGGCCGGAACATGCGCGAGGCCGACCGTGAGCGGGAGCGCAGGCAGCGGTCGCGGGTGTGGACACCGGCACGGCCGGAGGTCATCGAGCGGCTCGACGCCGCCGGGCTGCTGCCCGCCATCACCTTCATCTTCAGCCGTGCCGCCTGCGAGGCCGCCGTCCAGCAGTGCCTGCATGCCGGGCTGCGGCTGAACGACGAGGAGGCGCGCGGCGAGGTCCGCGCCCTGGTCGAGGAGCGCACGGCCGCCATTCCCCACGAGGACCTGCACGTCCTCGGCTACTACGAGTGGCTGGAGGGGCTGGAGCGCGGCATCGCCGCCCACCACGCGGGCATGCTGCCGACCTTCAAGGAGGTCGTCGAGGAGCTGTTCGTGCGTGGCCTGGTCAAGGCCGTCTTCGCGACCGAGACGCTCGCCCTCGGCATCAACATGCCCGCCCGCTCGGTGGTGCTGGAGAAGCTCGTCAAGTGGAACGGCGAGCAGCACGCCGACATCACTCCCGGCGAGTACACGCAGCTCACCGGCCGCGCGGGCCGACGGGGCATCGACGTCGAGGGGCACGCCGTCGTGCTCTGGCAGCGCGCGATGAGCCCCGAGCACCTCGCCGGGCTCGCGGGCACCCGCACGTACCCGCTGCGCTCCAGCTTCAAGCCGTCGTACAACATGGCGGTCAACCTGGTGGAGCAGTTCGGGCGGCACCGCTCGCGCGAGCTGCTGGAGACCTCGTTCGCGCAGTTCCAGGCGGACCGGTCGGTGGTCGGCATCTCCCGGCAGGTGCAGCGCAACGAGGAGGGGCTGGAGGGCTACAAGGCCTCCATGACCTGCCACCTGGGCGATTTCGACGAGTACGCGCGACTGCGCCGCGACCTCAAGGACCGTGAGACCGAACTGGCCAAGCAGGGCGCGAGCCAGCGGCGCGTCGAGGCCGCCGTGGCGCTGGAGAAGCTCAAGCCGGGGGATGTCATCCACGTGCCCACCGGCAAGTACGCCGGACTGGCGCTGGTGCTCGACCCGGGCCTGCCCGCCGGCCGGGCCAACGGCCATCGCGGCTTCGAGCAGCACGACGGGCCGCGTCCGCTGGTCCTCACCTCCGAGCGCCAGGTCAAGCGGCTGGCCTCGATGGACTTCCCGGTGCCGGTCGAGGCGCTGGACCGGATGCGGATCCCGAAGTCGTTCAACCCGCGCTCGCCGCAGTCCCGTCGCGATCTCGCCTCCGCGCTGCGCACCAAGGCCGGGCACATCCCGCCGGAGCGGGCCCGCAAGCAGCGCTCGCAGGCCGCCGACGACCGGGAGATCGCCCGGCTGCGCACCGAGATCCGCGCGCACCCCTGCCACGGTTGCTCCGACCGTGAGGACCACGCCCGCTGGGCCGAGCGCTACCACCGGCTGCTGCGGGACACCTCGCAGCTGGAGCGTCGTATCGAGGGACGCACCAACACGATCGCCCGCACGTTCGACCGGATCGTGGCGCTCCTGACCGAGCTCGACTACCTGCGGGGCAACGAGGTCACCGAGCACGGCAAGCGGCTCGCCCGGCTCTACGGCGAGCTCGATCTGCTCGCGAGCGAATGCCTGCGCGCGGGCGTGTGGGAGGGACTGGCCCCCGCCGAACTGGCCGCCTGTGTCTCGGCGTTGGTCTACGAATCGCGGGCCGGGGACGACGCCATGGCGCCGAAGCTGCCCTCGGGCAAGGCGAAGGCCGCGCTCGGCGAGATGGTGCGCATCTGGGGCCGGCTGGACGCCCTGGAGGAGGACTTCCGGATCAGCCAGACCGAAGGCGTGGGGCAGCGCGAGCCCGATCTCGGCTTCGCCTGGTCGGCCTATATGTGGGCCTCCGGGAAGGGCCTCGACGAGGTGCTGCGCGAGGCGGAGATGCCCGCCGGTGACTTCGTGCGCTGGTGCAAGCAGGTCATCGACGTGCTGGGGCAGATCGCGGCGGCGGCGCCCGCCTCCGCCGGGGGCTCGACGGTGGCGAAGAACGCCCGCAAGGCGGTCGACGAGCTGCTGCGGGGGGTTGTCGCCTACTCGTCGGTGGGGTGATGCCGCCCGGCGGGCGCGGATGACGCGTGGTCGGTCGTGGCCGCGCGGCGGGGCCGCATGGCGTTGCGGCCCGGCGCTTCTCACCGGCCCGCCTCAGCTCCGGTCGAGATACGCCCGCCAGCCGCCGTGTGCCGTGATGTCCGTCGCGTCGCCGAGGGCGCCCGGTTCGCACAGGAAGCCGGGGACCAGGGTGCCGTCGGCGAGTTCGACGCTGCCCAGGGTCATCGGGCGGGGGAGCGCGGCGAGCAGGTTGCCGAGACCCTCCGCCGGGAGACGCCAGATCTCCACCTCGATCGCGGCGCCGCCCTCGCCCTCGCCCACGTGCACGAGACCCGGTTTGGGCGGGGCCGTGCGCAGGGCGTGCAGGCGGTAGACGGGGGACGTCGTGGTCGTACGGTCCAGCACCGCGCCCAGGGACAGCAACTGGAGGTTGAGGGGCTGGCCGGTCAGATGGGCGCCCGCCACCGCCACGTGCGCCTCGGGGCGCAGCAGGTCCGCGATCCGGGCCAGCCGGTCGTCCGTGAAGGCCGGGCCGACCAGCATCACGCCGAAGGGCAGGCCGTTCACCTCGCCGCCCGGCACGGCCGCCGCCGCCAGGTCGAAGAGGTTGGTGGAGTTGGTGAAGCGGCCCAGGCGGGCGTTGGCGCCCAGCGGGTCGGCGGCGACCTCGGCGAGGGTGGGATGGCCGGGGGCGGTGGGCAGCAACAGGGCGTCGGAGTCGGCCAGTTCGGCCAGGGCACGGGTGCGCAGGGCCGTCAGGTGCTCGGTGTCCGTGTAGAGCCGGTGGGCCGGGATGTCCCGGGCCCTGGTGATGATGCCCGCGACCGTCGGGTCCAGACCCTCACCGCCCTCCGCGGTCAGCTTGTCGACGAACGCACCCACGGCGGTGTAGCGCTCGGCGACGAACGCGCCCTCGTAGAGCATCGCGGCGGCCTCGGTGAACGGGGTGAGGTCGATGCTGCGGATCTCGGCCCCGGCCGCCCCGAGCCGCCGTACCGCCGACTCGTAGGCCGCCGCCCAGCCCTGGTCCAGCTCGCCCAGCTGGTCGAGGGGCGGGACCGCGATCCGCCAGGGCCCGGGGGCGCGGGCGGGGAGCGAGGGGAGGGCGCGGCCGGCCGGCGACGCCATGTGGGCCAGGGCCCGTTCCGCCTCGGGGAGCGTGCGGGCGAAGACCGTCACACAGTCGATCGAGGCGCAGGCCGGGACGACGCCCTCGGTGGGGACCAGTCCGCGGGTGGGCTTGAGGCCGACGATGCCGTTGAAGGCGGCCGGGACCCGCCCCGAACCCGCCGTGTCCGTTCCCAGGGCGAGGTCGGCGATGCCGAGGGCCACCGCGACGGCCGAACCGGAGCTGGAGCCGCCGCTCACCCGCGACGGGTCGACGGCGCCCCGCACCGCGCCGTGCGGGGAGCGGGTGCCGACCAGGCCGGTCGCGAACTGGTCCAGGTTGGTGGTGCCCAGCACCAGCGCGCCGGCCGCGCGGAGCCGGGCGACGACCGGGGCGTCGGCGGCGGGCCGGTAGGCGTAGGCCGGGCAGCCGGCGGTGGTGGGCAGTCCCGCCACGTCGATGTTTCCCTTGACGGCGAGCAGCCGGCCGGCGAGCGGGAGACGCTCACCGTGCGCCAGCCGTTCGTCGAGCGTGCGGGCCTCCGCCTCGACGTCCGCCCGCGGCCGCAGGTCGATCCAGATCTCCGGGCGGTCCGTGGCCTCGATGCGGGCGTAGGCGGCGCGGACGCGGGACACAGTCGTGGACATGCGTGCTCCTTGCATGGTGTCGGCCGTTCGGCCGGTCAGCTCGCGGCCGGGGCCAGGACGAGCAGTGCCGTCCCCGCCTCGACCTGGTCGCCGGGGCGGGCCAGGACCTGTGCCACCACGCCGTCGACCGGCGCGTGCACCCTGGACTCCATCTTCATCGCCTCCAGGGCGAGCAGCGGCTGCCCCGCCGTCACCTCGTCGCCCGGCGACACGTTCAGCTGCCAGACGGAGGCGGCGAACTCGGCCTCGACCAGGTGGCCGCCCGGTGGTACCGCCACCTCGGCCGGGGGAGCGGCCGGCGCCTCGGCGGCCGCGGCCCGCGCGAACTCGCCGGCCGCCTCCCAGGCGTCCCGCTCGGCCGTGAACGCGCTCTGCTGGCGGGACCTGAACTCCGCTATGGGGCCGGCGTTCTCGGTGAGGAAGGCCTGGTACTCGGCGAGCGAGAAGGTGCCCTCCTCGACGCGTGGCACGAAGCGACCCGAGATGATGTCGGCCCGCAGTTCGAGGAGTTCGTCCGCGTCGACCGGATACCAGCGGATCCGGTCGAAGAAGCGCAGCAGCCAGGGCGAGCCCGGATCGAACGCGCCGCGCTGCTGCCAGGGCGACCACACCTGGGTCGTGCGGCCGACGAACTGGTAGCCGCCGGGCCCCTCCATGCCGTAGACGCAGAGGTACGCGCCGCCGATGCCCACCGAGTTCTCGGCCGTCCAGGTGCGCGCGGGGTTGTACTTCGTCGTGACCAGACGGTGGCGCGGGTCGAGCGGGGTGGCTACCGGGGCGCCGAGGTAGACGTCTCCGAGGCCCAGGACCAGGTACTCCGCGGCGAACACCGTGTCGTAGACGTCGGCCACCGCGTCCAGGCCGTTGACCCGGCGGATGAACTCGATGTTCCAGGGGCACCAGGGGGCGTCGTCGCGGACGCCCGCCATGTAGCGGGCGATGGCCTCGCGGGTCGCGGGGTCGTCCCAGGACAGCGGGAGGTGCACGGTGCGGGAGGGGACGACCAGTTCGTCCGAGGGGGGCAGGGCGGCCGTCATCTTCCGCACCACCGACAGGAGTTCACGCTGGGGGAGGCGGCCGGGGTCCGTGCGGATCTGCAGGGAGCGGATGCCCGGGGTGAGATCGGCGACGCCGGCCAGGTCCGCCGCGGCCACCGCCTCCATCAGCGCGTGGACCCGCATGCGCAGCGCCAGGTCCAGCTGGAGCGGTCCGAACTCGACCAGCAGGTTGTCGTCGCCGCTGCGCCGGTAGGTCACGTCGCCGTCCCGGGCCAGCACGCCCCCGTCGACGATCGCGGGGCGCGGCGCGCCGTCCCCGGTGACCGGCGCGAAGCGGACCGTGTCGCCCGGGCGCAGCTGGCCCAGCTTCCAGCGCTCGGAGCTGAGCACCGTCGCCGGGCACACGAACCCGCCGAGCGACGGGCCGTCCGGACCGAGCAGGACCGGCATGTCGCCGGTGTAGTCGACGGCGCCCACGGAGTAGGGGGTGTCGTGGATGTTGGACGGGTGCAGACCCGCCTCGCCGCCGTCGGTGCGTGCCCAGCGCGGCTTGGGCCCGACCAGGCGCACACCGGTGCGGGCCGAGTTGAAGTGGACCTTCCAGTCGGCGGCGTAGAAGTCGCGGATGTCGTCCTCGGTGAAGAACTCCGGTGCCGCGTGCGGGCCTTCGACGGCGCCGAGGTGCCAGACCGGGGCGAACTCCGGGCGGTCCGGGACGGGCACGGCGGTGCCCTCGACGACCGTCCCGCCGTGCAGGACGTCACCCGTGCGCAGCGTCCGCCCGCCGTGGCCGCCGAACCGGCCCAGCGTGAACGTGCTCGCGCTGCCCAGGAAGGCGGGGACGTCCAGGCCGCCCGCGAACAGGACGTAGGTCCGCAGTCCGTGCTCGACGGGCGCGCCGATCTCCAGCAGGGCCCCGGCCGGTACGGTCACCGGTTCCCATCGCGCCACCGCCGTGCCGTCCACGGTGACCGGGGCCGGCGCGCCCGTCACGCACACCGTGGTGGCGTGGGTGAAGCGCAGGGCGGGGCCCTGGAGGGTGCACTCCAGGCCCGGGGCGCCCTCGGGGTTGCCGAGCGCCCGGTTGCCGAGGCGGAACGAGCGGTCGTCCATCGGGCCGGACGGCGGGACGCCGACCTGCCAGTGGCCGGTGCGGCCGGGCCAGTCCTGCACGGTGGTGAGGGTGCCGCCGGAGACGACCTCGACGCGGGGGGTCGGGTCGGTGACGGTGGCGAGGGTCGCAGTCGAGTGGGCCGCCGTCACGAACCGGGAGTCCGCCAGCGCCGCCCGGACCAGCCCGAGGTTCGTCTCGATGCCGTCGACGCGGGTCCGGGCCAGCGCCTCGTCCAGGCGTCGCAGTGCGTGCTCCCGGTCCGGGCCGTACGCGATCACCTTCGCGAGCATCGGGTCGTACGACGTCGTCACCTCGGTGCCCGTCTCCACCCAGCCGTCGACGCGCACGCCCTGCGGGAACTCGACCCGGGTCAGCAGGCCGGCGCTGGGCCGGTGGTTGTGGCTGGGGTCCTCCGCGTAGAGGCGTGCCTCGACGGCGTGGCCGCGGGGCGGGCCCGGGTCGCGCACGACGTCCCGCTCGCCGCGTGCCAGGCGCAGCATCCAGGCGACCAGGTCGACGCCGTGGATCTCCTCGGTGACGGGATGTTCCACCTGGAGGCGGGTGTTGACCTCCAGGAAGTACGCCTCCTCGCGGGCCGCGTCGTAGACGAACTCGACGGTGCCCGCGGACCGGTAGCCGACCGAAGCGCACAAGTCACGTGCGTTCGAAGCGAGTTGCTCTCGGACGCGCGGGGGAAGGCCGGGCGCCGGGGCCTCTTCCACGACCTTCTGGTTGCGGCGCTGGAGGGAGCAGTCCCGGTCGCCGAGGACGACGACCTTTCCCGCGCCGTCGCCGAAGACCTGCACCTCGACGTGGCGGGCGTGCTCCACGAGCCGTTCCAGGAAGACGCCGGCCGAGGAGAAGGACGCGGCGGCGACACGCTGGACGCGCTCCCAGGCGTCGGTCAGTTCGGCGGCCGAGCGACAGGCCGACATGCCGATCCCGCCGCCACCGCCGGTGGCCTTGAGCATGACCGGGTAGCCGACGAGCCGGGCCTGCTCCAGCGCCTCGGGCAGGTCCGCCAGCAGTCCGGTGCCGGGGGCGAGCGGCACTCCGGCCGCCTGAGCCGCGGCCCGCGCGGTGTGCTTGGCGCCGAACAGCTCCAGCTGCTCCGGCGTCGGTCCCACGAACTCGATCCCGGCGTCGGCGCAGCGGCGGGCGAAGGCCGCGTCCTCGGAGAGGAAGCCGTAGCCCGGGTGGATCGCGCCCGCGCCGGTGTCCTTGGCCGCGGCCAGGACCAGGTCGGCGTCGAGGTACGACTCCTTCGCGGGGGCCGGGCCGAGCCGTACGGCCTGGTCGGCGAGCCGGACGTGGGCGGCCGAGCGGTCGGCGTCGGAGTACACCGCCACCGTCCGCAGGCCGAGTTCGCGGGCCGTGCGGATGACGCGGACGGCGATCTCGCCCCGGTTGGCGACCAGCAGCGTGTCGAAGGTCATGCGGTGGCCGCCTCGTCGATGGTCATCCGCACCGCCGTCGGCTCGAAGCCGTTGCAGGGGTTGTTGGTCTGGGGGCAGTTGGAGACCAGTACGAGGACGTCCCGTTCGGCGCGCAGCGTGAGCGAGAGGCCCGGCGCGGAGAGACCGTCGACGATGCCGAGGGTGCCGTCCTTCTCGACGGGCACGTTCATGTACCAGTTGATGTTGGAGACCAGGTCCCGCTTGCCGAGGCCGTGCCGGGCGCCCTCGGCGAGGAAGTTGTCCACACACGCGTGCTGCGCGTACGTGTGGTGGCCGTAGCGCAGGGTGTTGGACTCCTTGGAGCAGGCGCCGCCGACGGTGTCGTGGCGGCCCACGCCGTCGGCCGTCACCGTCATCAGCGGAGTGTGCTCGTTGGACATCAGCACACTGCCCGTGGTGAGGAAGATGCCGCCCTGGGCGTGGATCGTGTCGGGCGCGCTGTAGCGCACGGAGGTGTCGTGGGCGTCGTACACGAGGAAGTCGACGGCCTGGTTGCCGTGCAGGTCGGTGATGGTCAGCGTCTCGCCCTCGCGGACGACCGACGACCAGGAGGCGCGGGCCGCCACCACTGTCTGCGTGCTCATGCGAGCCCCCTCGCGGTCAGGAATTCGGCGGTGTTGAGG
Organism: Streptomyces zaehneri; assembly: GCF_032248645.1. Lineage (NCBI taxonomy): Bacteria > Bacillati > Actinomycetota > Actinomycetes > Kitasatosporales > Streptomycetaceae > Streptomyces > Streptomyces zaehneri. The sequence goes on from NZ_JASTTJ010000010.1 coordinate 36,130, forward strand.
AAGGCGCGGCGGCCTTCGGGAGTGGCGTCCCACAGCGGGTCGCCGGGGCGGGTGGCCGCCGCCCGCCAGGCGAGGACCTCCAGCGGGGTGCTGACGTACCTCGGCCGGGGGTCGGCCGGGTGCGGCACGTTGGCGATCAGGACCGTCACGTCCTGCTCGACGCGCAGGGTGACGCTGCCTCCCGGACCCGCCGAGCCGGTGAAGTCGAGCGTGCCGTCGTCGTGGACCCGCACCCCCTGGAAGAAGGAGAGCGAGGGCGGCAGGTCGCGGGGCTCCAGGCCGTTCTTCGCGGCGGCCAGCTTGAACAGCTCCCGGCCGGCCGGGGAGGCGGACTGCGGGCTGCCGTCGCCGTAGCGCTCGGTGTTGCGTACGAGGGTGGAGGTGCCGCACAGGGCGTCGTGCCGGCCGGCGGTGTCGGCGACGACCGAGGCGAGGACGCGGCCCTGGTCGGACAGGAGCAGCACGCCCTCGCCGAGGTAGGCGTTCCACTGGACCTTGACCGTGTCGGCGACGTTGAGCCGCTCCCAGGGCCGGCCGTCCACGTGGAGGAGCAGATGGGCGCAGGCGTCGCCGTGCGGGTCGGTCAGGCGCAGCTCGGTGCCGCGCGCGAGGACCCGGTGGGTGTAGTTGCCGCCCGCGACCGTCTCGGCCCACACCAGGTGGCCCGCCTCGCAGGGCGGGTCCTGCCAGTCCCGGGCCGGGACGACCGGCATGGCCTCGGCGCGGGCGCCCTCCTGCGCCCGGGCGTGGGCGCGTGCTCCGTATGTGGTCGCTGTCGCCGCCATTGCGGACCTCCGCAGCTCGGTTCCGTCGCTGTCGCGGTATTTCTGTCGCCCGACAGAAATTAGGCGCGGGGCGGGTCGCCGCCGTTGCCCTCCGGTTGCGGGGCGGTTACCGACTCCTCACCGGGCCGTCCGAAGATCGCCGTCCGGCACCGTGTGCGAGGATCGAAGGCATGGGGACGAGCAGCGGACGTCGAGTGGGCCGCCCGCGGGCCGCGCAGCGCCCGGACAGCGGGCTCACGCCGCGCGCCGAACTGCTCGTGGCCGCCGCGGAGTTGTTCACCACGCGCGGCTACGCCGCCACCACCACCCGGGCCGTCGCCGAACGCGCGGGAATGCGCCAGGCCTCCATGTACCACTACGTCTCCGGCAAGGAGGAACTGCTCTCCGCGCTGCTGGAGTCGACGGTCACCCCCTCCTTGACCTACGCCCGTGAGCTGCTCACGGACGACGGCCGGACGGCCGAGGGCCGGCTGTGGGAGCTGTGCCGGACCGACGTCGAGCTGCTGTGCGGCGGCTCGCACAACCTCGGCGGTCTCTACCTGCTGCCGGAGGTGCGCACCGAGCGGTTCGCCGGCTTCCATGCCGTGCGGGCCGAACTCAAGGACGCCTACCGCCAGTTGATCGCCGCCACGGCGGCGGGCGGCGCGCTCGCGAAGAGCGCGCTGGATCTCCGCACCGACCTGGTCTTCGGTCTCATCGAGGGTGTCATCCTCGTGCACCGCTCGGATCCCGACCGCTCGGTCTCGGAGTTCGCCCGCGCCACCGCCGACGCGGCGCTGCGTATCGCGGGGAACTGAACACCGCCCGTGCCTCTCGCGGGTGCTCGTCTCATCCGTCCCGGTGAACCGTTCCGCACGCCCGTACGAAGTCACGCACGGTGTTCGAACGAATTCCGTGCGTGTAAATGGACTGAGGTTACTCCACGTGCGGAAGTGGTTTCAGGCGGTTGTGGAATATGACACGGCGATGATCCGGTCGGACTAAGCTCGCCCGCGGCGCACCGAGTTGAGGCGTATTCGTGCGCTTGTTCCCAAACTTCCCGAAGATGCCGACAGATCCCTACAGAGGGTGCCCACATGGTGAGTGTTCAGTCCCCACCCGGTCGCCGAGAACTTCCCTACGCGCGCGTGCTGTTGCTGCCGGCGATACTGATGGCCGCGGCGACCGGAGCCGCCGTCGCCCTGGTGGCGACGCAGGCCCGGCTCGCCGTGGGCGTCTGCGGAGCGGTCGCCACCGTCCTGGTGATCGCGGCGGGAGCCGAGACGGTGCGCCGTGGGCGGTGCCTGCGGGAGCTGCGCGCGGAGCGGGACCAGAGCGTCGCGTACCTGGAACGGCGCGTGGCCGGCCACGCGGAGGAGAACCGCCGCCTCGCCACGGAGTTCGTGCCCAACGCGGTGGAGTGGTTGCGGGCCGGAAATTCCCCCAGGGAGGTGATGCGCGACTTCAGCGCGGGTGATCCCGACTTCCGAGCCCTCGACGACGCGCAGCGCGCCGTGATCAGGAAGATCCTCGACATCGTCGACCACGAGGAGTCCCTGCGCGACTCGGCCCAGCGCTCCTTCGTCAGCATCGCCCGCCGGGTGCAGGCCATCGTCCACCAGCAGTCCGCGGAACTGCGGGAGATGGAGGAGGACCACGGCCGTAACCCCGAGGTCTTCGACGATCTGCTGCGCATCGACCACGGCACCTCGCTGATCGGCCGCCTCGCCGACTCCATCGGCGTGCTCGGCGGCGGCCGGCCCGGCCGCAACTGGCCCCAGCCGGTCCCGCTGTACAGCGTGCTGCGCGGCGCCATGTCCCGGATCCTGGATTACCGCCGCATCCAGCTGGACTCCATCGCCAAGGTGAACATCCGCGGCCTGTCCGTGGAGCCGCTCATCCACGCGCTCGCGGAACTCCTCGACAACGCCACCCGCTACTCGCCCCCGACCAGCAAGGTGCACGTCAACGCCGTCGAGGTGCAGACCGGCATCGCCATCGAGATCGAGGACGCCGGTGTCAGCCTCAGCGAAGAGGCCCGCGCCAAGGCCGAACGCATGCTGGAGCAGGCCAAGGCGGGCGTCGACATCCAGGACGTGGGCGGGACCCCGCGCCTGGGCCTCGCGGTCGTCGGCCGTCTGTGCACGTCGTTCAACCTCGAGGTCTCGCTGCGCACCTCGGCCTACGGCGGCGTCCGTGCCGTCCTCATCGTGCCGAGCGAGATGCAGACCTCCGACCCCGCCCCCGGCTTCGCGCACGGCATCGGAGCCACCGCGGTACCGCAGATCGACCTGAGCCAGATCGGCGAGGGCCCCAAGCGTCCGCCCAAGAAGCGCCGCCCCACCAACGCGCGTATCCCGGCCGGAGTCTCCCTGACCGACGACGAGGTGCCCGAGGTCACCGAGTGGACCGACCAGGGGCTGCCGCAGCGCCGCAGCAAGACCACGATCCCGATCACCCAGCGCTACGCCGAGGCGTACGCCGCCCAGGAGGCCGAGCGCCTCGGCCAGCCCGACCCGTTCGCACAGCGCCGGCCGGAGCCCGAGCCGGAGCCCCAGAAGAAGCGGGAGCCCGGCCTGGCCTTCGAGGCCTTCTGGGAGGGCCTGGTCAAGGCGGCCCCGCCCGGCGTGCACCCCACCGACTTCACCCGCAATCCCACCGCATACCTGCACCTGATCGAAGACAAGGCCAAGCCCGAGGCCGACGATGAAGGGGACCTCACGTGATCCAGCAGCGCCAAAACTTCGACTGGCTGCTCAAGGAGCTCTACGACGGGGTTCCGGGCATCGAGATGATCGTGGTCCTGTCGGCCGACGGACTGCGCATCGCCCGCTACGCCGGTGACCCCGACGCCGCCGACCGGGTCGCCGCCGCCTGCGCGGGCCTCCAGAGCCTGGCCGCCGCGGTCGGCCAGGAGATCCACTCGAGCACCGGCGAGATGGACATGGTCGTCATCGATCTGAGCGGCGGCTACTTCTACATGATGTCGGCCGGCGCCAACGCCTACCTCGCCGTCCTCGCCGACGTGCGCTGCGAAGCCAGTCGGATGAGCGGCATGATGCGCGACCTCGTGGTCCGCATCGGCGCCCATCTGACCAGTCCGCCCCGGCGCAACGGGCACGGCGTATGACTCCTCCGCAACGCCGCCGGCGACAACCCCTGCCACCGCCGCCACCGCTGCCCCCGCCCCCGCCCCTGCGGAACGACCCGAAGGACTCGAAGGAGGGGACGGAGGGAGAGGGCAAGAACCCCGAGCGGCTCTACATCATCACGGGCGCGGACGGTGAGCGCGCACCCGTCGACCTCGTCACGTTGGTCGTGGCGCGTGCCGAACCGCCCTCGTCGGCCACCCCGGAGCAGACGGCGGTGCTGCGGATGTGCGCCGCCCCGCTGTCCGTGGCCGAGATCTCGGCCTATCTCGGCCTGCCGTTCAGCGTGGTGACGGTGCTGCTCACCGAGATGCTGGCGGCCGAACTCGTACAGGCGCGCGCCCCCATCGTCCGGCAGCAGCTCCCCGACCGTTCCCTTCTCGAAGCGGTGATGCATGGACTTCAACGGCTCTGACACGATCCCCGGCCCACGGGTCGAGGACCATCTGCCGCACACCACCACGGCCGCGGCGAAGATCGTCATCGTGGGCGGCTTCGGCGTCGGCAAGACCACCATGGTCGGCTCCGTCAGCGAGATCAGGCCGCTGACCACCGAGGAGACCATGACCCAGGCGGGCATCGGGGTCGACGACAACTACGGCTCCGAGACCAAGACCGCCACCACCGTCGCCATGGACTTCGGCCGGATCCGCATCACCGAGCAGGTCGTGCTCTACCTCTTCGGCACGCCCGGCCAGGAACGCTTCTGGTTCCTGTGGAACGGACTGTTCGAGGGCGCGCTCGGCGCGGTCGTCCTGGTCGACACCCGCCGTCTCGAGGTCAGCTTCGAGGTCATGGGCCGGCTCGAGGAGGGCGGCGTGCCCTTCGTCGTCGCCGTCAACACCTTCCCCGACGGGCCCCGTTACCCCATCGACGACCTGCGCGCGGCCCTCGACCTGCCGCCCGAGATCCCGATCGTGGAGTGCGACGTGCGCCGCCGCGCCTCCAGCCGCGACGTCCTGATGACCCTCATGCGCTTCCTGCACTCCCTGGCCCTGACCCGCAGCCTCACCTGACCCGTACGGCACCACTTCCCCCACCACCGGATTCAGCACAGTTTCGGAGCGACCCCCTGTGACTCCCGAACACCCCACCCCGACCGGCCCGCGCGACCTCGCCCTGGACCCGCCGCCCGGCTGCCCCGCGCACGTCCGGGGACCCGGCGGACTGGCCCGCCTCTACGGCCCCGGCGCGGAGGACCTCAACGAGCTGTACGAGCGGCTGCGCGAGGAACACGGCCCCGTGGCGCCGGTCCTGCTCCACGACGACCTGCCCATGTGGATGGTCCTCGGGCACGCCGAGAACCTGCGCCTGGTGCGCACCCCCTCGCAGTTCACCAAGGACAGCCGCATCTGGTCGCAGATGCTGGACGGCAGGGTCAGGCCCGACCACCCGCTCATGCCGCACATGGCCTGGCAGCCCATCTGCGCCCACGCCGAGGGCGACGAGCACAAGCGGCTGCGGGGCGCGGTCACCGCCGCCATGGCCACCATCGACGACCGCAGCGTGCGCCGCTACATCAACCGCTCCAGCCAGCGCCTGGTCAACCGCTTCTGCGAGGAGGGCCGGGCCGACCTGGTCGGCGACTTCGCCGAGCACCTGCCGATGGCCGTGATGTGCCATGTCCTCGGCATGCCCGACGAGTACAACGACAAGATGGTGCACGCCGCCCGTGACGCGCTCAAGGGCACCGAGACCGCGGTCGCCAGCCACGAGTACGTCGTGCAGGCGCTCGCCCGGCTCACCACCCGCCGCCGTGCCGACCCCGAGGACGACTTCACCAGCCACCTCGTCACCCACCCGGCAGGACTCACCGACGACGAGGTCCGTGAGCATCTGCGCCTGGTGCTCTTCGCGGCCTACGAGGCCACCGTCAACCTGCTCTCCAACGCGCTGCGCATGGTCCTCACCGACCCGCGCTTCCTCGCCCAGCTCAACGGCGGCCAGATGACGGTGGCGGAGGCGGTCGAGCAGTCCCTGTGGGACGAGCCCCCCTTCAGCACCATCTTCGGCTACTTCGCCAAGCAGGACACGGAGTTGGGCGGTCAGCGGATCCGCCGGGGCGACGGTCTCTTCTTCGCGCCCGCGCCCGGCAACGTGGACCCCCGGGTGCGCCCCGACCTGTCGGCCCACATGCAGGGCAACCGCTCCCATCTCGCCTTCGGCAGCGGTCCGCACGAGTGCCCCGGCCAGGACATCGGCCGGGCCATCGCCGACGTCGGCGTCGACGCCCTGCTGATGCGGCTGCCGGACGTGCAACTCGACTGCGAAGAGGACGAGTTGCGGTGGACGATGTCGATCGCCTCGCGGCACCTGGTGGAGCTGCCGGTCCGGTTCGAGCCGAAGGACCAGCAGGACGTCAAGCACAAGCCGAGCCACGCCCCGATCCCGCCGCAGCGCCTCACACGGCCGGTGATCACGGCGCCGCGGCCCGCGCCGACGCCCGCCCCCGAACCGCCGGCCGCACCGGCGCCCGCGCCGCGTTCGGTGACGCAGTCCGCGCCGCAGTCCGCGCCGCCCGTCCCTCAGGCGGCGGGGCCGGTCCGCGGGCCCAGCGCGTGGCGGCGCTTCCTGTCCTGGTGGCGTGGCTACTGAGCGGCGCCCGCCGACGCGGCGGCGGCCCAGCCGTCCGGCGACGTCCAGGCCTCGAGCACCCGGCCGCTGCGCAGCCGGTGCTCCGTCCCCGTGACCGGATCGGTGAACTCCAGCTCCCGCGCGAGCAGTTGCAGCGGGCGCCGGAAGTCGCCGGCCGGCACGGGGGCGGCCACCTCGGGGTAGAGCGGATCGCCGAGGATGGGCACGCCGAGGGAGTTCATGTGGACGCGCAGCTGATGGGTCTGCCCGGTGGCGGGCAGCAGCCGGTACCGGCCGAGTCCCCGCGCACCGTGCTCGACGAGCTCGACGCGGCTCACGGCGTTCGGCTCGCCCGCCACCTCGTAGGCGGCCAGGATCCCGCGCTCCTTGACGATCCGGCTGCGCACGGTCCGGGGCAGGGTGAGCTCCGGGGCGTACGGCGCGACGGCCTCGTACACCTTGCGCACCAGGCGGTCGCGGAACAGCGACTGGTAGGCCCCGCGCTCCTCGGGGCGCACGGTGAACAGCACGAGTCCGGCGGTGAGCCGGTCGAGCCGGTGCGCGGCGCCGAGCGCGGGGATGTCCAGCTCCCGCCGCAGCCGGGCCAGCGCGCTTTCGGTGACATGGCTGCCGCGCGGGGTGGTGGCCAGGAAGTGCGGCTTGTCGACGACGACGATGTGCTCGTCGCGGTGCACGATCTCCAGCGGGAACGGCACGGGCACCTCGGGCGGCAGCTCGCGGTGGTACCAGACGAACATCCCCGGTACGTAGGCCGCGCCCGGCGCCACCGGCCGCCCGTCGGCGCCGACGACGAGCCCGGCCTCCAGCATCGCGTCCACGACCCCGGCGCGCGCCGCGCCCAGCCGCTCCACCAGGTGCTCCCGCACGGTGGCCCAGGTGCCCTCGCCGGGCAGCCGCACCCGCACCGGGTCGATCCCGTCGCGCTGCGGCAACGGGGAGGGCGGGGGCGGCGTACGGCGTCTCATCGGGTCAAGCCTACGGGCCGGACCCGATGCGCCTGTCGGCCTGTCGGCCTGGTGGGTGGGTCCGGCGGCCAGACCGGCGCGCATGCCCGTCCGAGCCGTACTCAGGAGCGCGTGGCCCGCGTGGGGTCGGTGGTCGGCTCTTCCTGCGGCGGGCCTGCCGGTCCGGCGGCGCCTGTCCGGTGGTCGGGCCGACGCGCGCATGGCTGCCCACGCGCGCGTCTGCCCGGCGTGTTCGTCTGCTCTGTGCGTCTGTGCGTCTGTGCGTCTGTGCGTCTGTGCGTCTGCCGGACGTCAGGCGCGCCGTGGCCGTCGGGGCTACGCGGCCGCCGTCTCCGGTGCTGCGGTGGCCGGGGCCGGTGATCGCCCGCGGTAGGTCCGGAAGGCCATGCCGGCCGCGAGTGTCGCGCCGAGGAACAGCACGGTGAACCACTGGAAGTACCAGTGGCCGCCCGCCGGGTCGTACACCGCCGCGCGCGGCCAGGCCAGGTTGACCGTCATCAGCAGGCCGTAGAGGAGCGCGATGGCGTTCACCGGGACGCCCCAGCGGCCCAGGGAGAACAGGCGGGCGCCCGTCTCGTCCGTGCCGGCCGAGGAGAACTGTCCGCGCAGCCGGCGCACCAGCAGCGGGCCGGTGGCCATCGCGTACGCCAGGTACAGCATCACGATGCAGGTCGTGCCGATGGCCAGGAAGGCGTCCGGTGAGGCGAAGTCGAGCAGCAGCAGGGCCGCCGCGAGGACGCCGACCACCAGCGCCGGGGCGCTCGGCATGCCGGTACGGGGGTTCACGCGCGCGAGGCGGCCGGAGAACGGGAGCTGTCCGTCGCGGGCCATGGAGAACAGCATCCGGCAGGCCGCCGTCTGGATGGCGAGCGTCGCCACCGCGATCGCGACCACCACGTCCGCCAGCAGCACCTTGCCGACCCCGTCGCCGAGGCTGCTGGTGAGGACGTAGCTGAGGCCGTCGACCCCGAGCCGTCCGTCGGTGAGGCTGGGGGCGGCGAGCAGCCCGCCCAGCACGATCAGCCCGCCCAGCAGGCCGGCCGCGCCGAGCGCGGTGAGGATCGTGCGGGGCGCGGTGCGCCGAGGATGGTGTGTCTCCTCGCTCATCTCGCCCGCGCTGTCGAAGCCGATCATCACGTACGCGGCCGTGAACGAACCGACGAGCAGCGCCCCGAACAGGCCGTTCTGCGCTGCCCCTTCGGTGTGGAAGGTGATGCTCGGAGTGCGTTCGGAGTGGGTGAGCAGCAGCACGACGATGAGTACCGCGCCGACGATCTCGGCGGTCACGCCGACCCGGTTGATCAGGGACATCACGCGGTTGTCGACGACGTTCACGAGCGTGGTGAGAGCCAGCAGGAGCACGCCGAGCAGCGCCGCGTTGGCCGCGCCGTCGGGGGAGGTGGGCGCCGGGTCGGTGCCGATCAGCTGGAAGCCCGACCAGATCGCGGGCAGGACCATCTGGAGCGCCAGCGCGGCCGCTGCGACCACGACGATCTGCCCGATCACCATGATCCAGCCGGCGAACCAGCCGAACGACGGCGTCGACAGCCGCGAGGACCACTGGTAGATCGCGCCCGAGATCGGGTAGCGCGCCGCCAGCTCCGCGAAGCACGCCGCGACCAGCAACTGACCGACCAGGACGACCGGCCAGGCCCAGAAGAAGACCGGGCCGCCGAAGGCGTACCCGAAGGCGAAGAACTGGAAGACGGTCGTCAGCACGGAGATGAAGGAGAACCCGGCGGCGAACGAGGCGTACCGGCCCAGGCTGCGGTGCAGCTCCTGGGCGTAGCCGAACTCGGCGAGGGAGCCGTCGCCCGCGTCGGGGGAGTGCGGCGGGTCGGGGCGTACGTCGGAAGGGGCTGTTGTCGTCACGGCGGAACCTGCCTTGGGCCCAGAGGGAACGTAATTCCTGTCGCGCGACAGAAATTAGGGACGCGCTGTTTCGTGCGCGTCACGCCGCCGTGTCCGGGGCGGGCCCAAGTCCTCACGCCCTCGCACACTCACCCGATCGCGTTACGTCGCGTCTATTGCCCCTGGCTGCGCAGGGTCTGGGCGATGGTCGCCGGCCGTTCGGTTTTGTCCGCCGATCCCGACGGGGGCGCGGTGTTCCCGCGCGGCGGGGCGCTTCTCGCGCTCGCGACTGCGGCCGTGTGGCTCTCGATCGGGACGTTCCGCTCGTACCGGCGGTCGGTGTGGTCGGAGGAAGGTGCGGCCCCACGGGGTCGCAGGGGCGGCCCGCGCCGCGATCGCGGGCCGCTTCCGTCAGGTCACGCGGCCGGTGCCGCGCCCTCCTGCTCCGCCTCCACGCGAGCGTTCCAGTCCCGCTTCGAGGCCTGCCAGCCGTCCTCGTTGTGGCCGAGGCGCCAGTAGCCGGAGATCGACAGGTCCTCGCGCGGGATCTGGAGCTCGACGCGCAGGACTTTGCGCAGCTCCTTCACGCAGGCGGCCTCGCCGTGCACGAACGCGTGCAGGCGGCCCTCCGGGAACTCCAGCGCCCGTACGGCCTCGACGAGCCGCTCGCCGACCGGCCGGTCGCCGCGGTGCAGCCAGACGATCTCCACGTCGGAGTCGACCTTCTGCTCCTCCTCGGGGCCCGACACCTCGACGAAGGCGTGGGCGACGCTGCCGGCGGGCAGCGACTCCAGGGCGGTGGCGATGGCCGGCAGTGCGCTCTCGTCGCCGGCCAGCAGATGCCAGTCGGCGGTGGTGTCGGGCGCGTAGGCGCCACCGGGGCCCATGAAGCGGACGGTCTCGCCCGGCTGGACGCGCGCCGCCCACGGCCCGGCCAGGCCCTCGTCGCCGTGGACCACGAAGTCCAGGGTCAGTTCGCGGAGTTCGGCGTCCCAGTTGCGCACGGTGTACGTGCGGGTCACCGGCCACTGCTCACGGGGGAACTCGGCGCGGATGCGTTCCAGGTCGAAAGGCTCGGGGTAGGTCACGCCCTCGGGACCGAAGAGCAGTTTGACGTAGTGGTCGGTGCAGGTGCCCGCGGTGAATTCGGCCAGGCCCTCGCCGCCGAGGACGACGCGCTGCATATGGGGGGTGAGCCGTTCGGTGCGGACGACCTGCGCGGAGTGGGGCTTCCGCGGCTTCCGTGCCGGACGTTCTGCCATGACGGCCTCCCATGTGGGTATGGTTAGGTATGCCTAAGTTAGCATCTCTCCCCCCGGTGATGCCCTCCCCGGTCGAGAGGTCGGCTCCTCTCGTCCGGATCTCCCGCAGAGGATGACTCCCGGCTCTGCCCGATCGTCAGTCCTCGACGCGAGAGCAATGGTTACGCGGGCGGGGTGCCCAGGGTCGTCTGCAGTCGCTGGAGCGACCCGCCGAGTCCCCAGCGCTGTGCCAGTGCCTCCAGTGTCGCTCCGTCCCGCGGTGCGCGCGGCAACGTGGTGTCCACGTCCGGCAGGGGCACGTCGTCGGCGACCTTGACCACCTTCGGCGCGACGGCGAGATACGGCCGGGCCTCGTCCAGCCGCAGCCGCTGTGACGGCGTCAGCTTGGCCTTGCGGTCGTCGACCGCCGCCACGATCCCGGCCAGGTCGCCGAACTCGGCCAGCAGCTTGGCCGCGGTCTTCTCCCCGATGCCCGGCACGCCCGGCAGGCCGTCGCTCGGGTCGCCGCGCAGCAGGGCCAGGTCCGCGTAGCCGCTCCCGTCGACGCCGTACTTCCCGCGCAGCCACGCCTCGTCCGTGAGCTGGAGCGTGCCGACGCCCTTCAGCGGATACAGCACGCGTACCCCGCGGGCGTCGTCCACCAGCTGGTAGAGGTCGCGGTCGCCGGTGACGATGTCGACCGGGCCCTTGGCGCGGCCGGTGAACGTGCCGATCACGTCGTCCGCCTCGTAGCCGGCGACGCCCACCCGTGCGATGCCGAGCGCGTCCAGGACCGCCTCGATGATCGGCACCTGCGGCGAGAGGGTGTCCGGCACCTCCTCCTCGTCCGGCCCCGTCTCGCGCTCCTCGGCGACACGGTGCGCCTTGTAGGAGGGGATGAGGTCGACCCGCCACCGGGGGCGCCAGTCGGCGTCCATGCAGGCGACCAGCTCGTCCGGCCGGTGGTCCTTCACCAGCCGGTCGATGAAGTCCAGCAGTCCGCGCACGGCGTTCACCGGCGTGCCGTCCGGTGCCTTCACGGAGTCCGGGACGCCGAAGTAGGCGCGGAAGTACAGCGAGGCGGTGTCGAGGAGCATCAGTCGTCCGGTCACGCCTCGCATCATGCCGCACGCGTGCCCCGGTAACCGGTGCGTATTCACTCCCGTGGCAGGAGTGAACCTCTTGTGAAACCTGCTGTGAACTGAACCACTCGTACGTTTGCCCCCATCGGACCAGGGCAGGGGCGGCCTCGGAGCAATGCCCGGTTGCGCTTTCAACTGTTTGCTGTTGCCGAGTGCTCCGATTCCTGTCCCCGACGAGAGGTACGCGTGTCCTCCAGGCTTGAGGCCGAGCATCTGCACAAGGTGTTCGGCAGACGACCGCAGCAGGCAGTCGAGCGGCTCCGGGAGGGAGCCGACCGGGAGGAGCTGCGTGCCGACGGCACGACGGCCGCCGTCATCGACGCCTCCTTCACGGTGGAACCGGGCGAGATCTTCGTCGTCATGGGTCTGTCCGGTTCGGGCAAGTCCACCCTGCTGCGGATGCTCAACGGGCTGCTGGAGCCGACCGCCGGGCGCGTTCTCTTCGACGGCCAGGACCTCACCGCCCTCGCCGACCGCCCGCTGCGCGAGGTCCGGGCGAAGAAGATCAGCATGGTCTTCCAGCACTTCGCGCTCTTCCCGCACCGCAGCGTCCTCGACAACGCCGCCTACGGCCTCGCCGTCCAGGGCGTCCCCCGCCGCGAACGCGAGGAGCGGGCCGCCGAGGCACTGCGGCTCTGCGGTCTGGCCGGCTGGGAGAAGTCCTGGCCGGACGAGCTGTCCGGCGGCATGCAGCAGCGCGTCGGCCTGGCCCGCGCCCTCGCCACCGACGCCGACCTGCTCCTGATGGACGAGTCCTTCAGCGCGCTGGACCCGCTGATCCGCCGCGACATGCAGGACCAGCTCCTCACGCTCCAGCAGACGCTGAAGAAGACCATCGTCTTCATCACCCACGACCTCAACGAGGCCATGCGCCTGGGCGACCGGATCGCCGTCATGCGCGACGGCCGCATCGTGCAGACGGGCACGGCCGAGGACATCCTGATCCGCCCCGCGAACGACTACGTCGCCTCCTTCATCCAGGACGTGGACCGCTCGCGCGTGCTGACCGCCTCCGCCGTCATGGACACCGCCGTGCGCGGCGACGAGGCTGACTGCGGCTGCGAGACCGCCACCCCCGACACCCCGTTCACCGCGCTGTGCGCGCTCAGCGCCCGTCTGAGCCATCCGGTCGCCGTCCTCGACGGGAAACGCACACTCGTCGGCGTCGTGTCGGGACAGCGCCTCGTCCGTTTCCTCGGCGACGAACAGGGCCCGGCGACGGCCTGCGACAGTCCGCGCGACGGCGGGAAGAAGGTGATGGCCCGTGCCTAGGCTGCACCTCGGCGACTGGGTCGACTCCGGCGTCGACTGGCTCGTCACCCACATGTCCTGGCTCTTCGACGCGATCAAGGCGCTCGTCGAAGGCATGTACGACGGCCTCGACGCCGTCCTCACCGCCCCCGAACCGCTCCTCCTCGCGGGCATCCTCGCGGTGCTCGCCTGGTGGCTGCGCGGCCTCGTCGCGGGCGTCCTGGCCTTCGCCGGGTTCGCCCTCATCGACTCGCTCGCCCTGTGGGACGAGGCGATGTCGACGCTCTCCCTGGTGCTCGTGGCCACGGTGATCGCCCTGGTGATCTCCCTCCCGCTGGGCATCTGGGCCGCCCGCTCCAAGGCCGTCAGCGCCACCCTGCGCCCCGTCCTGGACCTGCTCCAGACGATGCCGTCGATGGTCCTGCTGATCCCGGCCATCCTGTTCTTCGGCATGGGCGTCCCCGCGGGCGTCATCGCCACCCTGATCTTCGCGCTCGCCCCGGGCGTCCGGATGACCGAGCTCGGCATCCGCCAGGTCGACTCCGAACTCGTCGAGGCCGCCGAGGCGTTCGGCACGACGCCCCGCGACACCCTGCTGCGCGTGCAGCTGCCGCTCGCCCTGCCGACGATCATGGCGGGCGTCAACCAGGTCATCATGCTGGGCCTGTCGATGGTCGTCATCGCCGGCATGGTCGGCACCGGCGGCCTCGGCGGCGCCGTCAACGAGGCCATCGGCCGGCTCGACATCGGCCTCGGCTTCGAGGCGGGCCTCGGCATCGTGGTCCTCGCCATCTACCTGGACCGGATGACCGGCGCCCTCGGCACGCGCATCTCCCCGCTCGGCCGCCGCGCCGCCGCCAAGGCCCGGGGCACGGTGTGGACGTACCGTCCGCGCCCGGCCGTGGCCGTGGTCGGCGTGGTCGTGCTCGCCCTGGTCGCCGGCGGCATGAACGTCTTCGGCCCCTCCTCCGGTACCGCCGAGGCCTCCGCCTCGGACATCGGCAAGGGCAAGGAGGTCAAGATCGGCTACATCCCGTGGGACGAGGGCATCGCCTCCACCTACCTCTGGAAGGAACTCCTGGAGGAACGCGGCTTCGACGTCACCACCACCCAGTACGCCGCGGGCCCCCTCTACACCGGCGTCGCCACGGGGCAGATCGACTTCCAGACCGACGCCTGGCTGCCCACCACCCACGACGAGTACTGGAAGAAGTACGGCGAACAGCTCGACGATCTGGGCTCCTGGTACGGCCCCACCTCCCTCGAGCTCGCCGTCCCCTCGTACGTGAAGGACGTCGGCTCCCTGGCGGACCTGAAGAGCCACGCCGCCGAGTTCGACGGCAAGATCACCGGCATCGAGCCCAGCGCCGGGATGATGGGCCTGCTCAAGGACAAGGTCCTCGGGCAGTACGGCCTCGACGGCGCCTACACCGTCGTCGACGGCTCCACCCCGGCGATGCTCGCCGAGCTCAAGCGCGCGTACGCCGCCAAGAAGCCGATCGTCGTCACGCTGTGGTCGCCGCACTGGGCGTACAGCGACTACGACCTGAAGAAGCTCCAGGACCCCCGGGGCGCCTGGGGCAAGGGAGACGGCGTGCACACCGTCGCCCGCAAGGGCTTCGCCGCCGACAACCCCGAGGTCGGCAAGTGGCTGAAGAACTTCCGCATGACCGAGGCCCAGCTCACCGGTCTGGAGGCGCGGATCCAGAAGGCCGGCAAGGGCAAGGAGCAGGACGCGGTCCGGACCTGGCTGAAGGAGAATCCAGGTCTGGTCGAGAAGTGGGTACCGGTCGCCGATTCGGGGCAGGAAAGCCGGGCGGCCCGGTGACCTGACAGCACCGCGACCGCCCGACGAGGGGCGGGCACCGACGTACGGCCTCCGGGCCCGCGCCGGGGCCCGCCCCTCGTGTCGTTCCCGTGCGTTCCCCGTCTCTCACGCTCCCGCTCCAGCCCGCCACGGCGCCGGTCCGGCCCCGTCCGCCCGCCGCCCCGCCACAGCAAGAATCCGGCCAAGTACGGAGAGCTACGCCCATGCCCGAGCCGGGGCGTGCGGCGACGCCGGGAAGGCGGGAACATGCGCGGCCGTTCGCGCATTGAACCGGACAACCGGTGAGCGGGTCCGCGCCCGGCGTGTCCGGGGTGCGATCGGCTGGCGCGAACTGTGAGGTCCGGTGTTACGCCGGGTGTCCTCGATGTGACGGGCGCATGAAACGGTTTGCCGAACATGCGTAGGGTGCAGACAACTCCTCAGAGGGCGTAGAGGACGTCATGGCAGCGACGAGCTAAGGAGGGAGCCGGAGCGATGGGCGACCACAAAGAACAGCCACTGCGAGTGGGCGCGGCCGTGCGGCGCCGACGCCGTTCCCTGGAGCTCACCCTCGCCGTCGTGGCCGAGCGCAGCGGCCTGTCGGTCCCGTTCCTCAGCCAGATCGAGAACGAGCGCGCGCGGCCCAGCACCAGCTCCCTGGAGAAGGTCGCCGACGCCCTGCGCACCACGGCCGTCGAGCTGCTCGCCGCCGCCGACCCCGCGTGCAGCGTGGACGTCGTGCGCGCCGAGGTGACCGAGCCGGGTCCGGGACCCGAGCCGGAGCCGCGCTCCCGCTCCCTGGTGCGCGGCCACCACCAGATGCACGCCTCGGAGTTCACCGGCGACCATGACGCGGGCCGTGAGTTCCAGTACCGCAACGACCAGTTGATGTACGTGGCCGACGGCGCCGTGGAGATCGAGGCGGAGGGCCGCGCCTACCGTCTCGGCCGCGGCGACACCCTGTACCTCACCGGCGGGGTACGGCACCGCTGGCGGGCGACCGTGCCGGACACCCGGGTGGTCGTCGTCGCCGTGGCCGAGCACATCGAGGCGGTACGCGACCGGGACCGGGGCCGGAAGCGGTAGTGCGGATCGTCTCGCTGGTGCCGTCGCTCACGGAGGCGGTGGCCTGCTCCGTGCCCGGCGCCCTGGCCGGCGCCACCGACTGGTGCACTCACCCGGCCGGCCTCGACGTCGTCCGGATCGGCGGAACCAAGAACCCCCGCGGTCGACCGGATCGTCGCCCTCGCCCCCGACCTGGTGATCGCCAACGAGGAGGAGAACCGGGAACCGGACCTGGCCGACCTGCGCGCGGCCGGCCTCGAGGTCCTGGTGACCCGGATCCGCGACCTCCCGCAGGCCTTCGGTGAGCTGGCTCGGGTGCTCCGGGCGTGCGCCTTGCCCTCGCGACCGAAGTGGCTCGACGAGGCGGAGGAGGCATGGGCGGCGCCGCTGCCGCCCACCCGCCGCCGGACGGCCGTCGTACCGATCTGGCGCCGCCCGTGGATGGTGCTGGGCCGCGACACCTTCGCCGGGGACGTGCTGGCCCGTCTGGGCGTCGACCAGCTCTACGCCGGGCACGCCGAACGCTATCCGCGGATCCCGGTCGAGGAGCTGCTCGCCGCCGCACCGGACCTGGTCGTGCTGCCCGACGAGCCCTACCGCTTCACCGCCGACGACGGCCCGGAGGCCTTCCCCGGTCTGCCCTGCGCGCTGCTCAGCGGACGGCACCTGACGTGGTACGGCCCGTCGCTCGCCGAGGCGCCGAAGGTGCTGGGCGAGGCGCTGCGAGCAGCTCACCGCTGAGCAGCCCGCGGACGGTGTGCGTGGCGGCGACGGCCCACGCCGCGACGAGGACGACGTACAGCCCGCAGGCGAGCACGTCGTAGGCGACCAGCCCGGTGTGCCGGGCCAGCGCCGCCGCTCCGGTCACACAGGTGCCGACCGGGAAGGTGAACGCCCACCAGGTCATCGCGAAACCCATCCCGTGCCGGCGGGCCCGCACCACATGCGCGGTGGCCAGACACAGCCAGAGCAGCGCGAACCCCATGACGGGCACCCCGTACAGCACGGCGAGCACGGCGAAACCGCGGCTGTCCGGGCCGGACAGGACCCCCACAGCGGCCTCCGCGAACTTTCCGACGGCGGTGGTGGACTGCCCGAGCGGGCCCAGGACGAGGAACAGGGTCGGGGTGAGGACGAGGGGCAGCGGCCCGCCGGTCAGCAGCCGCGCGAACACGACCGGCAGCATGACGAGCGTGGCGAGCAGACTCAGTCCGAACAGCGCGAAGCACGCGAGGAGCAGCGTCTGCCGCGGCTGCCCGGCCGGCAGGTACGGCACCAGCAGCGGCCCGAGCGCGGCGGACACCATGGGCGCGACGAGCGGCAGCAGCCACACGGGGGTGGCCTGGGACGCCCGCACCCGGTGGCGTACGGCCATCAGGTACGGGACGGCGACGGCGGCCGTGAGGGCGACGGCCGTCCCTACGGTGAACAGCACGGCGTCGAGGGCGACCGCGGCCCGGACGCCGATCCAGTCCCGGCCGACGGTGAGGGCGCCGCCCCCGACGGCGAGCAGCGCCATCGCCAGGCAGCCGTAGAACGGAGCCGTCGCCGGATCCAGCAGATGGGCGCGGGCCTGGTCGCGGTGATGGCGCCAGTGCAGGGCGCGGGCGCCGAGCAGCGTCAGCAGCAGAACGAGCGCGAGGACCCAGCAGGCGGTGAGGAGCGGCCGCAGCCCCGGCGGGCGGACGGGGAGCGCGGGTCCCGCCGTGGCGAGGATCGCGGTCCCCATGACCGTGGCGTACCAGTTCGGTCCGAGGTGACGGACGGCGCCGGCGGGCACACGAGGGACGGCGTACAGGGGCTGGGCGGCGGTGACCATGCCTCCACGGTCGCCCGGCCGCCCTCCCGCGACCAGGGAGTACGCCTCTATGGGGACATAAGCTGGGCTTATGGGGAGTGTCGAGGAACAGCCCGCGGACGGCGCGACGGGTTCGATCGCGCACCGCGTCCCGGATCTGGGCGCGCTGGAGCTGCTGCTGGCGGTGGCACGGCTGGGCAGCCTGGGCGCGGCCGCGCGGGAGCTCGGCATCACCCAGCCGGCCGCGAGCAGCCGGATCCGTTCCATGGAACGCCAGCTGGGCGTGGCCCTGGTGGACCGCTCGCCGCGCGGCTCCCGGCTCACGGACACCGGCGCGCTGGTGACGGACTGGGCGGGGCGGGTCGTCGAGGCGGCGCGGGCGTTCGACGCCGGGGCGCAGGCGCTGCGGGTCCGCCGTGACTCGCGGCTGCGGGTGGCGGCGAGCATGACGATCGCCGAGTACCTGTTGCCCGGCTGGCTGCTCGCGCTGCGCGCCGGGCGGCCGGACACGGCGGTGTCGCTGCTCGCGGGCAACTCGGCGGCCGTCGCCGAGCGGCTGCTCGCCGGGGAGGCGGACCTCGGCTTCGTGGAGGGCCTCACGGTGCCGCCCGGCCTGGACTCGGCCGTGATAGCCCACGACCATCTGATCGTCGTGGTCGCGCCCGCCCACCCGTGGGCCCGCAGGCGGCGGCCGCTGCCCGCGACCGAACTGGCCTCGACGCCGCTGATCCTGCGCGAGAAGGGCTCGGGGACCCGGCAGGTGCTCGACACGGCGCTGGGTGGTCTGGCCCGGCCGCTGATCGAGCTCTCCTCGACGACCGCGGTCAAGGCGGCGGCGGTCAGTGGGGCGGGGCCGGCGGTGCTGAGCGAACTGGCGGTCGGGGAGGAGCTGGGGCTGCGGCGGCTGGTGAAGGTGCCGGTGGAAGGGGTCGCGCTGGCGCGCGATCTGCGGGCGGTGTGGCCCACGGGGCACCGGCCCGCGGGGCCGGCGCGGGAGCTGTTGTCGCTGACGCGGGGGTAGCTCCTCCCGCCCCCGCCTCCGCCCCCGCCGCTCCTTCCCGCCCCCGCCGCTCCTTCCCGTCCCCGGGAGCGGTGCCCCGGCCCCCCTGCGGCCTGGACGGCCTCGTACTCAAGCGCCGGACGGGCTGGGCGGATGCGCCGCCGTCACCGGGCCGCACCCTGGGGGCTGCGCCGCTCCGCCCCCTTCGGCCTTGAACGGGCCTCAAGCGCCGGACGGGCTGGGTGGGTGCGCCGCCGTCTCCGGGCCGCACCCTGGGGGCTGCGCCCCGCCGACCCGCCTTCGGCCCCGAAAGGGCCTTCCTCGTCCTCACATGCCGGACGGGCTGGGTTGCGCCGCCGTCACCAAGGCGTGCATGACGCGTACGTCCTCGTCCATCTCCGGGTGCCACTGGACGCCCATTACCCAGTTCGCGGACGGTAGTTCGACGGCCTCCACGGTGCCGTCCGTCGCGTACGCCGACGGGATCAGGCCCGTGCCGAGACGGTCCACGGCCTGGTGGTGATAGGCCGGTACGGAGGTCTCCTCCTCGACGGCCGCCGCGTACCGCGTGCCGGGGACCGGCTTGACCGGGTGACGGCCGAAGGCGCCGACGACCTCGGCGTGTCCTTCGATGTGCTGGGTCAGGGTGCCGCCGAGCGCGACGTTCAGCAGCTGCATGCCCCGGCAGATGCCCAGCAGTGGGAGGTCCGCCGCCAGCGCCGCCTCGATCAGGGCCAGCTCCCAGGCGTCCCGCTCCCGCGCCGGCGGCCCGGTGCGGGGGTCCGGCTCGGCGCCGTAGCGGACCGGTTCGACGTCGGGGCCGCCCGCGATCACCAGGCCGTCGAGGCGGGCCACGGTCGCCGCCGCGTGCTCGGGAGCGTCCGGCGGGAGCATCGCGGCCAGCCCGCCGGCCCGCTGTACCAGCCGCGGGTACCCGACGGGCAGCAGCGCGGCGTCCAGCGCCCACACGCCCCAGCGCGCCGCGGACTCCAGATACGTGCTGACGCCGATCAGCGGCCGTGAGCCCTCCGTCATGTGCCCTCCCACTCCCGCAATGGATTGCCGCAGGATCGCCGTAATGGATCGTAGCCATACCATTTCACGTCAGGAAGCCCCTGAGCAGGGCGGCCGTCCCCGCGCAGTGCTCCCGCATCATCTCCCGCGCCCCGTCCGCGTCCCCGTCCAGCACCGCCTCCACCAGCGCGAGGTGCTGCCGCTGCGAGTGCTCCAGGTTGCGGACCAGGAGCGGGATGCAGTCGAGCAGGTCGTTCACCGTGGCCCGGACCGCCGCGTACCGCCCGGTCAGCGAGGGTGAGCCGCACAGCTCGGCCAGGGTGAGGTGGAGCATCGTGTCCAGGCGGCGGTAGTCGGCCAGCGGCGCGTCCGCCGTGCGGGCCAGCGCCTCGCGCAGGCGCTCCGCCTGCTCGTCCGTCAGCCCGTGCGTCGCGCACAGACCCGCCGCGCCCACCTCGAGCACCTCACGGAAGCGCAGCACGTCCTCGATGTCGACCTCCGCGATCCGCCGCCGCAGCTCGTCCTCGCCGCCGGCGTCCGTACGCGGCAGCACGAACGTTCCGCCGTAGCGGCCCCGGCGGGACTCGACCAGGCCCTGGTCCTGGAGGACCTTCAGCACCTCGCGCAGCGTCACCCGGCTGATCCCGAGCCGCTCCGCCAGGTCCCGCTCGGCCGGCAGCCGTTCGCCGCCCGGCACCAGGCCCAGTCGCACCACCTGGAGAATCTGCTCCAGCGCCTCCTCGAAGCCGTTCCCGGCCCGTACCGGCCGCAGTACCGGCGTCAACCGGTCGTCCGGTCCGCCGTCAGCGTCCACCGACATCTGGCCGCGCCCCCTTCCCAAGCAATGGTTCTCCGCAATACCTTATGGCTCCCGGCCCGCCCGAAGAAGACGGGGGAGCCGGGGAAGCCGAAGGAGGCCCTTCCCGTGGCAGACCGCACACCCCCGCTCGGCGTCGAGGAGCTGCACGCCCACGTCGCGAGCGGTGAGATCGACACTGTCGTCCTGGCCTTCCCCGACATGCAAGGGCGTCTCCAGGGCAAGCGGTTCGCCGCCCGGTTCTTCCTCGACGAGGTACTCCAGCACGGCACCGAGGGCTGCAACTACCTCCTCGCCGTCGACACGGACATGAACACCGTCGACGGGTACGCCATGTCCTCCTGGGAGAGCGGCTACGGCGACTTCGCCATGCGCCCCGACCTGTCCACCCTGCGCCGCGTGCCGTGGAACGCCGGCACCGCCCTGCTCATCGCCGACCTGGCCTGGAACGACGGCTCGCCCGTGGTCGCCGCGCCGCGCCAGATCCTGCGCCGCCAGCTGGAGCGCCTCGCCGGGCACGGTCTCACCGCCCAGGTCGGCACCGAGCTGGAGTTCATCGTCTTCAAGGACAGCTACGAGGCCGCCTGGGACGCGAACTACCGCGGACTCACCCCGGTCAACCAGTACAACGTCGACTACTCGGTGCTCGGCACCGGCCGGGTCGAGCCACTGCTGCGCCGCATCCGCAACGAGATGGCCGGCGCCGGACTCACCGTCGAGTCCGCCAAGGGCGAGTGCAACCCCGGCCAGCACGAGATCGCCTTCCGCTACGACGAGGCCCTGGTCACCTGCGACCAGCACGCGATCTACAAGACCGGCGCCAAGGAGATCGCCGCCCAGGAGGGCGTCTCGCTGACCTTCATGGCCAAGTTCAACGAGCGCGAGGGCAACTCCTGCCACATCCACCTCTCGCTCACCGACGCCGACGGCACCAACGTCATGGCCGGCGACGGGGAAGGGGGGATGTCCGACGTCATGCGGCACTTCCTCGCCGGACAGCTCGCCGCCCTGCGCGACTTCTCCCTCCTCTACGCCCCGAACATCAACTCCTACAAGCGGTTCCAGCCGGGCTCCTTCGCCCCGACCGCCGTCGCCTGGGGATACGACAACCGCACCTGCTCCCTCCGCGTCGTCGGCCACGGCCGCTCGATGCGCTTCGAGAACCGGCTGCCCGGCGGCGACGTCAACCCGCATCTCGCGGTCGCGGGTCTGGTCGCGGCGGGCCTGTACGGCATCGAACAGAAGCTGGAACTGCCCGAGGCCTGTCCCGGCAACGCCTACACCGCCGAGTACGCACACGTCCCGACCACCCTGCGCGAAGCCGCCGAGATCTGGGCGGACAGCCCGATCGCGCTGGCCGCGTTCGGCGAGGAGGTCGTCGCGCACTACCGCAACATGGCACGCGTCGAGCTGGAGGCCTTCGACGCTGCGGTCACCGACTGGGAGCTGCGCCGCTCCTTCGAACGCCTCTGACGCACCCGCCCGTGCACCCGCCCGCGAAAGGCCCTTCCTTGCCCGGTCCTTCCCTGCCTGGTCCTTCCCTGCCTGGTCCCTCCCCGTCCGGTCCCTCGCCGTCCGGTCCTTCTTCGTCCGATGCGCGGTCGCTTCCGCACGAGCTGATCGTCCTCAACCCGGCCACCGAGGAGATCGTCGCCACCGTGCCGGCCGCGGACGCGGCCGACGTGGACCGCGCGGTCGCCCGCGCCGGCGCCGCCCAGAAGGCCTGGGCCGCCGCCGCCCCGGCCGACCGGGCCCGGTTGCTGCGCCGCTTCGCCGACGTCGTCGACGCGCACGTCGAGGAACTGGCGCTGCTCGAGGTCCGCGAGGCCGGCCACCTGCTCGGGAACGCCCGCTGGGAGGCCGGCAACGCCCGCGACCTGCTCCTGTACGCGGCCGGCGGCGTCGAGCGGCTCCTGGGCCGCCAGATCCCCGTACCCGGCGGCTGGAACATCACCTTCCAGGAGCCGCTCGGCGTGGTCGGGGTGATCGCCCCCTGGAACTTCCCGATGCCCATCGCCGCCTGGGGCTCCTTCCCGGCCCTCGCGGCAGGCAACGCCGTCGTCCTCAAGCCCGCCGAGACCACCCCGCTCACCGCCCTGCGCCTGGCCGAACTGGCCCTGGAGGCAGGCCTGCCGGAGCACCTCTTCCAGGTGCTGCCCGGCCACGGAGCCGTCGCCGGGCGCGCGCTCGTCGACCACCCGGGCGTGGCGAAGATCGTGTTCACCGGCTCCACCCGCACCGGCCGCGAGGTCATGGAACGCTGCGCCCGGCAGGTCAAGCCGGTCACCCTGGAACTCGGCGGCAAGAGCCCCAACATCGTCTTCGCGGACGCCGACCTGAAGGCCGCGGTCGACCCGTTCTCCTTCCTCGACAACTCCGGCCAGGACTGCTGCGCCCGCACCCGCGTCCTCGTGCAGGAATCGGTCTACGACGAGGTGGCCGACCACCTGGCGCGGGAACTGGCCGCCGTGACGGTCGGCGACCCGGCCGACGAGAAGACCCGGATGGGCCCGCTGATCTCCCGGCAACAGGTGGACCGCGTACGGTCGTTCGTCCCCGAGGACGCCGAGGCGCTGCGCGGCACCGCGCCCGACGGCCCCGGCTTCTGGTTCGCGCCGACCGTCCTCACCGGCGTCGCACCCGACTCGCCCGCCGCCCGCGAGGAGATCTTCGGCCCCGTCGCCGTACTGCTCCCCTTCACGGACGAGGCGGACGCGATCCGGCTCGCCGACGACACCCCCTACGGCCTCTCCGGCTCCATCTGGACCCGGGACGTCGGCCGGGCGCTGCGCGTCTCCCAGGCGGTCCGGGCCGGCAACCTGTCCGTCAACTCCCACTCCAGCGTCCGCTACTGGACGCCGTTCGGCGGCTGCAAGCAGTCCGGCGTGGGCCGTGAACTGGGTCCGGACGCCCTGACCGCCTTCACCGAAACCAAGAACGTCTTCATCAGCACGGAGGGCCCCGCACAGTGACCGCATCGCCTGACGAGATCATCTGCCGCCGTCTGGTCGGCCGCACCGCAGTCATCACCGGAGCCGGCAGCGGCATCGGCCTCGCCACCGCGCGCCGGCTCGCCTCCGAGGGCGCGCACGTCGTCTGCGGCGATGTCGACGAGGCCCGCGGCAAGGCCGCCGCCGAGGAGGTCGGCGGGACCTTCGTGAAGGTCGACGTCACCGACCCCGAGCAGGTCGAGGCGCTGTTCAAGACCGCCTACGACACCTACGGCAGCGTCGACATCGCCTTCAACAACGCCGGCATCTCCCCGCCCGACGACGACTCCATCCTGGAGACCGGCCTCGAAGCCTGGAAGCGCGTCCAGGAGGTCAACCTGACCTCCGTCTACCTGTGCTGCAAGGCCGCGATCCCCTACATGCGGCGCCAGGGCCGGGGCTCCATCATCAACACGGCGTCCTTCGTGGCCCGGATGGGCGCCGCCACCTCGCAGATCTCGTACACGGCGTCCAAGGGCGGTGTCCTCGCCATGTCCCGTGAGCTGGGCGTCCAGTTCGCCCGGGAGGGCATCCGCGTGAACGCCCTCTGCCCGGGGCCGGTCAACACCCCGCTGCTCCAGGAGCTGTTCGCCACGGACCCGGAGCGGGCCGCCCGCCGGCTGGTCCACATCCCCGTCGGCCGGTTCGCCGAGGCCGAGGAGATCGCCGCCGCCGTCGCCTTCCTGGCCAGCGACGACTCCTCGTTCGTCAACGCCTCCGACTTCCTGGTGGACGGCGGGATCTCCGGGGCCTACGTGACCCCGCTCTAGGACGCCCCAACGACCGGCCGCCTACAGGAAGGTCCGCCCCTCACCCCGGTAGGTCGGCACGGTCGCCGTCACCGCGTCCCCCTCGACGAGGTGCAGCACGTCGAACCGCTCGCACAGCTCACCGGCCTTCGCGTGCCGGAACCACACCTTGTCGCCGATCAGCAGATCGTCGGCGGGCGAGCCGAGCAGTGGCGTCTGCACCTCGCCCGGCCCCTCCTGGGGGTCGTACCGCAGCCCTTCCGGCAGGTACGGCACGGGCAGCCGGTCGGGGCCCGCGGCACCGGACGCGGGATACCCGCCGCCGAGGACGGTGACGATCCCCACCCCCGGCCGCCGGACGACGGGCTGGGCGAACAGGGCCGCCGGACGGCCGCTGAAGGACGTGTAGTTGTCGAACAGACGCGGCACGTACAGCCCCGACCCGGCCGCGATCTCGGTGACCGCGTCCTCGGCGGCGGTGTGCTGCACACTGCCGGTGCCGCCGCCGTTGACGTACTCCAGATCCGGTACGACGGCCCGCACCGCGCGCACCACCGCGGCGCGACGCTCGGCGAGCTCGCGCCGGGCGGTGGCCTGCATCAGCCGGATGGCCCGGGACCGGAAGGGCCGCCCGGCGACGGCGTCGCCGACCCCGGCGATGTGCCCCTCGTAGGCCATGATCCCCACGACCTTGAAACCGGGCCGCCGGGCGACCGCCCTGGCCACGTCGGCGACCTGGGCGGGGGAGTGCAGCGGCGAGCGCAGGGCGCCGACCCGGACCCGGCCGCCGAGGAACTTCAGCGCGGTGTCCAACTCCAGGCAGACCCGGATGACTTCGCGCCCTTCACCGCGCGCGCCGTCGATGAGGTCGAGCTGGGAGACGTCGTCGACCATGACGGTGACGGCGGCGGCGAGCTTGGGGTCGGCGGCCAGTTCGGCGAAGGCGGTGCGGTCGGCCGACGGGTAGGCGAGGAGGATGTCGTCGAACCCGGACCGGGCCAGCCACAGGGACTCGGCGAGGGTGAACGACATGATGCCGGCGAAGCCGTCCTTGGCCAGGACGCGTTCCAGCAGCGTCCGGCAGCGTACGGACTTGCTGGCGACACGGATCGGCTTGCCGCCGGCCCGGCGGACCAGGTCCTCGGCGTTGGCGTCGAAGGCGTCCAGGTCCACGAGGGCGAGAGGTGCGTCGAGATGGGCGGTGGCCCGGTCGTAACGGGCCCGGTCGGCGGCGCGCGCAGTCATGAACGAAGCCTGCCAGACAGGATTACCGCAGGGTAGGGGGACGTTCCGGGCAGAAGCCCCGGGCGTCGCGGACTGGTTCCCGTTCGCCCGGCGACAAGCCGTAGAGTGACGCGCACGCAGGAGGACGGCTCCGGCCGGGCAACCGCGTCGGGATGCCGGTCCGCCCGTGCGGGTATGCGTGCCCAGGGCGGACCACCGCGTCCGCGCCGGGCCGCCCGGGCACGAGACCGACCGCCCGCGTACCGATACGACGGCCCGGGGACGAGGAAACGGGGGGTGCATGAGCACGGAAGCACGCCGCGCCTCGGTCCCCCCGCGCCCGGACGTGCCGCCCCACCCCGGTGTCCCGCCCCGGCCCGCCACCCCGCCCCGCCCGGCCCAGCCCCCGACTGCCCCGACGGACCGGGCGAGCACCGGCCAGGCCCTCGCCGAGCCGCCGCCACGCGACCCGGCGCGCCGGGCGGCCCCCGCCGCCGAGCCGCAGGAGCCCGCCGCGCCGCCCAGGACGCCGACGGGCGGACCGCGGCAGCAGGCTGAGCGGGAGTCCGCCCACGGCGCGACTCCCGGCTCGGCCGGACCGAAGGCGCCCGCCCAGGGCGAGCCCACATCCGGGGACGCCTTCGCTTCCTCGGGGGACGACTTCCCCTCTGCCGGGGACGGCTTCTCTTCCTCGGGGGACGACTTCCCCTCTGCCGGGCGCGGCTTTCTTTCCGCCGGCGACGACTTTCCTTCGGCGGGCCCGCAGTCCTCCCCTTCCCGCACCGCCCCCCGCTTCGCCGACCTGCGGGCCCAGCACACGGACGCCATGACCCCGCCCCCGCCGCCCGCGTCGGCCCGTTTTCCGGACATCCCGCCGCAGCCCGCCCGCCCCGTCCCCGCCTCACGACGTGACGACGCCGGGACGCCCCCGCGAGCCGAAGAACGCCCGGCGGCTCCTCATGTCCCCCGTCCGGCCCCGCCCCACGACTTCCGCCGCGCCCCCCGGCCCACCAGGCCGGCCGCCCGCCCCGCTCCCTCGCAGGACTCGCGCCCCGCAGGTCCGGGCGGCGCCGCCCCTCGCGCCGGTACGGCTGCTCCCCGTCCCGCCGACGGGGAGGCCACCCGCCCGGCCGGCCCCGACGGCTCCCCTCCCACCGGCGCAGCCGGCGCCCGCCCCTCCGGTGACGGACCCCCGCGTTCCGCCGGCCGCTCCGAAGGCGCCCTGCCCGACGGCACTGCCGCTCCCGCGGGCACTCGTCCCGCCGACTCGAACGGCTCCCGCCCCGCGGGCCCGCCGCCGCCCTCCCGTCCCGCCGGCTCGTCCGCGACCGCGGACGGGTCCGCGTCCGACGGCGCCTGGTCGCCGTTGCCCCGGAGTTGGGTGCCCGTGCCCGGGCTGAGTCGGCGGGAGGCGGAGGCGGAGGGCGCCGGGGGCGGTCTGCGCGGTGACTCCCAGGCGGGCCCGGCGGTGACGGACGACGGGCCGGCGTGGAGCCCCGGGGTGGCCGTGCGGCAGCCCGGGTTCGCCGTGCCGCCCGTTCCGGCCGCGCCCCCCGCGCCCCCCGCGCCAAGGGCTCCGCAGCGGACCGACGGCGGCCCGGGTGAGGCGAGCGGCCCCGATCCGTCCCTGTCCTGGAGCGCTCCGATGGCACCGGGCGGACCCCTCGGTGCCACCCGGCCGGTGGTGACCTTCGCGCGCCCCGAGGGGTACCGGGACATGTCCGGGATCTTCGGCCGGCGGGGACGCGTCGCCGCGGCCGCGGTCTGTGTCGTCCTCGGCATGGGGCTCATCGGCGGTGCGGTCACCGGCAGTTGGCTGGTCGGGGACTCGGCGGACGCCGCCGAGCGCAGTACCTACACCACCGCCGGCGGACTGTGGCACAACGTGCCGGTCGATCAGCTGTTCCCGCCCACGGTCGACGGTCAGGGCGCCGGTCCCGGCGGCGCCGACCGCACCTGGACGCGGATCGCCGTCGCCCCGGACGGCGACTGCGCCGACGCCTTCGACCCGCTGCTGCTCAAGACCCTCGCCCCGGTCGGCTGCCAGCGGCTCCTGCGGGCCACCTACACCGACGCCACCCAGAGCTATGTGACCACCGTCGGCCTGCTGTTCACCACGGCCGACGCGGCCGCCATGCGTGCGCTCGACACCCGCTTCACCAAGGAGAAGCTGGCGGAGCGGGCCGATCTGATGCCCCGGCCGTACGCCGTGAAGGGCACCGTCGCCGCCGCCTTCGGCGACAAGCAGCGCGCGGCGTGGACGGTCTCCGTCCTGACCGACGCGCCCGTCGTCGTCTACGCGGTCTCCGGCTGGGCGGACGGCCGCGTGGTCGACACCCCTCAGTCCGCCCCGGCGGCCACCGCGGCGGGCGCCACCACGGCCCCCGCGCAGGCGGGCCTCGGCAACGAGGCCCAGGGCCTCGCCGACCGCGTGGAGCGCGGCCTGCGCAAGACCGCCGTCACGCCCTCGGAGCAGCCCTCATGAGCACCCGTACGAGCCGTACGACCCGCAGGGCCGGGCTCCTGTGCTGTCTCCTCGCCGCCACCGTCGCCCTCGTGCCGCCCTCCACCGCCTACGCCGACGGCATCCGTGCCAAGCAGTGGGCCCTGGAGGCCCTGCACACCCAGGAGGCCTGGCAGACCACCAAGGGCGCGGGCATCACCGTCGCCGTCCTGGACACCGGCGTCGAGGCCGACCACCCCGACCTCACCGGCAACGTGCTCACCGGCAAGGACATGGTCGGCTTCGGAGCCGGTCCCGGTGACCGCGCGTGGGCCCGCCACGGCACCGCGATGGCCGGCATCATCTCAGGTCACGGCCATGGCGGCGGCAACGCCGACGGCGTGCTGGGCATCGCCCCGGAGGCGAAGATCCTGCCCGTCCGCGTGATCCTCGAGGACGGCGACCCGCAGCGCACCAAGGCCCGCAACACCCGCGGCAACGCCCTCGCCGAGGGCATCCGCTGGGCCGCCGACCAGGGCGCCGACGTCATCAACCTCTCCCTCGGCGACGACTCCGCCTCCGCCCACCCCGAGCCCGCCGAGGACGAGGCCGTCCAGTACGCGCTGAAGAAGGGCTCGGTCGTCGTCGCCTCGGCCGGCAACGGCGGCGAGAAGGGCGACCACATCTCCTACCCGGCCGCCTACCCCGGCGTCATCGCCGCGACCGCCGTCGACCGCTACGGCACCCGCGCCTCCTTCTCCACCCGCCGCTGGTACGCCACGGTCAGCGCGCCCGGCGTCGACGTCGTCATCGCCGACCCGGACCACAAGTACTACGAGGGCTGGGGGACCAGCGCTGCTTCCGCCTTCGTCTCGGGGGCCGTGGCGCTCATCAAGGGCGCCCGGCCCGGGCTCACCCCGGCCCAGATCAAGAAGCTCCTGGAGGACACCGCCCGCAACGCCCCCACCGGAGGGCGCGACGACTCCCGCGGCTACGGGTTCATCGACCCGGCCGCCGCGATCACGGCCGCAGCCGACCTCAAGCCGGAGGGTCTGCAGTCGGCGGCCTACGGCGAGCAGTACTTCGGCTCCGGCCCGGACAAGCCGAAGGCGGACGACGACCCGGCCGACTGGGCGGGCCTGCTCGCGGGCGGTGCCGGGGGAGTGCTGCTGGTGGCGGCTGTCTTCCTGTGGCGCGGCCGCCGCGAGCGCGACCGGCCCGGGGCCTACGGGACGCTCCAGCCGTGACGGGACCCGCCGGCTAGTCGGCGGCGGAGGGCGAGGCCGTGGCGGCGGCCTGCGTCGAGGCGCCACCGTCCCGCAGCGCCGACACCGCCGTCCGCGCCACCTGCTCGACCAGTGAGATCCCGGCCGCCTGCGTCGCGTTGCCGTTCGACAGCACGGCCACCAGGCAGTCGTGGCCGTCGACGGTCACCCGGCCGATGCTGTTGATGTCCCACAGCCCGGTCGTGCTGCGCGCCAGCCAGCCGTTCTTCAGCGCCCACGAGGACCCGTCGGCCGCCGCCGAGACTCCCCAGCGCTGGTCGGCGGCTATCTGCCCCATCAGGCCCCGGAGATACGTCCGCGACGCCTCGCTCAGCTCCGAGTCGTCCCCGAAGACCTGCTGGAGCAGGGTGAGCTGATCGGCGGCCGTGGTCTGCGTGAGCCCCCACAGCATGTCGTCGCCGCCCGCGGTGTCCGTCAGCCCGAACCGTTCGTTCGCGGCGTCGAGCCCCTGTGCCTTGCCGATGATCCGCCACAGCGCCGACGCCGAGTCGTTGTCACTGTTCTCGATCATCGCGGTGGCGTACGTCTTCTCGGCCGCGGTGAGACGCCGGTCCGCGTCCTGTGCCTGGAGCAGCAGCGTCGCCAGGATGTCCACCTTGACGATGCTCGCCGTGTCGAAGGCGCTCTCGCCGTACGTGGCGTCGTCACCGGAGTCGAGGTCGAGCACGGCCACGGACACGGACGCGTCGCCCGGCACGGTCACCGACCTCATCGCGGACGCGAGCAGCGCGTCGTGGTCCACCTCGGGCGCCGCCACCGTCTCCACCGACACCTTTCCGCTCCCCGGACCGGACGCCGACGGCGTCGCGGAGGACGACGATACGACCGCGGTACCCGAGTGCGCCTGTGCCTTCACATAAACGGTCCCGCCCGCCGTAACCCCGAGGACGGCGACCGCGGCGAGCGCGGTGCACAGCAGCGGGCGGCGCCGGGAGGGCCGAGCGCGGCGGCTGCGACGTGCTCTGGAGGACTCCATGACCGTCGATGCTCGGGGCGGCGACTGTGCGCACCGTTAGACGGAGGTTAGAGGCACGTCAGGGATGTCTGAGAATCCGGTGAAAGGCGTCACCACCGTGTTTCGGGCCCCGCACAAGCGCAGCATCATCCCCCCGATAGGGTCGACGACCGTGGCGAACAAGAACATTCCCGACTCCGGCTTCTCCGACGACGACGGCTCCGCCGATCCCCGGCTGAGCGCGGCGCTCGCCGCCTGGGCCGAGGACCGCACCGCCGTGGGCCCGGTCCTGGCGGCGCTCAGGGGCGCCCGGCTCCTGGTGCCCGTGGTGGCCGTGCTGGGCGAGGTGGAGGAGGACGAGAAGGGACTGCGCCGGGAGAAGACCAGCGACATGGCCGTGCCCACGCTGAAGGCGGGCGGTCGCACCGCGCTGCCCGCGTTCACGTCCACGGACTCGCTCGCCCGCTGGGACCCGCAGGCCCGCCCGGTCGCCGTACCGCTGCACCAGGCGCTCCAGGCGGCCGCCCACGAGAAGGCGGACACGGTCGTCCTCGACCTGGCCGGACCGGTGGCCTTCGAACTGACCGGGCCGGCGCTGCTGGCGCTCGCCGAGGGCCGTACGTCGGCCGACCCGCTCGCCGATCCGGCGGTGCGGGCGGCGGTCCGGGCCGCGGTCGCCGCCGAACCGGAGGTCCTCAGCGCCCACCTCGGGCCGGGGCAGGCGGACGGCACCCTGGCCCTCGTCCTCGACCCGGCCGCCGTCCCCGCCGAGGCGGCCCGTGCGGTGGCCGGGCGGCTCGCCGCCGACGAAACACTGAGGGCCCGCCTGGTGCGCGGCCTCGACCTGGCACTGCTGCCGGCCGGGACGACGCCTCCGGGCGAGCCCCTCTACGTGAAGAGCTGAACCGGCGGCTGCGCCGGCCCAGCGGAAGAAGCGGAAGAAGCGGCCTCAGCCGTAGATCGGGCCCGTGTACTTCTCGCCCGGTCCCTGGCCCGGCTCGTCCGGGACGAGGGACGCCTCGCGGAACGCCAGCTGGAGCGACTTCAGACCGTCGCGCAGGGGCGCCGCGTGGAAGGAGCTGATCTCGGTCGCGCTTCCGTCCAGCAGGCCGGCGAGGGCGTGGATCAGCTTGCGGGCCTCGTCGAGGTCCTTGTACTTGTCGCCCTCCTCGGTGAGCCCCAGCTTCACGGCGGCGGCGCTCATCAGGTTGACGGCGACCGTCACGATCACCTCGACGGCGGGGACCTCGGCGATGTCGCGGGTCATCTCGTCGAAGTCGGGGGCGCCGGGGGTCTCGGCGGAGCCGGCGGGGGAGGAGTCACTCATGCCCCACACGATAGGCGCAGGCCGGCCCGGTCTCCGTACCGAGGCTCGATTGGCCGTTCCTGGCGCAGACTGCTAATCTCGTGTAAAGACCGGTCGGACACGCGTGCCCCTCAGCAGGCGGGCCCGGCCCACAAGTGGAGGCTCCGAACTCCCACCCGACTGTCCTCGCGGACGGCGGGTCACCCCGGTCAGGCGGCCACCATCGTTCCGTACGGACGATGGAGTCGCCCGGTAGTGCGCCCCGCGTTCACGCGGCGGTGCTCCGGTAGTGCTTGGAGCCCCGCATGTGATCGTTCGGGGCATTTTTTGTGCTTCGGCGTGGTTACAGGACTAACAACCAAGACGTTACGCGGCCGTTCGCCAGACTGCCGCGTGGTGCTATCTAGGAGGATCCATCAGCGCCGAGCCCCGCATCAACGACCGGATTCGCGTTCCAGAGGTGCGACTTGTCGGTCCCAGTGGCGAGCAGGTGGGCATCGTCCCCCTGGCCAAGGCACTGGAGCTTGCCCAGGAGTACGACCTGGACCTGGTCGAGGTCGCGGCGACAGCCCGCCCCCCGGTCTGCAAGCTCATGGACTACGGGAAGTTCAAGTACGAGTCGGCCATGAAGGCCCGTGAGGCGCGCAAGAACCAGGCGCACACGGTCATCAAGGAGATGAAGCTCCGGCCGAAGATCGACCCGCACGACTATGACACCAAGAAGGGTCACGTCGTTCGGTTCCTCAAGCAGGGCGACAAGGTCAAGATCACGATCATGTTCCGCGGTCGTGAGCAGTCCCGGCCCGAGCTGGGCTACCGACTGCTCCAGCGTCTCGCGGAGGACGTCCAGGACCTCGGGTTCATCGAGTCGAACCCGAAGCAGGACGGCCGAAACATGATCATGGTTCTCGGTCCGCACAAGAAGAAGACCGAGGCGATGGCCGAGGCCCGTCAGGCGCAGGAGGCCCGCAAGGCCGAGGCGAAGGCCAACCCGGGTCGTTCGCAGAACGCCGCGGATGCCGACGCCGTCAACGCCGAGGGCGACGTCGACACCGACGTCGTGAACGCCGAGGCTGACGCCGAGGCCCCTGCCGAGGCTTCCGCCGAGGCGTGATCCGCGGGACGCGAGTCCCAAGGACGTAACCGATACAAGAGACGTTCCACCGTGCCCGGTTTCACGACCGGGCACCGGAACGCCACCGACGAGGAGATAACGGCGCTATGCCGAAGAACAAGACGCACAGCGGTGCCAGCAAGCGCTTCAAGATCACCGGCTCCGGCAAGGTGCTCCGTGAGCGCGCCGGCAAGCGCCACCTGCTCGAGCACAAGTCGTCCCGCGTGACGCGTCGCCTCACCGGCAACGCCGAGATGGCCCCGGGCGACGCCGCGAAGATCAAGAAGCTTCTCGGCAAGTGACGTCGGGCGCGTGATCCGCGCCTGATCTCAGACCGGGACTAAATCGATTCCGGGTCGTGTGAGTCCAACCACGGCCCCGCTACAAGGAGTTAAACAAGTGGCACGCGTCAAGCGGGCAGTCAACGCCCACAAGAAGCGCCGGGCGATCCTCGAGGCGGCCTCCGGCTACCGCGGTCAGCGTTCGCGCCTGTACCGCAAGGCCAAGGAGCAGGTCACCCACTCGCTGGTCTACAACTACAACGACCGCAAGAAGCGCAAGGGCGACTTCCGGCGGCTGTGGATCCAGCGCATCAACGCGGCTGCCCGCGCCAACGGCATCACGTACAACCGCTTCATCCAGGGTCTGAACGCCGCGAACATCGAGGTCGACCGCAAGATCCTCGCCGAGCTGGCCGTGAACGACGCCACCGCGTTCGCCGCGCTGGTCGAGGTCGCGCAGAAGGCCCTCCCGGCGGACGTGAACGCGCCCAAGGCCGCGTGACGCCGCGCCGGCGTTGAGCCGACGTGACGGAAGGACCCGCAGGCTTGACGCCTGCGGGTCCTTTGCGTCTGCCCGTTCCGGCCGTCGTCCGGGTGCGGGCCGTCGGCGGCCGGTCGCGCAGTTCCCCGCGCCCCCAGGGGGTCGCCATCCCCCACGAGTGAAAAACGAAGGTGAGCTCCACATGCCCTCCGCCACCCCCGAGCCGATCTCTCCCCGCTCCCCCCGGGTCTCCGCCGCCCGGCGGCTCGCCAGGCGGAACTTCCGGGGCAAGGAACGGCTGTTTCTCGCGGAGGGACCGCAGGCCGTGCGGGAGGCGGCCGCGCACCGGGCCGGCGGCGACGCGACCCTCGTGGAGCTGTTCGCCACCGTCGAGGCCGCGGAACGGTACGCCGACATCATCGGCGAGGCCCGCGCCGTCGGCGCCCGGGTGCACCTCGCCGACGAACAGGTCATCGAGGACATCTCCACCACCGTCACCCCGCAGGGGCTCGTCGGCATCTGCCGGTTCCTGGACACGCCCTTCGAGGAGATCCTCGCCGCCCGGCCGAAGCTGGTCGCCGTACTGGCCCATGTGCGCGACCCCGGCAACGCCGGCACCGTCCTGCGGTGCGCGGACGCCGCGGGCGCCGACGCCGTCGTCCTGACCGACGCCTCCGTCGACCTCTACAACCCCAAGGCCGTCCGCGCCTCCGTGGGCTCCCTCTTCCACCTTCCCGTGGCGGTCGGGGTCCCCGTCGAACAGGCCGTGGCCGGGCTGAAGGAGGCCGGGGTGCGGATCCTCGCCGCCGACGGCGCCGGGGACGACGACCTCGACGACGAGCTGGACAAGCGGACGATGGGCGGGCCCACGGCGTGGGTGTTCGGGAACGAGGCCTGGGGGCTCCCGGAGGAGACCCGGGACCTCGCGGACGCCGTCGTGCGGGTTCCGATCCACGGGAAGGCCGAGAGCCTGAACCTCGCGACCGCCGCCGCCGTATGTCTCTATGCATCGGCCCGTGCACAGCGCGCCTCCGGAGGGTGCCGCTCCGTCACCGAGAGCTAGTAGGGTGACCAGCTCGGGGGCCCCTCAGTCGTCTGAGAGGTGGGGTACGGGCAATGAGCGTCGGCATGAGCGGTACACGGGATGCGCAGGCCGTTCCCGACGCCTGCGCACCCCGGCCGGGCGGTGACCCCACCGGTCTCGGCATCGACCCCGACGACCTGCCCGACGGGCTCGTGGTCGCCGACGAACACGGGCACGTCGTCTGTTTCAACGCCGCCGCCCAGCGCATCACCGCCGTCCCCGCCGAGGACGCCCTCGGCGCGCGGCTGGAGACCGCGCTGCCGCTGGAGGACCTCGAAGGCCGCCGCTGGTGGCAGCTGACCGACCCCTACGGCGGCCTCGCCATCCGGGTCGGACAGCCCGAGCGCAACCTGCTGCTGCCGGGGGGACGCGAGGTGCTCGTCACGGTGCGGTACGTCCGCGGCGAACCCACCGGACCGGTCCACCGGGTCGTCGTGTCGATCCGCGACACCGAGGCCCGCCGCCGCACCGAACGCAGCCACGCCGAGCTGATCGCCACCGTCGCCCACGAGCTGCGCTCCCCCCTCACCTCGGTCAAGGGCTTCACCGCCACCCTGCTCGCCAAGTGGTCGAGGTTCACCGACGACCAGAAACGGCTGATGCTGGAGACCGTCGACGCCGACGCGGACCGGGTCACCCGCCTCATCGCCGAGCTGCTCGACATCTCGCGCATCGACTCGGGACGGCTGGAGGTGCGCCGTCAGCCCGTCGACATGGGCGCGGCCGTGGGCCGGCACATCCAGGCCTACGTCGCCGCCGGACAGCCCGCCGACCGGTTCCTGCTGCGCATCGAGCAGCCGTTGCCCGCCCTGTGGGCCGACCCCGACAAGGTCGACCAGGTGCTCAGCAACCTCATCGAAAATGCGGTGCGCCACGGCGAGGGAACCGTCACGATCGATGTCACGCCCGCCGCGTCCCCCCGTGAGGGAGAGGACTCCGGCACGTCGGTCACCGTGAGCGACGAGGGCGCAGGCATCCCGGAGGAGTCCATGAACCGCGTCTTCACCCGCTTCTGGCGGGGCAGCAAGCGCGGCGGCACGGGCCTTGGGCTGTACATCGTCAAGGGCATCGTCGAAGCCCACGGCGGCGTCATCACGGTCGGCCGCGCTCCCGGCGGCGGCGCCGAGTTCCGATTTACGTTGCCCGTGAGCACCCCGGCGTATCTCACCTGAGAACCGGCCGGGCAGCCCGCGGGCGCATCCGTATACCTCCACCCCGTTAGACTCGGCCTTTGGCACCTTTGTGTCCCATGGACGGCCCTCTGACCTCTGCGTGAGTCGGTGACGGGGACCTTCAGCCAGCCAACCGGAAGCACGGGAAGAGATGTCGGCACCGAATAAGTCGTACGACCCAGTAGAGGTCGAGGCCTTGAAACCGGAAGAGATCGAGCGCATGCGGGACGGGGCGCTCGCCGCCTTCGCCGCCGCGGACTCCCTCGACGCGCTCCAGGAGGCCAAGGTCGCGCACACCGGCGGCACCTCCCCGCTGGCCCTGGCCAACCGCGAGATCGGCGCCCTGCCGCCGCACGCCAAGGCGGCCGCCGGCAAGCTCGTCGGCCAGGCCCGGGGCGCCGTGAACAAGGCCCTCGCCGTCCGCCAGGAGGAGCTCGAGGCCGAGCGTGACCAGCGCGTGCTGGTCGAGGAGGCGGTGGACGTCACACTGCCGTACGACCGCGAGCAGGCCGGCGCCCGCCACCCGCTCACCACGCTGTCGGAGCGCATCGAGGACGTCTTCGTGGCCATGGGCTACGAGGTCGCCGAGGGCCCGCAGGTCGAGGCCGAGTGGTTCAACTTCGACGCGCTCAACATCGGCCCGGACCACCCGGCCCGCGGCGAGGCCGACACGTTCTTCGTGCAGGGCCCGCAGGGCGGCACCGAGTCCGGTGTCGTGCTGCGCACCCACACCTCGCCGGTCCAGATCCGCTCGCTGCTCGGCCGTGAGCTGCCGGTGTACGTGATCTGCCCCGGCCGCGTGTACCGCACCGACGAGCTGGACGCGACGCACACCCCGGTCTTCCACCAGGTCGAGCTGCTGGCCGTGGACGAGGGCCTGACCATGGCCGACCTCAAGGGCACCCTGGACCACATGGTCCAGTCGCTGTTCGGCGAGGGCATGAAGACCCGGCTGCGGCCGAACTTCTTCCCCTTCACCGAGCCGTCCGCCGAGATGGACATGGTGTGCTACGTCTGCCGCGGCGAGTCCGTCGGCAACCCCGACCGCCCCTGCCGCACCTGTTCCAGCGAGGGCTGGATCGAGCTCGGCGGCTGCGGCATGGTCAACCCCAAGGTGCTGGCCGCCTGCGGCGTCGACCCCGAGAAGTACAGCGGGTTCGCCTTCGGGTTCGGCATCGAGCGGATGCTGATGTTCCGCCACAACGTCGAAGACATGCGAGACATGGTCGAGGGTGACGTCCGGTTCACCCGGCCGTTCGGGATGGAGATCTGATGCGGGTCCCGCTTTCCTGGCTGCGGGAGTACGTCGACCTGCCGGCCACCGAGACCGGCCGTGACGTGCAGGCCAAGCTCGTGTCGGCGGGCCTCGAGGTGGAGACCGTCGAGCCGCTCGGCGCCGACCTCAAGGGCCCCCTCGTCGTGGGCCAGGTGCTCACCGTCGAGGAGCTCGAGGGCTTCAAGAAGCCGATCCGCTTCTGCACCGTCGACGTCGGCACCGCCAACGGCACGGGTGAGCCCCAGGAGATCGTCTGCGGCGCCCGCAACTTCGCCGTCGGCGACAAGGTCGTCGTGGTCCTCCCGGGCGCCGTCCTGCCCGGCAACTTCGCGATCGCCGCGCGCAAGACGTACGGCAAGACCTCCCACGGCATGATCTGCTCCGGCGACGAGCTGGGCATGGGCGACGACGGCAGCCACGGCATCATCGTGCTGCCGCCGGAGACCGAGGTCGGCAAGGACGCCATCGAGCTGCTCGAGCTGGTCGACGAGGTCCTGGACATCGCCGTCACCGCCAACCGCGGCGACTGCCTGTCCATCCGCGGTGTCGCCCGAGAGGTCGCCATCGCCTACGGTCTGCCGCTGCGCGACCCGGCGCTGATCGACGTACCGGCGCCGAACGCCTTCGGCTACCCGGTGCAGGTCTCCGAGCCGATGGGCTGCGACCGCTTCACGGCCCGCACCGTCACCGGTCTGAGCCCCGAGGCGCGCTCCCCGATCTGGCTGACACGCCGGCTCCAGAAGGTCGGCATGCGCCCGATCTCGCTCGCCGTCGACATCACCAACTACGTGATGATGGAGATCGGCCAGCCGCTGCACGCCTACGACCGTTCGCTGGTCCAGGGCACCATCGGCGTGCGCCGGGCAGGGGAGGGCGAGCGGATCGTCACCCTCGACGGGGCGACGCGCGAGCTGCACGCCGAGGACCTGGTGATCACCGACGACCGCGGTCCCATCGGCCTCGCCGGTGTCATGGGCGGCGCCAACACCGAGATCGCCGATCACGAGGCCGCCGAGAACGGGGGCGCCTCGACGACCGACGTGGTCATCGAGGCCGCCCACTTCAACGCGGTGTCGATCGCGCGTACGGCCCGCCGGCACAAACTGTCCTCCGAGGCGTCCAGGCGCTTCGAGCGCGGTGTCGACCCGCAGGCCGCGGCGGCCGCCGCACAGCGCACGGTCGACCTCCTGGTCCTGCTCGCGGGCGGTACGGCCGACGCGGGCGTCACGGAGATCATCGCCCCCTCCGGCCCGCACACGATCAGCGTCCCGGCGAACCACCCGGACAAGGTCGCGGGCGTGGAGTACGGCCGGGAGACCGTCGTCCGCCGTCTCCAGGAGATCGGCTGCGACGTGTACGGGCAGGACGAGCTGATCGTCACCGTCCCGTCCTGGCGGCCCGACCTCGCCGAGGTCAACGACCTGGCGGAGGAGGTCATCCGGCTGGAGGGCTACGAGAACCTGCCCTCCACGCTGCCCAAGCCGCCCTCGGGGCGTGGTCTTACCCACCGCCA
The DNA here is from genome assembly GCF_032248645.1 of Streptomyces zaehneri. Lineage (NCBI taxonomy): Bacteria > Bacillati > Actinomycetota > Actinomycetes > Kitasatosporales > Streptomycetaceae > Streptomyces > Streptomyces zaehneri. Next base: position 74,463 of record NZ_JASTTJ010000010.1, read on the forward strand.
GCGCCTGCACCGCCGCGTCGGCCGCGCCCTGGCCGGCTCCGGCTACGTCGAGGCGCCGAACTACCCGTTCATCGGCGAGCAGGTCTTCGACCAGCTCGGCCTGGACGCCGACGACCCGGCCCGCCGTGTCGTCCGGCTGACGAACCCGCTCAACGACGAGGAGCCCGCGCTCCGTACGTCGCTGCTGCCGGGCCTGCTGGCCGCTCTGCGCCGCAACGACGGCCGGGGCTCGCACGACCTGGCGCTCTTCGAGACCGGGCTGGTGTTCCTCCCGCAGGAGGAGCAGCGCGTCGCCGGGCACCTGCCCGTCGACCGCCGCCCCACCGAGGAGGAGATCGCGTCCCTGGACGCCGTGCTGCCCGCGCAGCCGCGCCATGTCGCCGTCGTTCTCGCGGGCGCCCGCGAGCAGGCCGGCTGGTGGGGCAGGGGCCGCCCGGCGGACTGGGCCGACGCCGTCGAGGCGGCGCGTGCGGTCGCCCGTGAGGCGGGGGCCGAACTGGTCGTCCGCAGCGGCCAGTACGGGCCGTGGCACCCGGGCCGGTGCGCCGAGCTGCTGGTCGTCGTCGACGGTGCCGAGCGCGTCGTGGGCCACGCCGGTGAGCTGCACCCGCGGGTGCTGAAGGCGCTGGGGCTGCCCTCGCGCACCTCCGCGATGGAGCTGGACCTGGACGTGCTGGAGCAGGTCGGCGACGACACGCCCCAGGCGCCGAGCATCTCGGCGTTCCCGGTGGCCACGCAGGACGTCGCCCTCGTCGTCGACAGGTTCGTCCCGCACGCCGAGGTCGAGGCCGCGCTGCGCGAAGGCGCGGGTGAACTGCTGGAGGGGATCCGGCTGTTCGACGTGTACGAGAACGCGGAGCAGCTCGGTGAGGGGCGGAAGTCGCTCGCGTACGCGTTGCGCTTCCGTGCCGACGACCGGACGCTGACCGTCGACGAGGCGTCTGCCGCGAGGGATGCGGCGGTTGCCCTGGCGGGTGAGCGCACGGGAGCGGTGCTGCGCGGTTAGGCGCCGGGGGAGCTGCGGTTCCCGGCCGACCGCGATGCCGTCGTGGCTGGTCGCGCGGTTCCCCGCGCCCCCGGGGGCGCGGGGGCTTCGCCCCCTGCGCCCCGGCTGTCCCTCTCTTCGGTTTCCTCACTCCTTCGGGTGATATCTCCAGATGGTCCGGTTTTCCGGGCCGTGCTCTCGACAGAATCGGACCGGCCTTTCGAGGCCGGTCCGATCTGCGTTCGGGCACGGGCTACCCGCACTCGGTACCGTCCCGCGCGCGGTACTGACGGCACTTCTCCGGCACGCGGGGGCCGGACCGACCGACGGCATCGCCACTGGTGCTTCGGAGCGGGCGGCTTCCCGCACCCGCCTCAGGGGCGCGGGGAACCGCGCGACCAGCCACCACACACCCACAGCCGACAACGCACCGATGGTCCCCCGCCTCGCCCGACCCGCGGTGCGAATCGCCGGGCCGTCGCTTTACGAGGGGGAGCCGACGGCCCGGCGAACCTCTTGCGAGGCATTTCAGTCAACCGACCGGAAACGCTCCGCGACAGCGCGTGCACCCTGCGGATGCGCGTACTTCGTTCACACCCCGTGTGAGTACGGAGCCACTACTCTGACGGCACCGAGGCACCCTGGGGGCACCCATGCAGCCCAACACTCTGCTCGACGCGATCCTGGACGAGGCGGGCGTCTCGCACGCGGGCCTCGCCGCCCACGTCAACCAGGCCGGACGGGCCCGCGGACTGGCGCTGCGGTACGAGCACACGGCGGTGGCCCGCTGGCTGAAGGGCCAGCGGCCGCGGGGCCAGGTGCCCGACCTGATCTGCGAGGTGCTCGCGGGGCGGCTGCACCGGCCGGTCACCCTCGACGACATCGGCCTCGGCGTGCCGGGCGAACCGGCCGGCCCGCACGGCACCTCGCTGTCCGGCTTCGTCGAGCGGGCCACCGCCCTGTGGCGCTCCGACGAGCAGCAACGCCCGCATCTCCTGGGGGCGCCGGCGGTCACCGGCACGCCGGCCGTGATGCCGGTGTGGGAGTGGGAGAACCCGCCGGAGGACGTCGACGTCTCCAGGGGTGGCCGGCACCGTGTCACCTCGGCCGACATCGAGATGCTGCGGGCCGCCCGCGCCCACTACGAGCAGATGTACCGCAAGGCGGGCGGCATCGCGACCCGCAGCCGTGTCGTCGGCTTCCTCAACGCGGAGACGGCGCCCCTGCTGCGCGGCAGCTACACCGACGAGACGGGACGTCAACTGCACCGGGCCACAGGCGGGTTGGTCGCGGTCGCCGGGATCTGTGCGTACGACTCGGACGCGCACGGCCTGGCCCAGCGCTACTTCCACCAGGCGCTGCGGCTCGCAAAGGCCAGTGGGGACCGGGGACTCGGGGCGTACGTCATCGCCCTCCTCGTCAACCAGTCGCTGTTCATGCGGGAGTACCGGCAGGCCGTCGCCTTCGCGGAGGCCGCGCTGCGGGCGGCCGGCCGGCACATCACACCCGCCCTCGCCTCCGACCTGTACGCGATGCAGGCCAAGGCGTACGCCCACCTCGGCGACGGCACGAGCGCCCTGTCGTGCATCCGGCGTGCCGAGACCGCCGCCGATCACATCCGGCGCGGACACGAGCCCGACGAGACCGGCTATGTCCAACCGGGCCTGGTCAACGTCCAGGTGGCGGAGGCGCTGCTCAGCCTCGGCGACCTCGCCGCCGCCGCCGAGCACGCCGCGGCCGCCGTCGACACCCCGGCGCACGACCGGGGACGGGTGCACCGGCTCGCGATGCTCAGCACGATCGAACTGCGCCAGGGCAACGCCGACAAGGCGGTGGTCACCGCGGTGCAGATGGCCGAACAGGCCCGGGGCATGGAGTCGCAGCGCCTGCGCGACAGACTCCGGGCGGTGCGCGAACATCTGGTGCGCAGCGACTGCGCGGGCACGGCCGAGGCCGCCGAACTCATCGACGGGGCACTGCGCGTACCGCTGTAGGCGGGGCCCGGCGGGGTATCCGACACCGGCACACCGACACCGACACCGACATCGACACCGGCACACCGACACGACGCCTACACGACACCCACACCGGCGGCTACGCCGACGCTGCACAGTCCCTGCTGCGATATTGCCACTCACTCGACGGAAGGTGGCAGAACCGTGCAGTGGACGAAACAGAACGAACGAACTGTGTATGAAAACCGCTGGTTCAGCGTCAACCTGGCAGATGTGGAGCTGCCCGACGGCCGGCACCTCGACCACTTCCTCATACGGCTGAGGCCGGTCGCGGTCGCGACGGTCGTGAACCGGGCCAACGAGGTCCTCCTGTTGTGGCGCCACCGCTTCATCACCGACAGCTGGGGCTGGGAGCTCGCGGCGGGAGTCGTCGAGGACGGCGAGGACATCGTCCGCGCGGCCGCCAGGGAACTCGAGGAGGAGACCGGCTGGCGGCCGGGGCCGCTGCGCCACCTGATGAGCGTGGAGCCGTCCAACGGCCTCACCGACGCCGTCCATCACATCTACTGGTCGGAGCACGGTGAGTACGTGGGACACCCGGTGGACGACTTCGAGTCGGACCGCCGGGAATGGGTTCCCCTCAAGGTGGTTCCCGACCTGGTCGCCCGGGGGGAGGTCCCGGCCGCCAACATGGTGGCCGCGTTGATGCTGCTGCACCACCTCAGGCTCGCCGAGGGCTAACCGCGGATCGGCCGCGGATCGGCTGTGGACCGCCGTGGACCGCCGTGGACCGGTCGTGGACCGCCGTGGACCGGTCGTGGACGGGCCGAGGTTTCAGTGGGTCAGCGCCTGCCAGACCGTCGCGACCAGTGCCCCCAGGGCCGTGAGCGCCGCGAGCGAGGGCAGCGGCCAGCGTGCGTGTTCCAGCGAGATCATGCGGGTGTTCAGCTCGTCCAGTTCCTTGGCGGTCTGCTCGGTGCGGTGGGACAGCAGGGCCAGTCCGCCCTCGACGCGGGCGTAGGCCACATCGAGCCGGCGACGTAACTCTGCGAGTTCTCCATGAACCACGGGATGTTCGGGGTCGGCGGTCACGTGGCCGCTCCTTTCCGTAGTCGTCTCCATCCCTTGCATGCGCATGATGAGTGAACTCGCCTGGTGGGCCGACGGGGAGAGTGTGCGCCGGGCATATGCGGACCCGTGGCGCACACGGCGTGTGAATGCCGCGGGCCCGGCACTGCGAGGAGTGCCGGGCCCGCGGGAATCACGGTGGGTGATCAGTAGGCGTAGAAGCCCGAGCCGGTCTTGCGGCCCAGCCGGCCCGCGTCGACCATGCGCTGGAGCAGCGGGGGAGCGGCGTACAGCGGCTCCTTGTACTCGTCGTACATGCTCTGCGCCACCGAGGCGACGGTGTCCAGGCCGATCAGGTCGGACAGCTTCAGCGGACCCATCGGGTGGGCGCAGCCCATCTCCATGCCGTTGTCGATGTCCTCGCGGCTGGCGATGCCCGTCTCGAACATCCTGATCGCGGAGAGCAGGTAGGGGATCAGCAGCGCGTTGACGACGAAGCCGGACCGGTCCTGGGCGCGGATCGCGTGCTTGCCCAGCAACTTCTCGGCGAACAGCTGGGCCCGGCTGAGCGTGCCCTCGGAGGTGGTCAGCGCCGGGATCAGCTCGACGAGCTGCTGCACCGGGGCCGGGTTGAAGAAGTGGATGCCGACGACGTGGTCGGGCCGCGAGGTGGCGACCGCCAGTTTCACCAGCGGGATCGAGGAGGTGTTGGAGGCGAGGATCGCGTCCGGACGGGTCACGACCTGGTCGAGCACCTGGAAGATCTCGGTCTTGACCTGCTCGTTCTCGACCACGGCCTCGATGACCAGGTCACGGTCGGCGAACTCGCCGAGATCGGTGGTGAAGCTGAGGCGGGCGAGTGTGGCGTCCCGCTCCTCCTCGGAGATCTTGCCGCGCTCGGCGGCCTTGGCCAGGGAGTTCAACAGCCGGGTACGGCCGATCTCCAGGGCTTCGCCGGTCGTCTCCGCGACCTTGACGTCGAGGCCGGCGCGGGCGCAGACCTCTGCGATGCCCGCTCCCATCTGGCCGCAGCCCACCACTCCGACCCGTGAGAGATCTCCCGCTGGGGTGCCCGTCACATCAGTCCCTTTCGCCGCGCTGACTCAGATGGCCGGGGCAGGTCTGCCGGATCTCGGCCGCCCTGCTCCGATCGTGCACGTTACTAGCAAGTATCGATGATCGATCGCCGGGGTGGAGGCATGCTGGACCGCGAAACGATCCGTGACCGAGCGGATCCGCAGAGTGTGTGGGGATGTGTGCGATGGGTCGACTGACCCGGCGGGCGTTCGCGCTGGCAGCGTTGTCGGCGTTCACCACGACGGGCGCGGCGGCCGCTCCCGCGAGGGGACGGCGGGCGGCGACCGAGATGCGGGGGATGTGGCTGGCGACCGTCAGCAACCGGGACTGGCCGTCCCGCCCCGGCCTGAGCGCCGCCGCCCAGCGCGCCGAACTGATCGCCATGCTGGACCTGGCGGTGAAACGGCGGCTCAACACGGTGATCTTCCAGGTGCGGCCCACGGCGGACGCGCTGTGGCCCTCCCCGTACGAACCGTGGTCCCAGGTGCTCACCGGCACCCAGGGCAGGTCACCGGGCTGGGACCCGCTCGGCACGGCCGTCACGGAGGCGCATGCGCGGGGCCTGCAGCTGCACGCCTGGTTCAACCCCTACCGGGTCGCCACCCATGACGACCCCTCGAAGCTCGTCGCCTCCCACCCCGCGCGCCGGCACCCGCGGTGGGTGGTCTCGTTCGGCGGGAAGCTCTACTACAACCCGGGCCTGCCCGAGGTCCGCGCCTTCGTCCAGGACGCGATCCTCGACGCCGTGAAGAAGTACCCCCTGGACGCCGTGCACTTCGACGACTACTTCTATCCGTACCCGGTGGCCGGCCAGACCTTCGACGACGGGGCCGCGTACGACACCTACGGCGGAGCCTTCCCCAGCCGGGCGGCCTGGCGGCGCGACAACGTCGACAAGCTGGTGCTGGAGACGGCCACCCGGATCAAGGCGGCACGGCCCGGCACCCAGTTCGGGATCAGCCCCTTCGGGGTGTGGCGCAACGCCTCCACCGACTCACGCGGTTCGGACACCCGGGCGCTCCAGTCGTACGACGACATCCACGCGGACACCCGCAAGTGGGTGCGGGAGGGCTGGATCGACTACATCGTCCCGCAGCTCTACTGGAACATCGGGCTCTCGGTGGCCGACTACGCCAAGCTCGTGCCCTGGTGGGCGGAGGTGGCGAAGGGCAGCCGTACCCGGCTCTATCTCGGGGAGGCCCTGTACCGGGCGGGCGACCCGGCACAGCCCGCGGCGTGGCAGGACCCGGCCGAGCTGTCGGACCATCTCGAACTGGCCGCCGCCCACCCACAGGTGCGCGGGCATGTCTTCTTCGCCGCCAAGGACGTGCGGACCGACCGGATCGGGGCGATGGCGCGGGTGGTCGCCGACCACTACCGGCAGCCGGCGGAGCCCCCGCGCTGATCTACCGCTGTTCCTCGGCCGTCCTGTGACGGATCTCGGTGTCGGGGCCGGGCGAGCACACGCCCACATGCCCGTCCGTGAAGCGGACGCGGTACGGGGGATTTCCTCCCTGGCCCATGACTTCGACGATCTCGCCGACCTTGTCGTGCTGGCCGACCACCCTGCCGTGCTGGACGAACTGGTCGCCCTTGGTTGCGCGCATCTGCGGGGCCTCCTCACCGGGTGCGACGGTACGTCTGCCGTGGCTAACCGCGCGCCCGCTGCGTCACGGCGATGCACACGAGCACGGCGGCGGCCGTCAGCGGAGCGGCGGGCGTGAGGTGCTCGCCCAGCAGCAGCACCGACCACACCAGTGTGAGCAGGGGCTGCGCCAACTGCAACTGGCTGGCCTTCGGAATGCCGATGAGCGCCATGCCCCGGTACCAGACGACCAGGCCGAGGAACTGCGAGCCCGCCGCGACCCACAGCAGCCCGGCCACGCTGTGCGCGGTCAGGTGGACGGGCTCATGGGCAAGGGCGAGCGCGGCGCCGACCACCGTGAGCGGCAGGCAGAGCACCAGCGCCCAGCCGATGACCTGCCAGCCCGGCATGACCCGGGCCAGCCGGCCGCCCTCGGTGTAGCCGGCCGCGCAGACCAGCAGCGCCCCGAACAGATACAGATCGGCGGTGGTCAGGGCCCCGCCGCTCTGCTGCACGGTGAACGCCACCACCGCGGCGGCGCCGGCCAGCGCGGCCGCCCAGAAGGTGCGGGAGGGCCGGGTCCCCATGCGCAGGGCGGACAGCAGCGCGGTCGTCAGCGGCAGCAGGCCGACCACGACGGCGGCGTGCGCGGTGGTGGACGTCCGCAGCGCGAGCGTGGTGAGCAGCGGGAAGCCGACGACGACCCCGGCGGCCACGACGGCGAGTCCCGCCCAGTGCCGCCGGGCGGGCAGCGGAACGCGCAGCGCCAGCAGGCACCCGCCCGCGATCAGCGCGGCCAGGACACTGCGCACGGCGACCAGGGACCAGGGGCCGAACCCCTCCAGGCCCCAGGCGGTCGCGGGGAACGTCAGGGAGAAGGCGACGACACCGAGGGCGGCCAGGAGAGTACCGGCGCCGCTCGCCTGCGGGGCGCCGACGGGGGCTCCCGCGGGAGTGCCGGCGGGGGCGTCGGCCCGGGAGCCGGCGGGGGTGTCGGCCCGGCTGCCGGTCGAGGTGCCGGCCCGGGTGCTGACCGCTATCGCGGGCCGGTCAGTAGCGCTACTCTGTGTCTTCATGCAAGAGCGTAGCAGTGTGGGTGAGCTGGCGGATCAGCTGCGGCGGGAGTTCGACCGCTACTCTCCCGGTGGAAAGCTCCCGTCGAGCCGGGCCCTGGTCGAACGGTTCAGGGTGAGCCCGGTGACCGTGTCGCGGGCGTTGGCGCAGCTGGCCGCCGAGGGGCTGGTGGTCACCCGGCCCGGTGCGGGCGCCTTCCGGGCCAGGCCGACGCGGGCGGGAGCCGCCCCCGCGGGGGACACCTCCTGGCAGGAGGTCGCGCTGAGCGCGGACGGCGCCGCGGACCTCGTCCCGCGCTCGGTGGACGCCTCCGGCGTCACCGTGTCGCTGGCCGCCCCGCCGCCCGGCGTGATCGAGTTCAACGGCGGCTATCTGCACCCCTCGCTCCAGCCGGAGCGGGCGATGGCCGCGGCCCTGGCCCGGGCCGGGCGGCGGCCGGGCGCCTGGGGCCGGCCGCCCATGGAGGGCCTGCCCGAACTGCGCGAATGGTTCGCCCGGACCATCGGCGGCTCCATCACCGCGGCCGAGGTGCTGGTCAGCGCCGGAGGCCAGACATCGCTCACCACCGCCCTGCGGGCCCTCGCCCCGCCAGGGGCCCCGGTGCTCGTCGAGTCGCCCACCTACCCGGGCATGCTCGCGATCGCCAGGACGGCGGGACTGCGCCCCGTGCCGGTCCCGGTCGACCCGGACGGGGTCAGGCCCGAGCTGCTCGCCGACGCGTTCCGGGCGACCGGCGCCCGGGTGTTCGTCTGCCAGCCGCTGTTCCAGAACCCGACCGGCGCCGTCCTGGCCCCGGACCGGCGCGCGCAGGTGCTGCGCATCGCGCGGGAGGCCGGCGCGTTCGTCGTCGAGGACGACTTCGTGCGGCGGCTCGCGCACGAGGACGCCGGGCAGCTGCCGCGCCCGCTCGCCGCCGACGACCCCGACGGCGTCGTCGTGCACGTCGGCTCGCTGACCAAGGCGACCTCGCCGAGCTTCCGGGTCAGCGCGCTGGCCGCCCGCGGCCCGGTCCTGGAACGCCTGCGCGCCATTCAGGTCGTCGACACCTTCTTCGTGCCCCGCCCGCTCCAGGAGGCGGCCCTCGAACTCGTCGGCTCGCCCGCATGGCCACGCCATCTGCGGACTGTCGCCACCGAGTTGCGGGTCAGGCGGGACACGATGACCGCCGCGCTGCGGCTGCGGCTGCCCGAACTGGCCCTGCCGCACATCCCGTCCGGTGGCTACCACCTGTGGCTGCGGCTGCCCGAAGGCACCCGGGGAGAGAGCGCGTTCACGGCCGCCGCCCTGCGCGCGGGGGTCGCTCTCACTCCGGGCCGCCCCTACTTCAGCGCCGAACCCCCGGCCGCCCATGTGCGGTTGAGCTTCGCGGCCGTCGCCGGGACGGAGGAGATCGCGGAGGGGGTACGGCGGCTGCGGGCGGCGTGCGACGAGGTGTTCCCGGGAAAGCGTTCGACATGATGAACGGCGTCCTGTGAGGATCCCGCCATGAATGCCATGAACGCCGTTCCGCCCCTCGCCGAGGGCTACGAGATCTCCGCCGACTCCGCCCGCGTCGACGTCGTGCGTGTGCACCGCTGGCTGTCCACGGACGCGTACTGGGCGCTCGGGCGCGAGTGGGAGAGGCAGGAGCGGGCGATCGCCGGTTCGCTGAACTTCGGCGTCTACGACACCGCGTCCGGGGAGCAGGTCGCCTACGCGCGGGTCGTGACCGACCTCGCGGAGTTCGCGTGGCTGTGCGACGTGTACGTGGACCCTGCGGCGCGTGGCAAGGGTCTCGGGACGGCTCTCGTCGCCGCCGTCCGTGACCACCTGCGGGCGCACGGGCTGCGCCGCATCCTGCTCGCCACGCACGACGCGCACGGGGTCTACCGGCAGGTCGGCTTCGAGGCGCTGGAGAAGCCGGACCACTGGATGGCACTGATCTTCGCGAAGCCCGGGTCGGCGTGAGCGGGGGAGAGCGTGAGCGGGTGGCGTGAGCCGGGCGAGGAGCCCGGGTCGGCGTGAGCGGGGCGGTACGGGCGGGTGGCGTGAGCGCGGCGGTAGGGGCGGCTGGCGTCGATGGGGCGGTACGGGCGGGGCGGTTTTGAGCCGGGAGCTGTTTTCTGGTGACTTGTCCGGCAGGTCCTGACTCGTCGGTAAGTTTTCTTCCGGACGTCGGCCGATGCCTCTTGACCTGCGCAGTTACGCGGCTCACCATCACCGCATGCCACTTCGGGTCACGTTCGTCGCCGCCGCTCGCAGCTCCTCGCTGCTCGCGGAACGCTTCGAGGACGACCGGCCGCTGGACCAGGACGGCTGGGCCGAGGTGTTGCAGGTAGCGGACGCTCTGCTGCCGCTGGCGGCCGCCGAGCTGCGCTACTGCTCACCGACCCCGCGCAGCCGGGCCACCGGGGACGCGCTCGGCTACGCCCCGCTGGTGCAGCTCGCTCTGCGGGACTGCGACATGGGCCGCTGGCGCGGTTTCACGCTGGGTGAGGCGATGGCCCGCGAGCCGGAGGCCGTGGACGCCTGGCTCGCCGATCCGCTCGCCACCCCGCACGGCGGGGAGTCGCTGTTCGCGTTCATCACCAGGGTCGCCGGCTGGCTCGACACCCGGCCGGTGGGTGACGGCGGCCGGATCGTCGCCGTGGCCGAGCCGAGCGTGATCCGCGCGGCCCTGGTGTACGCCCTGAAGGCGCCGCCCGCGACGTACTGGAACATCGATGTGCGTCCGCTGTCGACGACCACCGTGACAGGCCGGGCCGGTCGCTGGAACCTCCGCCTCGAAGGGGCCTCGGCTCAGCCCACGCGCGCGTAGTCGGTGGTGAGCACCAGGTCCTTGGCGGGGCCCGCCACGCGCCAGACCGTCCGCCAGTGGTCCGCGTCCAGGACGGTGAACTCGCCCCGGTAGAGGTCGGCGGAGCAGGGGTGGTCGGCGATGTGCCGCCCGGTCGTCAGGTCCAGGTCGTGGAAGGGGCGGCCGTCGGCGAACCGTACGTCCGCCGTGCCGGGCGTCGGCCCCGGCAGGAAGCGCAGGGTGCGTTCGGCGGGCCGAGGGACCCCGAGCCAGACGAACGTACCGGACTCCCGGTGCAGCAGCCCGCCCTCGTCCAGTGCGCCGAACACAGTGACCCCGTCGAAGCGGCCCTCGGCGCCGCTCGCCCGGTCCCGTACCGACCGGGTGACCCGCCAGCCTCCTCGGAGGTAGGCCAGGGTGTCCGGCACTGGCCGGAACTCGTCCATGCGTTCCTCGCTTCCGACACTTTCGCTGCTGCACGGCCCATTGACGCGTCCTGGCCCCCTCCCTATCTTGCCGTTCGAAGTGCTGATCACTGTCTGATATTTCGAACAACTCGCCTTACCGAGCCGCGGAGTATTCATGCCACGCAGCACCACCCGCACCCGCTGGAGACTGGGCCTCACCGCCACCGTCCTCCTGACGGCCACCGCCCTCGTCCCCGTTCCGGCGCACGCCGAGGCCGTGACCGACTACGCCATCACCGTCGACCCCACCGCCAAGGGCGCGAAGATCGACGACACGATGTACGGCGTCTTCTTCGAGGACATCAACCGGGCGGCCGACGGCGGCCTGTACGCCGAACTCGTGCAGAACCGCTCCTTCGAGTACTCCACCGTCGACAACCGGTCGTACACCCCGCTGACCTCCTGGACGGTCGACGGCGCCGCTCAGGTCCTGGACGACGCCGGCCGGCTCAACGACCGCAACCGCAACTACCTCTCCCTGGGCGCCGGTTCCTCCGTGACCAACGCCGGCTACAACACCGGTGTCCGGGTCGAGCAGGGCAAGAAGTACGACTTCTCGGTGTGGGCCCGCGCCGAGAGCGGCAGCACGCTCACCGTGAGCCTCCAGGACGCCGACGGCGCGCTGGCCACCGCCCGCAAGGTCGCCGTGCGCGGCGGCGGCTGGGCCCGGTACCGGGCGACCTTCACCGCCACCCGGACCAGCAGTGACGGCCGCCTGTCGGTCGCCTCCTCGGCCTCGGCCGCTCTCGACATGGTGTCCCTGTTCCCCCGTGACACCTACCGCAGCGAGCCAGGCGGCCTGCGCAAGGACCTCGCCGAGAAGATCGCCGCCCTCGACCCGGGCTTCGTGCGCTTCCCCGGCGGCTGTCTGGTCAACACCGGCTCCATGCAGGACTACAGCGAGGCCTCCGGCTGGCAGCGCGCCCGCTCCTACCAGTGGAAGGACACCGTCGGACCCGTCGAGGAGCGCGCTACCAACTCCAACTTCTGGGGCTACAACCAGAGTTACGGCCTCGGCTACTACGAGTACTTCCGCTTCGCCGAGGACATCGGCGCGATGCCGCTGCCCGTAGTGCCGGCCCTGGTGACCGGCTGCGGCCAGGACCGGGCCGTCGTCGACGACGCGCTTTTGAAGCGCCACATCCAGGACACCCTGGACCTCATCGAGTTCGCCAACGGCCCGGTCACGTCCACCTGGGGCAAGAAGCGGGCCGGGATGGGCCACCCCGAGCCCTTCCACCTCACCCACCTCGAGGTCGGCAACGAGGAGAACCTGCCCGCCGAGTTCTTCGCCCGCTTCGAGCAGTTCCGCGCCGCCATCGCGGCGAAGTACCCCGACATCACCGTCATCTCCAACTCCGGCCCCGACGACGCGGGTTCGACCTTCGACACGGCCTGGCAGCTCAACCGGGACGCCGGCGTCGCGATGGTCGACGAGCACTACTACAACAGCCCGCAGTGGTTCCTGCAGAACAACGACCGCTACGACGCCTACGACCGCGGCGGCCCCAAGGTCTTCCTCGGCGAGTACGCCTCCTGGGGCAACGCCTTCAAGAACGGGCTGGCCGAGGCGGCCTTCATGACCGGCCTCGAACGCAACGCGGACGTCGTCAAGCTCGCCTCCTACGCGCCGCTGTTCGCGAACGAGGACTATGTGCAGTGGAGCCCGGACATGGTGTGGTTCAACAACCACGCCTCCTGGAACTCGGCCAACTACGAGGTCCAGAAGCTGTTCATGACGAACGTCGGCGACCGGGTGGTGCCGTCGACGGCCACCGGGACCCCGTCGCTCCAGGGCCCGATCACCGGCGCCGTCGGTCTGTCGACCTGGGCCACCGGTGCGGCCTACGACGACGTGCGGGTGACCGACGCGGACGGCGACGCGCTGCTGAGCGACGACTTCTCCGGCGACGCCTCGAAGTGGACGCACACGGGCGGCGGCAGCTGGTCGCTCCAGGACGGGCAGTACGTGCAGACCGACACCGCCGCCGAGAACACCATGGTCTCGGCCGGTGACGCCGGCTGGCACGACTACGACCTGCATGTGAAGGCCACCAAGAAGTCCGGCAAGGAGGGCTTCCTGGTCGCCTTCGGCGTCAAGGACACCGGCAACTACTACTGGTGGAACCTCGGCGGCTGGAACAACACCCAGTCCGCCGTCGAGCAGGCCGTGGACGGCGGCAAGTCGACGCTGGTCTCCAAGGCCGGGTCCGTCGAGACGGGCCGCGCCTACGACATCGACGTCAAGGTGCGGGGCCGCCAGGTCACCCTCTACCTCGACGGCCAGGAGTGGGGCAGCTTCACCGACGACAAGCCTGCCGAGCCGTTCCGCCAGGTCGCCACCCTGGACAAGAAGACCGGCGATCTGATCGTCAAGGTCGTCAACGCCCAGTCCACGGACGCCCGTACGGCGATCGACCTCGGCGGCGCCAAGGTGGCGTCCAAGGCGAAGGTGACCACGCTGGCCGCCGCGCCGGACGCGGTCAACACGGAGGCCGCGACCGCGGTCGCACCGGTGACCTCCACCTTCACCGGGGTGGCGGGCGAGTTCACCTACACCTTCCCGGCGAACTCGATCACCTTCCTGCGGATCAGGCAGCGGTAGCGGATCCCGGCGGGCGCGGGCGACGCGGGCCCGCACCCGCCGGGCCTCCCGTGCCCCTCAGGCATCCTTGCGACGCCTGAACCAGCCGCGCCTCGGGGGCGGCAGGTGGGGCGGCGACTGCGGGGCGCCCGGCCCGTCGAACGGCGGCAGGGCCTTGAAGCGGTCGTCGAAGGTGATCGTGGGCGTGATCCGGTGCAGGGTGGCGCGCACGAGGGTGAGCGGATGGTCGGGAAACCCGGCGTCCCACTGTTCGTGGTCGCCGACGTGGTACGGCAGACCGCCCGGCTGTCCGTCCGGCTGGCCGTCCGCGTAGGGGTGGGGCCGGAAGTACTCGGCCGGACCGACCTGCGCCATGATCATGGCCTCCCGCATCCCGGTCGTGGCGCCCTCGGCGGCCTGCACCTTCACGACCGTGCTGGACCCCGCCCTCGGCACGGTCCAGGAGCCGAGGAACGCCTGCCCGGGCCGGCTGCCCAGCGGCATCTTGACCAGCTGGCGCACCGCCGGGACGCCGTCCACGGAGCCGGGCGCCGCCTCGATCAGCCCGCCGCCGGCCCCGGCCACGAGCTGCGCGAGCCCCGCCCCGAGCCGTTGCGGCTCGTGCAGCGCGGCGGGCAGATCCGGGATCAGCGGGAAGAAGTGGACCGAAAGGACGAGCCCCGCCGAGTCGGTCCACACCCCCGGCTCACGCTCGGTGAAGCCGGTCAGGTCCAGGCTGGTTATCGGTGTCATGGCGATCATCGGGCCGAGGTTACGCAGCCCCAGGGCCCGGGCAAAGATCGTTCCGGGCCCCGCCTCCGCATGGATTGCATAAACGTGCATCGAAACGTATAGTCATGCCATCCAGGAGGAGGAGTCATGGTGGTACGTGCGGCGGTGGCCGGAGCGAGCGGGTACGCGGGCGGAGAGCTGCTGCGCCTGCTCCTCACGCACCCCGAGGTCGAGATCGGCGCCCTGACCGGCAATTCCAACGCGGGCCAGCGGCTGGGCGCGCTCCAGCCGCACCTGCTGCCGCTGGCCGACCGCGTCCTCCAGGAGACCACCCCCGAGGTCCTCGCCGGACACGATGTCGTCTTCCTCGCCCTGCCGCACGGCCAGTCCGCCGCCGTCGCCGAGCAGCTCGGCCCGGAGGTGCTCGTCGTCGACATGGGCGCCGACTTCCGGCTGACGGACGCCGGCGACTGGGAGCGGTTCTACGGTTCCGCGCACGCCGGGACCTGGCCCTACGGCCTCCCCGAACTGCCCGGCGGCCGCGCGGCGCTCACGGGGTCCAGGCGCATCGCGGTCCCGGGCTGCTATCCCACGGCCGTCTCGCTCGCCCTCTTCCCGGCGTACGCGGCGGGCCTCGCCGAGCTGGAGGCCGTGATCGTCGCCGCCTCCGGCACCTCGGGCGCCGGCAAGTCGCCCAAGACGCACCTGCTGGGCTCCGAGGTCATGGGCTCCGTCTCCCCGTACGGCGTCGGCGGCGTCCACCGGCACACACCCGAGATGATCCAGAACCTCAGCGCGGCGGCGGGGGAGCCGGTCTCCGTCTCCTTCACCCCCACCCTCGTGCCGATGTCCCGCGGCATCCTCGCCACGTGCAGCGCCAAGGCGAAGCCCGGCGTCACCGCCGACTCCGTCCGCGCCGCCTACGAGAAGGCCTTCGCCGACGAGCCCTTCGTGTACCTGCTTCCCGAGGGGCAGTGGCCCGCCACGGCGTCCGTCCACGGTTCCAACGCCGTTCAGGTGCAGGTCGCGTACGACCCCGCCGTGGGCCGGATCATCGCCATCAGCGCCATCGACAACCTGACCAAGGGCACCGCGGGCGGCGCCCTCCAGAGCATGAACATCGCCCTCGGGCTCGACGAGACCACCGGGCTTTCCACGATCGGAGTCGCACCGTGAGCGTCACGGCAGCCAAGGGATTCACGGCGGCGGGCATCGCCGCCGGGATCAAGCAGAACGGCAACCCGGACCTGGCCCTCGTGGTCAACAACGGGCCCCGCCGCGCGGCCGCCGGCGTCTTCACCTCCAACCGTGTGAAGGCCGCGCCGGTCCTGTGGTCCGAGCAGGTCCTCAAGAGCGGTCAGGTGTCCGCCGTGATCCTCAACTCCGGCGGCGCCAACGCCTGTACGGGGCCGAAGGGCTTCCAGGACACGCACGCGACCGCCGAGAAGGTCGCCGAGGCGCTGGGTCTGGGCGCGGGTGAGGTCGCCGTCGCCTCCACCGGACTCATCGGCGTCCTGCTCCCGATGGACAAGCTGCTGCCGGGGGTCGAGACCGCCGTCGGTCAGCTCTCCGAACACGGCGGCGAGAAGGCCGCCATCGCCATCAAGACCACCGACACCGTCCACAAGACGTCCGTCGTCACGAAGGACGGCTGGACCGTCGGCGGCATGGCCAAGGGCGCGGGCATGCTCGCCCCCGGCCTCGCCACCATGCTCGTCGTCCTCACCACCGACGCCGACCTCGACGGCGCGACCCTGGACAAGGCGCTGCGCGCCGCCACCAAGGTCACCTTCGACCGCGTCGACTCCGACGGCTGTATGTCGACCAACGACACCGTGCTGCTGCTCGCCTCCGGTGCCTCCGAAGTCGCCCCGGGGTACGAGGACTTCGCCGCCGCCGTACGCACCGTCTGCGACGACCTCGGCCAGCAGCTGATCCGGGACGCCGAGGGCGCCAGCAAGGACATCAAGGTCGAGGTCGTGAACGCGGCGAGCGAGGACGACGCCGTCGAGGTGGGCCGCTCCATCGCCCGCAACAACCTCCTCAAGTGCGCGATCCACGGCGAGGACCCCAACTGGGGCCGGGTGCTCTCCGCGATCGGCACGACCGGGGCCGTCTTCGAGGCCGACCGGCTCAACGTCGCCATCAACGGCGTCTGGGTCTGCAAGAACGGCGGCGTCGGAGAGGACCGCGAGAAGGTGGACATGCGCTACCGCGAGGTGCACATCGTCGCCGACCTCGCCGCCGGCTCCGAGACGGCCACCATCTGGACCAACGACCTCACCGCCGACTACGTCCACGAGAACAGCGCGTATTCGTCATGAGCACCACTCGTAAGCACACCGCCCTGCCCAAGGCCCAGATCCTCATCGAGGCGCTGCCCTGGCTGACCCGGCACAACGGCAGGACGGTCGTCATCAAGTTCGGCGGCAACGCCATGATCGACGAGGACCTGAAGGCCGCCTTCGCCCAGGACGTGGTCTTCCTGCGGCACGCCGGGCTGCATGTCGTCGTCGTGCACGGCGGCGGCCCGCAGATCAGCGCCGCCCTCGACAAGCACGGCATCGTCAGCGAGTTCAAGGCCGGCCTGCGGGTCACCACCGAGGACGCCATGGACGTCGTACGGATGGTGCTCGCCGGACAGGTCCAGCGCGAGCTGGTCGGGCTGCTGAACCAACACGGGCCGCTCGCCGTCGGGTTGACCGGCGAGGACGCCCACACCATCACCGCCACCAAGCACCAGCCCGAGATCGACGGCGAGTTGGTCGACATCGGGCGGGTCGGCGAGATCACCGCGATCGACACGGGCGCCATCGAGGCGCTGCTCGCCGACGGCCGCATCCCGGTCGTCTCGTCGATCGCCCGCTCCCAGGACGACGGACATGTCTACAACGTCAATGCTGATACGGCGGCTGCGGCACTCGCTGCGGCACTTGGCGCCGAAACCCTCATGGTCCTCACGGACGTCGAGGGCCTCTACGAGGACTGGCCGAACAGCGACGAGGTGATCAGCCGCCTCACCGCCTCCCAACTGGAGAAGCTGCTGCCGGAGTTGAGCTCCGGGATGGTCCCGAAGATGGAGGGCTGTCTGCACGCCGTGCGAGGCGGCGTGAACACCGCCCGCGTCATCGACGGGCGGGTCCAGCACTCGATCCTGCTGGAGATCTTCACCGACGAGGGCATCGGCACGATGGTCGTGCCCGACGACGAGCCGCACGCAGAGCCGCAGCCGCACGCAGAGCCGGCCGCGCAGCCGGACGCACAGGGGGAGCCGTCATGAGCAACGAGGAACTGACCGCGCGGTGGAAGAGCGCGCTCATGAACAACTACGGCACCCCGCTGCTGCCCCTCGTGCGCGGCGCGGGCAGCCGGGTCTGGGACGCCGACGGCAAGGAGTACCTCGACTTCGTCGGCGGCATCGCGGTGAACGCGCTCGGTCACGCCCACCCGGCCGTCGTCGAGGCCGTGAGCCGGCAGATCGGCTCCCTCGGCCACATCTCCAACTTCTTCCTGTCCGAGCCGACCGTCACGCTCGCCGAACGGCTGCTCCAGCACTTCGGCCGGGACGGCAGGGTCTTCTTCTGCAACTCGGGCGCCGAGGCCAACGAGGCCGCCTTCAAGATCGGCCGGCTGACCGGGCGGACCCACGTCGTCGCCACCGAGGGCGCCTTCCACGGCCGGACCATGGGCGCGCTCGCGCTCACCGGCCAGCCCGGCAAGCGGGACCCGTTCCTGCCGCTGCCCGGCGAGGTCACCCATGTGCCGTTCGGCGACGCGCAGGCGCTGGCCGCCGCGGTCACCGAGGAGACGGCGCTCGTCGTCCTCGAGCCGATCCAGGGCGAACTGGGTGTCGTGGTGCCGCCCGCCGGCTACCTCAAGGCCGCTCGCGCGATCACCGCGGCGACCGGCGCGCTGCTGGTCCTCGACGAGGTGCAGACCGGCGTCGGCCGGACCGGGCACTGGTTCGAGTACCAGGCCCACGAGGGCGTCCTCCCGGATGTCGTGACGCTGGCCAAGGGCCTCGGCGGCGGACTGCCACTGGGCGCGACGATCGCCTTCGGGCGGGCCGCCGAGCTGCTGCAGCCCGGCCACCACGGCACCACCTTCGGCGGCAACCCCGTCGCCTGCGCCGCCGGACTCGCCGTTCTCGACACCATCGAGAACGAGGGGTTGCTGGAGAACGTCAAGCGGCAGAGCGAGAAGTTGCGGACCGGAATCGAGGGTGCGGGCCACTCGTTGATCGATTATGTCCGGGGAGCGGGCCTGCTCCTGGGTATCGTGCTCACCGAGCCCCGTGCGCCCCAGGTGCGGGCGGCGGCTCAGGAGGCCGGATTCCTGGTGAACGTGCCCGCCCCCGACGTCGTCCGGCTGATGCCGCCGCTGAACCTCGGCGACGACGAGGTGGAGGCGTTCCTCGGGGCGCTGCCAGGAATCCTCGGCGCAGCCGCGGCGAGCGGAGAGTGACGATCCGGAGAACCGGAGAATGAGACGACGATGAGTCAGGCGCAGGAACATGAGCAGCCGGGCGTGGGCGGGTCCGCCGTGCCGCAGACCCGCACCGCGCGTCACCGCCGGATCGTGGACATCCTCAACCGGCAACCGGTGCGGTCGCAGAGCCAGTTGGCGAAGCTGCTGGCCGACGACGGGCTGAGCGTCACCCAGGCGACGCTGTCGCGGGACCTGGACGAGCTCAACGCGGTGAAGATCCGCAACAACGACGGCGACCTGATCTACGCGGTGCCCAGCGAGGGCGGTTTCCGGACCCCCCGGGCGCCGCTGGGGGAGTCGGCGAAGGAAGAGCGGATGCGGCGGCTGTCGCAGGAGCTGCTGATCTCCGCGGAGGCGTCCGCCAACCTCGTGGTGCTGCGCACTCCGCCGGGCGCGGCCCAGTTCCTCGCCTCGGCGATCGACCAGGCCGAGCTGCAGGACATCCTGGGGACGATCGCGGGCGACGACACGCTGCTGCTGATCAGCAGGGAGCCGACAGGCGGACAGGCCCTGGCGGACCATCTGCTGCGACTTGCCCAGAACGGCCACTGAACGGGCACTGAACAGCCACTGGGCTGTCGTTGAGGGGTTCTTGGGGTTTTGGTCGCCGCCTGTGCGTGAGCGGGGGCTGGTCGCGTCGCCGCCACGAGGAGGAGCCGCACATCGACACGGCCCCGGGTTTCTGGGGAAGCGCAGGCGCCGCTGCTCGGGCGCCCTCTTGCCGCGCCGACCGTGTCGCCCACGGTCACTCGTGCCGCCTGCCGCGGCTCGTGCCGCCGACGGTGACCCGTGCCACCCGCGGTCACCATGTGCCGTCCGCGCTCGCCGGTGCCGCCCGCACCCACCCATGTCGCTCGTGCTCGCCCGTGCCCACCGGTGCAGCTCGTGCGCGTGCGCGTCCCCCGTGCCGCCGATGGCCTACCAGGCTGGCGGCGGCACGTCAGCGCGGGGTTGCGCCACCCGCCCTGGCCGGCCGGCTCAGCCGAGCCGGCCGGCCAGGCCCCCCGTGCAGCGCACCTCGTCGCCCGCCGTGATCAGCAGCGCCTCCACGTCCGGCAGGGACTCCAGCCAGCCGAGCGCCTCCCGCGAGCCCATCGCGAACGCGGCCGTCGCCCAGCAGTCCGCCCAGGTCAACCGCGGTGTCACCACCGTCACGGCGACCAGGTCGGTCACCGCGGAGCGGCCCGTTCGCGGATCCACGATATGGGCGCCCCGCTCCGCCGTACCGGAGGTCGCGACGGCCAGTTCGTCCGCTCCCGCCGCCGAGACCACCGCGGCGAGACCACCCGGGCGCAGCGGGTCGGACACCCCGACCCGCCACGGCCGCTCGGGCCCGGGGACGCCGAGCAACTGCACGTCCCCGCCGCCGTTGACACTCACCCCGCTCACACCCGCCGCCGCGACCAGCCGGGCCGCGCGCTCGGCGGCCCAGCCCTTCACGATGCCGGTCGGGTCGAGCCGGCCCTGGTAGCGCATGCTGAACCAGCCGTCGCTCACCCGTTCCGCCTCGGCGCCCAGCTCCAGCACCTCGGCCACTTCCGGATCGCACTCCTCGACGGTCAGCTCACCGCGTACCAGCCGGGACACCTGGCTGTCCTCGAGGTAGGTGCTGAACACCTCGTTCACCCGGTGCAGCGAGGCGATCGCCTCGTCCAGCGCAGCCCGCACCGCCTCGGGCTCCCCGCCGCGGACGTCGAAGGAGAAGACGGTTCCCATGACCTCTTCAGCGTGACGCAGCACGGCGGGGGCCGGCGCCGACTCGGCCACGGTGTCAGCCACCGGCCTGGTCCAGCGCCGACTGCAATGACTTCTTGTAGCCCTCGCTGGTGAAGGTCGCGCCGGAGACGGTGTCGATGTCGGCGCTGCCGGCCGCGACCGCCGCCGCGTTGAGCTTCGGGACGGCCAGCGCGGTCTTCTGGTCGCTGGTGCCGCCCTTGGGGGCCTGGACGGCCTCGGCCTTGGTGATCTTCCCGCCGGCGACCGTGATCCGGACCTGGACGGCGCCGTACTGCGTCTGCGCGACGCTGCCGGTGACGGTCTTGGCCTGCGCGGCCCCCGAAGAGGCCCCCGCGTCGCCGGACCCGGACGACGAACCCGCCTTCGCCTTCGCCTTGTCCAGCGCCGACTGGAGGGACTTCTTGTAGCCCTCGCTCGTGTAGGTCGCGCTGGAGACGGTGTCGATGTCGGCGCTGCCGGCCGCGACCGCCGCCGCGTTGAGCTTCGGGACGGCGAGCTCGGTCTTCTGGTCGCTGGTGCCGCCCTTGGGGGCCTGGACGGCCTCGGCCTTGGTGATCTTCCCGCCGGCGACCGTGATCCGGACCTGGACGGCGCCGTACTGCGTCTGGGCCGCGTCCCCGGTGAAGGTGCCGGACGCCTGCGCGCTGCCGGAGCCCTGGGAAGCCCCGGAGCCGGCGCTCGCGTTCGCCTTGTCGATCGCCGACTGGAGGGACTTCTTGTAGCCCTCGCTGGTGTACGTGGCGCCCGACACCGTGTCGATGTCCGGGCTCTGCTTGGCGACCACATCGGCGTTGAGCTTGGGAACGGCGAGCTCGGTCTTCTGGTCGCTGGTGCCGCCCTTGGGGGCCTGGACGGCCTCGGCCTTGGTGATCTTGTTGTTGACGACGGTGATCCGGACCTGCACAGCCCCGTACTGCGTCTGCGCCGCGTCACCGGTCATCGTCCCCGACACGACCGCCCCGGACCCGCCCTGCGCCGCTTCCTGGGCCGCGGCGCCCGCGCCCGCCGCCTGGGCGGCGCCCGGGTCGGACGACGGCTTCAGCGACAGCAGCAGCACGATCCCGGACACGGTGGCGGCGGTGGCGAGTACGACGCGCCGAAGAGGGTGGCTCTTCCTCATCGCTTCCTGAGCTCCTGATTCCCGTTGGTGGCGAGGTTCCCGTGCGTACGGGTCGCTCACATCTCGAACGACTCGTGGTGGATGCGGCGGGCGGGAACCCCGGCGCCGCGCAGTGCCTCGTACACCCCTTGGGCGAAGCCGTTGGGTCCGCACATGAAGACGTCGTGGCTGTCGATGTCGGGGATCTTCCGCTGGAGGGACTCCGCCGAGATGTCGGGGCGTTCCCCGTCGGGGCTGTTGACGGCGTACATCAGCCGCGCCCCGCGCTCGTCGGCGATCTTCGCCAGCTCGTCCCACAGCGCCAGGTCCTGAGTGCTGTTGGCCCGGTAGAGAAGGGTGATGTCACCGGCCGCTCCCGGCAGCGTCTCGAACAGCGCCCGCATCGGCGTGATGCCGACCCCGCCGGCCACCAGCAGCACCTTGCCGCGGCTGCGCCGGGACGCCGTCATCGCACCGTACGGACCCTCGGCCCACACCTTCGTGCCGGGCCGCAGCTCTCTCAGCGCCGCACTGTGGTCGCCGATCGCCTTGACGGTGATGCGCAGGAGGTCCGGGCGGGGGGCCGCCGACAGCGAGTACGGGTGGGAGCTGAACCGCATCCCCGGCGCCATGAACCGCCACCGGAAGAACTGCCCGGCCTCCGCGCCCATCCGGTGCAGTTTGCGCCCGCCGATCAGCACCGACACGATGCCCGGCGTCTCCTCGATGACCGCCTCGACGCGCATCCGGTGCCGCAGGTTCAGCCGGACCGGGACGATGACGCGGTACCAGACGACCAGCGCGGTGACCGAGCCGTACAGCGCGTACCAGACGGTCTTCGCGGTCGGCTCGATCGCGAAGTCGTTCCCGGTGGTGATCTGGTGCCAGAACGTCAGGAACACGGCCGCGTAGGTCATCAGATGGATGTGGTACCAGGTGTCGTACGGCATCCGGCGGCGCACGGGTCCGATCGACACCAGCCCGATGAGCAGGAACAGACCGGTGCCGATCGCCGCCTTGCCCATGTCCGGCAGCTGGTTGATGGAGTCGATCGTCTGCTGGACGATGTCCCCCAGCGTCTTCCCGGCCTGGAGCGCGTACCCCCACATGATCAGGAACACGTGCGCGAAGACCAGGCAGAGCGTGTACCGGCCGCTCATCGCGTGCCAGCGGGCGACCCGGTCCGAGCCCACCCGCCGCTCCAGCGCGGGCACCCGTGCCATCTGAAGCACCACGAGCGCCATGAGGTACCCGGCGAGCAGCCCGGTGATCCGTCCCGCGTTGAGGATCCTGCTGTTGTCGTCCGCGATGTTCGGCGTGTTGGCCCACCACAGCCACAGCACACCCGCCGCGCCCGCCCATACGGCGAGCAGCAACGGGACGGCCGGGGAGCGGCGCGGGCGGATGCGGCGCATCGTCTGGCGGCGGGCGGCACGGCCGCCGGCGATCGTCGTCGTCACTGTTCCTCCGTGGATACGGACCCTTGGCCCTCAGATACGGGCCACGGCGGCGGAGTGTTCAGCGATCCACGGAGACCGTCACCGGACCCGACGACCGGGGATCGTCGCGAGCCCGCTCAGTACCGGGTGACCGCCGTCCGCCCGTCCGTCGTGCCGATCGCGATGTGCGGTCGCTCCTCCGGTCGGGCCCATGCCAGCAGCCGCCGCATCGCCCCCGTGGGCACCGACACGCAACCGGCCGTCGCCCCGCGCCCGTTGACGTGCAGGAAGATTCCCGCCCCGCGGCCGCGCACCGGTCTGCCGTAGTTGAAACCGATGACCAGCGCGTACGCGTACTGCGTGCGGTAGGTGACCAGGTGCTCGGACTCGGCCGCGCGGCAGTCCGCGGGGCGCGGCTCGGTCCACCGGTTGTAGGCGCCGGACCTGTCGTCCTGGCACCACCAGGAGTCCTGGCGCACCGGGCGGTAGGCGTACGACGTCCCGGGCGGCGCAGGCCGGATGCCGAAGGCGTAGGGGAGGCCGTACAGGCCCGTCGGCGTCGTGTTCGTGCCCTGCCGACGCGAGACGCCCTCGACCAGGCCCTTCGCCCCGAACCGGGCCGGCGTGGACCCGGCCGGCGCCCACCGGCCGTTCCGCAGGTCCCACCAGGTGAGCGTGCCAGAGGTGGCATCGGCCCGCGGGGCCACGGCGGTGATCAGCTGGGCGCCGCCGCCCGTGTCCGCCATTCGCGCGGGCAGCGGCGGGTCGGCCCCGGTGCCCGGAGCGGCGCCGGGCAGACCGAGGGACGCGCAGGCGAGGGCGGTGGCGACGACACGAGGGCGCATGATCAGACGCTAAGGGAGGGTGGCGTCACCGGCAGGCCGGGTGGGCCGACCGTGCGGGGTGCCGGCCCACCAGCGCCGGCCGCTCAGGTCACCGGTACGGGGTGCACGTCACATCGGACTCAGGGGCAACGGCAGTCCGGGCAGTCCGTCCATGCTCGTGGCGATGTACTCCTTCTTCGCGAAGTACGCGCTGAGCGACTCGTCGTCCTCCCGCGCGAACCGCTTGGCGTGCAGTTCGCGGTCCTCGTCGTACGTCATGAAGGGCACCGCGTACCCGCAGGTGTCCCGCACGAGTTCGGCGTGCACGACGATGATCGCGCGCAGCCCGTGCGGGGTGGGGTCCAGGTCCGGGAAGCGGGCGAGGAGCTCCGGGAACCGGGGGTCGTCGCGGAAGACGGGTTCGCCGCGGCCGTGCACCCGCACGATGTTCGGCGGCCCCTGGAAGGCGCACCACATCAGCGTGATCCGGCCGTTCTCCCGCAGGTGCGCGATGGTCTCCGCGTTGGAGCCGGCGAAGTCGAGATAGGCCACGGTGAGTTCGTCCAGAACGGCGAACGAGCCCTTGAGGCCCTTGGGGGAGAGGTTCACCGTGCCGTCGCCGGACAGCGGGGCGGTCGCGGTGAAGAAGAGGGGCTGCTCCTCGATGAAGGTACGGAGCCTGCCGTCGATGCGCTCGTAGGTCTTTCCCATGTCTAACAATTATCCGGGAAAGCCTTTCGCGCGTCTAAGGAAACAGTGAAATGTGTGGGGTGTGAACACGCCACAGCGGCCGCCCCGGCCGGCGCTTCTCGGGGCGGCCACCGTGCCTGTCACGTCACTTGTTCAACGTGCAGGCGGCCAGGGCGTCGAGGCCCTGCGGCTTGGTGCCCTTGCGGCCGATCGAGATGGCGATGCGGTCGATCGTGGAGACCCGCTTGTCCGCCAGCGGGCCGAGGATCGCGTTCTGCACGAAGTTGGCGCCACCCTGGCCGACCGTGTTCTGGAGGCGGGTGTTGGCCTCGTCGATCTGCGTCTGGAGCAGGGCCAGGTTGCGGTCGACCTCGGCCTGCGCGGAGGCGGGGATCGCGGGAAGCTGCGAGGCGACGTCGGGGCAGGTGATGGTGCCCACGCCGGCCGCGTCGGCGCCGGTGTCCTCGCCCGTCTCCGCCGCGCCGCCGTCCGCTCCTTCGGCGGCGGTCTCCTCCGCGCCGGGGGTGGCCTCGGCCTCGTCGCCCGCGGCGGCGTCCTCGCCGGTGTCCGCGACGCCGCCCGCGTCGAGGGCGCACGGCGCGAGCGCGTCGAGGCCCTGCGGCTTGGTGCCCTGGCGGCCGATCGAGATGGCGATGCGGTCGATCGTGGAGACCCGCTTGCCCTCCAGCGGGCCGAGGATCGCGTTCTGCACGAAGTTCGCCCCGCCCTGGCCCACGGTGTCGACCAGTCGCTTGTTGGCCTCCGCGATCTGCGTCTGGAGCAGGGCCAGGTTGCGGTCGACCTCGGCCTGCGCGGAGGCGGGGATCGCGGGAAGCTGGGAGGCCACGTCCGGGCACGAGATGGTGCCGGGGCTGGCGAGCGTCTTGGCGTTGGTCGAGCCGCCGCTCTTGGACGACTCCCCGGCGAGGGCGGAGTTGACGACGACCGCGCCGGACAGTGCCAGAGCGACGGCCGCGCCGATGACCACTACGCGACGCTTGTTGTACTTCGGAAGAGCCCTGGACATGCGGATGCCTCACTTGGGTCAGGAGTGGGTGTACAAACGCGGCGCCGGCGTTCAGTCGTGAGTACGGGTAAGCGGTTGCTGTTGTTCAAACTCCTTTCAAAAACTTCTCGGGATCCGGAACCGGGCGGCTCCCCGGAGCTGAATTGACGAATCATGCAGAGCACTGCATACTCATGCATGACGTTGAGTGCAGTGGTGAGGAGCAACGCAAGTGAGCAGCAACAGCGGTGACGTAAGGCTCTGGGGCGGCCGTTTCGCCGACGGTCCCGCCGAGGCACTGGCGAAGCTGTCCGCCTCCGTCCACTTCGACTGGCGCCTCGCGCCCTACGACATCGCCGGTTCGCGTGCCCACGCGCGCGTGCTGCACAAGGCGGGGCTGCTCACCGAGGACGAGCTGACCCGGATGGTCGAGGGCCTCGACCGGCTCGAGGCGGACGTCGCCGACGGTTCCTTCGTGGGCACCATCGCCGACGAGGACGTGCACACCGCCCTGGAGCGCGGCCTCCTGGAACGCCTCGGCGCCGACCTGGGCGGCAAGCTGCGCGCGGGCCGCTCCCGCAACGACCAGGTCGCCACGCTCTTCCGGATGTACCTGCGCGACCACGCCCGGATCCTCGGCGGCCTGATCGCCGAACTCCAGGACGCCCTGATCGGCCTGGCACAGGCCCACCCGGACGTGGCGATGCCCGGCCGCACCCACCTCCAGCACGCCCAGCCGGTGCTCTTCGCCCACCATGTCCTCGCCCATGTGCAGTCGCTGTCCCGGGACGCGGAACGACTGCGTCAGTGGGACGAACGCACCGCCGTGTCGCCGTACGGCTCCGGCGCCCTGGCGGGTTCCTCCCTCGGCCTGGACCCGGAGGCGGTGGCGGAGGACCTCGGCTTCGAGCGCGGCAGCGTCGGCAACTCCATCGACGGCACGGCGTCCCGCGACTTCGTCGCCGAGTTCGCCTTCATCACCGCGATGATCGGCGTGAACCTCTCCCGGATCTCCGAGGAGATCATCATCTGGAACACGAAGGAGTTCTCCTTCGTGACGCTGCACGACGCGTTCTCCACGGGCTCGTCGATCATGCCGCAGAAGAAGAACCCCGACATCGCGGAGCTGGCGCGCGGCAAGTCGGGCCGCCTGATCGGCAACCTGACCGGTCTCATGGCGACCCTCAAGGCCCTCCCGCTCGCCTACAACCGTGACCTCCAGGAGGACAAGGAGCCGGTCTTCGACTCCTGCGACCAGCTCGAGGTCCTTCTCCCCGCCTTCACCGGCATGGTCGCCACCCTCACCGTCCACCGCGAGCGCATGGAGGAGCTGGCCCCGGCCGGGTTCTCGCTCGCCACCGACATCGCCGAGTGGCTGGTCAAGCAGGGCGTGCCGTTCCGGGTCGCGCACGAGGTCGCCGGCAGTTGCGTCAAGGTCGCCGAGGCGGACGGCAAGGAGCTCGACGGCCTCACCGACGAGCAGTTCGCGAAGATCTCCGCCCACCTCACCCCCGAGGTGCGCTCCGTCCTCAACGTCCCCGGCGCCCTCGCCTCCCGCGACGCCCGCGGCGGTACGGCGCCCAGCGCGGTGGCGATCCAGCTGGCAGAGCTGAAGGCGGACGTGGCGGCCCAGCACGAGTGGGCAACGGCCAAGGGCAAGCGCTGAGGACAGCGCCCTGAGGGGCGCGGGGAACCGCGTGACGAGCCACGCGCGACCCGCGCCCGCCGACGAGCCGCACCTCCCGAGCTCCGCGGCGCCCCGCACTCACCGAAGGTCACGACGGACTACGTTGGTCGCAAGCCGTACCGCAGCCGACCAACGGAGCCCGCGATGCCCTTCGCCCGACTGGCCACAGCGACGACCCCCACCTGCCACCTCGGGCTGGGCCTCGCCGCAGTCGGCCGTCCCGGTTACATCAACCTCGGCCGGGACACCGACCTCGGAGCGGACCGCAGCGTCGAATCGCTGCGCGCCCGCACCCACGAACTCCTCGACGCCGCCTACGCCCAGGGCGTCCGCTACTTCGACGCGGCCCGCTCGTACGGCCGTTCCGAGGAGTTCCTCGCCGACTGGCTGAAGGCCAGGCCCGGCGTGGACGACATCGTGGTGGGCAGCAAGTGGGGCTACACCTACACCGCCGACTGGACCACGGACGCGGAGCGGCACGAGGTCAAGGACCACGGGCTCCCGACGTACGAACGGCAGCGCGCCGAGACGGCGGAACTGCTCGGCGACCGGCTCGACCTCTACCAGATCCACTCGGTGACCCCGGACAGTCCGGCCCTCACCGACAAGGAACTCCACGCGAAGCTGGCCGAGTCCGCCGCGCGGGGTCTCACCGTCGGGTTCTCCACCAGCGGCCCCGACCAGGCCGGCGCCATCCGCGCCGCCCTCGCCGTGACGGTCGACGGCGAGCCCCTCTTCCGTACCGTCCAGTCGACGTACAACGCGCTGGAGACCTCGGCCGGCCCCGCCCTCGCCGAGGCCCATGACGCCGGCCTGACGGTGATCGTGAAGGAGGGCATGGCCAACGGGCGCCTTGCCCAGCCCCATGCGCCGGACGCCCTGAAGGCCGTGGCGGCACAGACGTCGCTCGGCTGCGACGCGGTCGCCCTCGCGCTGATCCTGCGGCAGCCCTGGGCCGGCGTCGTCCTCTCCGGCGCGGCGACCGCCACCCAGCTCGCCTCCAACCTGCACGCGGCGGTCGTGGACCTCGACGACGATCAGGTGGACCGGCTGGCCGGGCTGGCGGAGGAGCCGCGGGCGTACTGGGAGCGGCGCGGCAGCCTGCCCTGGCACTGAGGCGCGGCAGCCTGCCCTGGCACTGAGGCATCCGGACCGACTGACAACAGCGATGAGTACCCCCGGGTGACTCGCACGCGCCCAGAATGAGACAGTGATGTCTCATCTGGGTTAGTCTTGTCTCATGGCTGTCGATCGTGATCAAGTGCTGCGCGGAGCCGCGGCCCTGCTGACCCGCAAATCCACGGCGACGATGGACGAGGTGGCCAAGGCGGCCGGGATCAGCCGGGCCACACTGCACCGTCACTTCGCCGGCCGCGACGCGCTGGTACGGGCCCTGGAGGCCCTCGGCATCGCGGAGTGCGAGACCGCTCTGGACGCGGCGCGGCTGGACGAGGGCCCCGCGCCCGAGGCCGTACGCCGGCTCGTCCGGGAGGTCGAACCGGCCGCCGGCCTGCTCGCCTTCCTCTACACCGAGAACCAGCTCTTCGAGGGCGAGGAACTGAACCAGGGCTGGACCCGGATAGACGACCGGATCTCGGACCTGTTCCGGCGTGGACAACTGAGCGGCGAGTTCCGCATCGACCTCACGCCCGCCTGGCTCACCGAGGCACTGTTCGGCCTGCTGGCCTCCGGCGCCTGGATGGTGCAGAGCGGCAAGGGCGCCCCCAAGGACTTCCAGCACATGATCGTCGAGCTGCTGCTCGGCGGCGCACTCAGGCCGCCCTCGGCACAGAGCCCGCAAACCCGCAGTCCGGACACCCCTGGCCCGGAAACCCACAGCCCCGCTTCACAGAACCCCGCACCACAGAGTTCGGCATCACAGATAGAGGAATCATGACCAGCACCCTGCGGCCGGCGACCACGACCGGGGCGGTGAAGCGTCCGGACCGTTGGCTCGCGCTCTCCGTCCTCGTGCTCGCCGTGCTGCTGGTGGCCGTCGACGCGACCGTCCTCGGTCTCGCGACCCCGTACATCAGCGAGGACCTCGAGCCCTCCGGCACCCAGCTCCTGTGGATCGGCGACGTCTACTCGTTCGTCATCGCCGGTCTGCTCGTCTCGATGGGCAGCCTCGGCGACCGCATCGGCCGTAAGCGGATCCTGCTCATGGGCGCCACCGCGTTCGGCCTGATATCGGTCCTCAACGCCTACGCGACGACCCCGGAGACGATGATCGCGGCCCGGGCACTGCTGGGAGTGGCCGGTGCGACCCTGATGCCCGCCACCCTCGCCCTGATCCGCAACCTCTTCCACGACCCGCGCGAACGCAGCCTCGCGGTCGGCATCTGGGGCGCGACCGCCTCCGCGGGTACCGCGGTCGGCCCCATCGTGGGCGGCTTCCTCCTCGAACACTTCTGGTGGGGCTCGGTCTTCCTCATCAACCTGCCCGTGATGGTCGTTCTGGTCGTCGTCGGCATCAGGACGCTTCCCGAGTCCCGGACCGCGAACCCCGGCCCGTGGGACCTGCCCAGCGTGCTGCTGTCCCTGGTCGGCATGATCGGCATCGTCTACGCCGTCAAGGAGGCCGCCACGCACGGCTTCACCGGGATCTCGCTCGGCACGGGCCTGCTGGGCGCGGCCGCGCTGTACGGCTTCGTCCGCCGCCAGCTGACCCTGCCGGCCCCCCTGCTGGACATGCGTCTGTTCCGCAACCGCGGCTTCAGCGGCGCGGTCCTGGCCGACCTGCTGACCATCCTGGGCCTGTCCGGCCTGGTGTTCTTCCTCTCCCAGTACCTCCAGCTCGTCCAGGGCAGGCGCCCGTTCGAGGCCGGTCTGGCCGAACTGCCCGCCGCCGTCGGCGCGGTGGTGGCCGGCCTGCTCGCGGGCCGGGCGGCCCGCCGTCTCTCGGTACGGGCCGTGGTCTTCGGCGGCCTCGCGGCGATCGGCCTCGCGCTGGCGGCCCTGACGACGATCGGCCGGTC
Source organism: Streptomyces zaehneri (assembly GCF_032248645.1). Lineage (NCBI taxonomy): Bacteria > Bacillati > Actinomycetota > Actinomycetes > Kitasatosporales > Streptomycetaceae > Streptomyces > Streptomyces zaehneri. The sequence continues at coordinate 104,714 of NZ_JASTTJ010000010.1, forward strand.
CACCGGCTACCCCGTGCTGGGCGCGGCCCTGCTGCTGGTCGGCGTGGGAGCGGGTTTCTCCTTCACGGTGACCGCCGACGTCATCCTGGGCTCCGTGCCCAAGGACCAGGCGGGAGCGGCGTCCGCGGTGTCCGAGACGGCGTACGAACTCGGCGCGGCCCTCGGCATCGCCGTGCTCGGCTCGATCGTGACGGGCGTGTACAGGGGCTTCGCGGGCCCGGCGGGCACGCCGGAAGCGGCGCACGAATCACTGGGCGGCGCGGTGGAGGCGGCGGGGCACATGTCGCCTGCCGCGGCCGAGGAGATGCTGTCGTCGGCCCGAGAGGCGTTCGTCGACGGCCTGGCCGTGGCGACCGGAGCGGGCGCGGCGGTCCTGCTGGCAACGGCGGTGGCGGCGTGGTTCCTGCTCAGGGGCCAGCACCTGGAGGACGCCGGGTAGCGGTCCAGAGCCAGGCGCGCGGGGAACGGATCCCACAGGTCACCGGAGAAGCCACGCAACCTCCGGAGTACTGGGAGCGGATCCCCACGCGTCACCGCGCAAGCCCCGCAGTCTCAAGGACGCGGCGGGCGGATCCCGCGCCTCACCGGGCAGGTCCCCCAACCCCAGGGGCGCGGGGAACCGCGCGACAAGCCACAGCGCACCCGCACCGGAAAGCGGCCCCCGGCCCCCGCTCCCGCCCCGCCGGAGGCGTTACGCGGCCTTCGCCTTGGTGGCGTACATGTCCACGTACTCCTGCCCCGACAGCCGCATGACCTCGGTCATCACCGAGTCCGTCACGGCCCGCAGAACGTACCGGTCCCGGTCCATCCCGTCGTACCGGGAGAACTCCATCGCCTCGCCGAACCGGACGGTGACCCGCCCCGGCCGGGGCATCCCCGCCCCGCCCGGCTGCAACTTGTCCGTGCCGATCATCGCGAACGGAACGACCGGCGCCCCGGTCATCAGCGTCAGGCGGGCGATACCGGTCCGCCCCCGGTAGAGCCGGCCGTCGGGCGACCGGGTGCCCTCGGGGTAGATGCCGAAGACCTTTCCCTCCTCCAGCACCCGCCGCCCGGTCATCAGCGCCGCCACGCCGCCGCGGCCGCCGTCGCGGTCCACCGGGATCATGCCGACCCCGGTGAAGAACCAGGCCATGAGCCGGCCCTTGAGGCTCTTGCCGGTGACGTACTCGTCCTTGCCGATGAAGAAGACCTGCCGGTCGCACACGAGCGGAAGGATCATCGAGTCGATGAACGTGAGGTGGTTGCCTGCCAGGATGACGGGGCCGTCGCCAGGAATGTGCTCCGCGCCCTCGACCCGGGGGCGGAACATCAGGCGCATGACCGGTCCGAGTACTGCCTTGATGAGCACGAAGCGGGACAACGAGCCCTCCGATGTCAAGGGAAAACGGTATGAGTCTGTGCAGGTGAGGACGATACTCGCGGCGCAGGGGGTGACGCACATCGGGTCACCCAGGTCTTACGCACTGTTGACGTACGTTTACCTGGACGGCGGCATCGTCGCCTCCTTGTCATCTGCCCGGAATGCGGTGAACTACCGCGCGGAACCGGCCGGACGGCCGTACGGCACATGCCATCCCCCGTCACCCGCGTGTTAGGACCGAGGTCTCCCGACGGTCATGTCCACGCCCCTACGATCGGGCCGCACGGACGAGCCGACGGCAGGAGGCCCTCATGGGCACGCAGGGCAAGCAGGAGTCGAACCAGCAGGCGGGCGCGGGCGGCACCGGACGGCGGGCGCTGCTCGGCGCCGCCGTGCTCGGTGCCACCGGAACGGTCCTCGGCCTGTCGGGCCCGGCGAGAGCCGCCGGCTCGTCCCGCTCCGGCCAGGGCCTGAAGAGCCTGCCCGTGCCGACGATCATCGGCCACCGCGGCGCCAGCGGCTACCGGCCGGAGCACACCTTCGGCTCGTACCAGCTGGCCCTCGACCTGGGCGCCGACATCGTCGAGGCGGGCGACCTCGTCCCCACCAGGGACGGCCACCTGGTGTGCCGTCACGAACCGGAGATCGGCGGGACCACGGACGTCGCCGAGCATCCGGAGTTCGCCGGCCGCAAGACCACGAAGGTCCTGGACGGCGTCTCCACGACCGGCTGGTTCACCGAGGACTTCACCCTCGCCGAGCTGAAGACCCTGCGCGCCGTCGAGCGCATCCCGGCCAACCGCCCGCACAACACGCTCTACGACGGCCGCTGGGAGATCCCCACCTTCGAGGAAGTCCTGAAGTGGCAGGACGAGCAGACCCGCAAGCGCGGCAGGCAGGTCTGGATCTACCCCGAGACCAAGCACCCCACCTACTTCCGCAAGCTGGGCCTGGGGCTGGAGGAGCGGGTCGCCAAGCTGCTGCACAAGTACGGCAAGGACCGCAAGAACTCGCCGGTCATCGTGCAGTCCTTCGAGCCGAGCAGCATCCAGCGCCTGAACAAGCTGGTCGACAACCCCCTGGTGGTGCTGCTGTCCGGCGCGACTTCGCGCCCCTGGGACTTCGTCGAGGCGGGCGACCCGCGCACGGTCGCCGATCTGATCACCCGGGCGGGCCTCCGGGAGATCGCGGGCTACGCCCAGGGCATCGGACCGACCCTCGACCTGGTGATCCCGAAGGACGCCGCCGGCAACCTCACCACCCCGACCACTCTGGTGAAGGACGCCCACGCGGTCGGCCTGGTCCTGCACCCGTACACCATGCGCAACGAGAACCCCTTCCTGCCCACCGGCTTCCGCAAGGGCACGGACGCGGATGCCTACGGTGACTCCTTCGGCGCGTTCCGTACCTACTTCGCCACCGGCATCGACGGTGTCTTCACGGACAACCCGGACACCGGGCTGCTGGCCCGCGCGGACTTCGTCAACGGCTGAGTCCTCGTTGGAGTGACAGTCGGCCGCCCGGGCAACCGGCTGCCCGGGCGGCCGCATCGTGTGGCATATGACGCACGACCTGCTCACCACCCTGCGCCCGCTGCTCACCGCGGAGGCCTCCGCCGAGGCCCATGCCACCGGGACCGAACCCGGCGACCTGGAACAGGCGGTCTGGCTCCGCCTGCTGGAGCGCCTCGCCACCGACGGCCCGCCACCCGACCCCCACGGCTGGCTGCGCGGGGCCGTCCGCGCCGAGGTCCGCCGCACCCGCCGTACGACCCGCCGCGAGCAGCCGTACGACAGCGACCCCGCCGACGACCTCGACCGCGGGCCCGAGCAGCTCGCCCTCGCCGCCGCCCGGCACCGCGCCCTGCGCGAGGCGGTGCACCGGTTGCCCGGCCGCTGCTCCCGCCTCCTCCAGGCACTGCTGTCGCCCCGGGACCTCACCTACCGCGAGATCGCGGGGGAGTTGGGTATCTCACAGGGCAGTCTCGGACCGGAACGTTCCAGATGTCTGGGATGTCTGCGGCGTTTGCTGGCGCCGGAGGTTGCGGCCCGCGAAGCGCGGGGATAGGAGTGAAGGACCACAGGCGATCAGGTGAGCGGGAGGCGTGCGCACATGGGCATGAGCGTGACCATCTCGGAGGCGTCCGAGCAGGATGCCGAGCAGATCTTCAGATTGCAGTACCTGTGCTTCCAGAGTGAAGCCGCGCTGTATGCCAACTACCGCATCGCCCCGCTCGTCCAGAGCCTCGACTCGGTCCGGCAGGAACTCGCCGCCGACTGCGTCTTCGTGGCCCGCCTGGGCGACGAGGTGGTCGGCTCCGTACGGGGCACCCTCACCGAGGACGGCGCCGCCGCCATCGGCAAGCTCTGCGTCCACCCGCGCCTCCAGGGCCACGGCATCGGCGCGCGGCTGCTCCGCGCGGCCGAGGCGGCGCTGGCCGAGGAGCGCGGCGCCAAGAAGTTCCGCCTCTTCACCGGCCACCGCAGCGAGGGCAACCTCCGCCTCTACCGCCGGGTCGGCTACGAGACGGTCGGCACCTCGCAGGGCACGGACGGCGTCATGATGATCGTCCTGGAGAAGCAGGCCGGGGAGTACGCGGCTACGGCGTAGGCCGCACGGCGGTACGGGACTTCCGCAGCCAGTACAGGGCGGACAGCGGCAGCAGCACGGGGATGAACACGTACCCCATCCCGTACTTCGACCACACGGTCGAGTCCGGGAAGGCCGACGGATCGACCAGGGTCCAGGTGCCGACGATCAGCACCCCCGCCAGCTCGGCGGCGCAGCACACCTGCGCCGCCCTGCGGGCGGTCTCGCCGCCCCGCACCAGCGAGTACGTGATGAATCCGTACACCACGCCCGCCAGGGCCGAGAGCGCGTAGGCCAGCGGCGCCCGGTCGAACTCGGTCGCGATCTGGTACGCCGACCGCGACACCGCCCCGACCACCATCACGCCGTAGAACCACACCAGCACGATCCCGGGCCCGCTGATGAGCCGCTCCGGCTTGTCGTCCACCGACGTCATCTCAGCCTCCCCAGATGTCGTAGAGCCGCACCTCGAGCACGGCGAGCACCACCGCGCCCGCGGCGGCGGTCACCGAACCCCAGCGGGTGCGCTCGGACAGCGACATGAGCCCCGCCGCCGGAACGCACGCGAACGCCCCGAGCAGGTACGCCACGAAGATCGTCGTACCCTGCTCCGGCTTCTCGCCCCGCGCCAGCTGGACGATCCCGATCACCAGCTGGATCACGGCCAGCAGGGAGACCACGGCCATCCCGATGAGATGCCAGTCCTTCGTCGGCTGGTCACGGTAGGCGGCCCAGCCGCACCAGGCGGCGAGCAGCAACGCGGCGACGCCGGTCACCAGCGTCAGGGCATCAAGCATGCTGTGACCTTATTACGGCGTGTCAGGCGCCCCGCGATCGGCCCCGTGCCCCGGCGTCGGGTCCGGACGGCCGTCCCCGAAGTCCACCTGCCCCGCCGTCCGGAGGTCGTGGCGTTGGCCACAGCTCACCGGTGCCACGGGCTCGACACCGGCCACCTGACGAAGGGCCGGTCCGCCTTGTCGGCGCTGGTCAAGGGCGAGCGGGCGGGGGTGTGCGGGCGTGGCCGGGGCGGACCGGTGCACCGTCCACGGCTGTCCGGCATGTGGACGGCGGGGTCTCGGTCAGGACCGTACGTCTGCTTTACTGATGCTCATGACCACGACGAGCAGCCGCACCCTTGCGACCGAGGCGACCATGACGCCCGGTGCTCGTTGTATGTGTCGAATGTGCGCCTTCTAGAGGGCCCCCGCACCATCCCCCGAGCTCGCGCCCCGAAGCGAGACGCCGTGGCATGTCCGTGCGCCGCAAGTCCGCCGTGCATGACGTAGCCGCGCCCCGCGCACATGTTTCTCCCCGGTTCCCCGCCACAGCGAGAGCCGTGTCGCGTCCCTGACAGCCTGCACCCGTGCGCCCGGGCACACCCACGCCCGCGCACTCGACAGTGACGGAATTCCACGTGATCACCACCACGGGCCTCACGAAGGTCTACCGCTCGCGCGGCCGTGAGGTCACCGCCCTCGACGGCGTCGACCTCCACGTCCGCGAAGGCGAGGTGTACGGCGTCATCGGCCAGTCCGGCGCCGGCAAGTCCTCGCTCATCCGCTGCATCAACCTCCTGGAGCGTCCCACCGCCGGCACGGTCACCGTCGCCGGGCAGGACCTCACCGCGCTCGCCGGGCGCGGACCCCGGGCCGGCAAGGAGCTGCGGCAGGCGCGCAGCCGGATCGGCATGGTCTTCCAGCACTTCAACCTGCTGTCCTCGCGGACCGTGCAGGACAACGTCGAACTGCCCCTGGAGATCCTCGGCGTCTCGGGACAGGAACGTTCCCGCAAGGCGCTGGAGCTGCTCGACCTGGTCGGTCTCGCCGACAAGGCGAAGTCCTTCCCGGCCCAGCTCTCCGGCGGCCAGAAGCAGCGCGTCGGCATCGCCCGCGCCCTCGCCGGCGACCCCAAGGTGCTGCTCTCCGACGAGGCCACCAGCGCGCTCGACCCGGAGACCACCCGCTCCATCCTCCAGCTGCTGCGCGACCTGAACCGGCAGCTCGGCCTGACCGTGCTGCTCATCACGCACGAGATGGACGTGGTGAAGTCGATCTGCGACTCCGCCGCGCTGATGGAGAACGGCCGTGTCGTCGAGTCCGGCACGGTCGGCGAGCTGCTCGCGACCCCCGGCTCCGAGCTGGCCGGCGCGCTCTTCCCGGTCGGCGGCGACGCCACCGGCGAGGACCGCACCGTCGTCGACGTCACCTTCCACGGCGAGGCTGCCACCCGGCCCGTCATCTCCCAGCTGTCGCGCACCTACAACATCGACATCTCGATCCTCGGCGCCGCCATCGACACCGTCGGCGGGCTCCAGGTCGGCCGTATGCGCATCGAACTGCCCGGCCGCTACGAGGACAACGTGGTGCCGATCGGCTTCCTGCGCGAACAGGGCCTCCAGATCGACATCGTCGACCAAGCGGCCCACACGGCCGGCACGGCCCAGGAGTCCGTGCTGCTGAAGGAAGGTGCCAAGTGACCTGGTCCGAGATGCAGCCCCTGCTGTCCCAGGCGTGTTGGGACACCCTCTACATGGTCGGCTGGTCCACGCTCATCGCCGTCGTCGGCGGCCTCCCGCTCGGCGTCCTGCTGGTCCTCACCGACCGGGGCGGCCTGTTGCAGAACCTGGCGGCCAACAAGGTGATCGGGCAGGTCGTGAACATCGCCCGCTCGCTGCCGTTCATCATCCTGATGGTCGCGCTGATGAACTTCACCCGCACGATCACCGGGACGACCATCGGCCGCGAGGCCGCGATCGTGCCGCTCGCCATCGGCGCCATCCCGTTCTTCGCGCGCCTGGTCGAGACGGCCGTCCGCGAAGTGGACGGCGGACTCGTCGAGGCCGTGCAGGCGATGGGCGGCAGCAGCTGGACGATCGTGCGCAAGGTCCTCGTGCCGGAGTCCCTGCCCTCGCTCATCGCGAGCACCACGACCACGATCGTCGCCCTGATCGGCTACTCCGCCATGGCCGGCACGGTCGGCGCCGGCGGCCTCGGCGACATCGCCATCCGCTACGGCTACCAGCGTTTCGAGACCGAGCTGATGTGGATCACGGTGGCGATCCTCGCCGTCGTCATCTCGCTCATCCAGTTCGCCGGCGACTACGCGGCCCGCTCCCTGCACCGCCGCGGCGGCTCGGGCCCCGCGCCGAGGCTCCGGCTCCTGAAGGCCAAGGAGCCGGCCGCCGCGGACATCGGCAAGGTCGCCTGAGCCCGTCCAGGGCCGCCCCCACAGATCCCCCGCACACCCCACGCGGGTCGCTACACCCTCAGGAAAGGCACTTTTCGTGCGTAACACCGCCAAGTTCACCACCGCAGCCCTCGCCGTCGGCGCCCTCACCCTGGGGCTCACCGCCTGCGGCTCGGACAAGGACGCCGCCTCCGACACCAGCGGCCCGCTGACCGTCGCCGCGAGCCCGACCCCGCACGCCGAGATCCTGAACTTCGTCAAGGACAACCTGGCGAAGAAGGCGGGACTCGACCTGGAGGTCAAGGAGTTCACCGACTACGTCACGCCCAACACGGCGACGGAGGACGGCTCGGTCGACGCCAACTACTTCCAGAACCAGCCGTACCTCGACGACTTCAACAAGAAGAACGGCACCCACATCGTGCCCGTCGTCACGGTCCACCTGGAGCCGCTCGGCCTCTACTCCCACAAGGCCAAGAGCGCCGACGCCCTGAAGAGCGGCGCGACGGTCGCGGTTCCCAACGACAGCGTCAACGAGGCCCGCGCCCTGAAGCTGCTCGCCGCGAACAAGCTCATCACCCTCAAGGCCGGTGTGGGCAACGACGCGACCCCCGCCGACATCACCGAGAACCCCAGGAAGCTCAAGTTCAAGGAGCTGGAGGCGGCCCAGACCCCACGCTCCCTGGACGACGTGGACGCCGCCGTCATCAACGGCAACTACGCCATCGAGGCCGACCTGAAGCCCGCCTCGGACGCCCTCGTCCTGGAGTCCGCCACGGACAACCCGTACGGCAACTTCCTCGCCGTCAAGGACGGCAACGAGGACGACCCGCGGGTGAAGAAGCTCGCCAAGCTCCTCACCTCCGCAGAGGTCAAGAAGTTCATCGAGGACAAGTACGCCGGCTCCGTCATCGCCTCGTTCTGATCACCTCGACCGGCCGGGGTACCGGCACTTGCGCCCGGGGTCCGCACCGTCACCTGGTGCGGACCCCGTGCTGGGGTTCCGGGCTCACATGCTGCATGCTGGGCAGTTCAGCGGACCCTGACGGGTCGGCAGGTCACACCCCGAGGTTTCGAAGGTTACGGAGCGGCGCATGACGAGCACCTTCCCCACCATCTCCATCAGCACGGAGCGGTTGGTGCTGCGTCCCCTCGACGAGGACGACGTGCCGGCCCTGGCCGACATGATGAACGACGAGCAGGTCGCGGCCTGGACGGCCGTGCCCCAGCCCTACGACGAGGCGGCCGCCCGCCGCTGGATCACCGAGTACGCGCCCACCGAACGCACCGAGGGCCGCGGCCTCGACCTCGCCGTCACCGAGTTCCTCACCCAGCGCCTGGTCGGCGTCATCCAGCTCGCCAAGACCAACTGGCACGTCCGCTCCACCGAGCTGTCGTACATCATCGCGCCGTGGGCGCGCGGCGAGGGCTACGCCTCCGAGGCGGCGCTGGCCACCGCCCAGTGGCTGGTCCGCGACCAGAAGCTCGAGCGCATCGAGCTGCGCACGGCCGCCGACAACACCGCCTCCCAGCAGGTCGCGCAGAAGATCGGCTGTATCAGCGAGGGCGTGCTGCGCGGCGCCTGCATAGCGCGCGCCCGGGCCGAGGACGGCAGGTGGAACGAGGTGCGCACCGACTACATCGTGTGGAGCCTCCTCCCGGAGGACCTGGAGGGCCCCGGGGAGCACTTCGCGGAGAGCGGCGGTTTCACGTCGTACACCGACTGGAACTGACCTTCGCGCCGGTGCCGGCGCCATTGCCGTGACCCACCGACCAGGTACCCTCACGGAGCCCGCTACCTGCGTGAACCCCGGGGGAGACTGACGACGATGGCCGACCGCGTCACGGTGATCGGATGGGACGGTTCGCCGCTGACCGCCGCGGCCCGCTCCGCCCTCGGCGCCGCCACGCTGGTGGCCGGCGCCCCCCACCACCTGACGCTGCCCGAGGTGCCGCCCGCGGCGGAGCGCGTCCGGCTCGGCAGCGTCTCCCTCGCCGCCCGCCGCATCGCGGGCCATCGCGGCACCGCGGTCGTCCTCGCCGACGGCGACCCGGGCTTCTTCGGCGTCGTACGGACCCTGCGCGCACCCGAGTTCGGCCTGGAGGTCGAGGTGGTCCCGGCCGTCTCCGCCGTCGCCGCCGCCTTCGCCCGGGCCGGCATGCCCTGGGACGACGCCCACGTGGTCGTCGCCCACCGGCGCACCCTGCGCCGCGCCGTGAACGTCTGCCGCGCCCACACCAAGGTCGCCGTCCTCACCTCGCCGGGCGCCGGCCCCGCCGAACTCGGCCTGCTCATGGAGGGCGTGCACCGCACGTTCGTCGTCTGCGAGGAACTCGGCACCACCCGCGAACAGGTCAGTGTCGTCACCTCCGACAAGGCTGCCGACCACACCTGGCGCGACCCCAACGTCGTCATCGTCATCGGCGGCCCCACCGGGCCGGTCGTCTCCGGGGACAGCGGCTGGATCGCCGGCCGCGACCCGGGCGCCGGCCCGCGCGGCTGGGCCCTGCCCGCCGAGGCGTACGGCGGCGGACTCGGCGAGGGCGAGGCCGAGCTGCTGCGCGCCGCCCAACTCGCCCGGCTCGGCCCGCGCGTCGGCGATCTCGTCTGGGACATCGGCTGCGGCAGCGGCGCCTTCGCGACCGAGGCGGCGCGGGCGGGCGCCGCCGTCCTCGCGGTCGACCGGGACCTCGAGGCGTGCGCCCGCACCGACAGCTCCGCGCGCCGCCACGGCGTCCAGCTCCAGATCGTCCACGGCACCGCCCCGCACGTCCTGGAGAACCTGCCGGAACCGGACGTCGTACGGGTCGGCGGCGGGGGAGCGGCCGTGGTCTCCGCCGTCGCCGACCGCCGCCCGCAGCGCATCGTCACCCACGCCGGGACCCGCGACGCCGCCGAACTGGTGGGCCGCGACCTGACCGAGCACGGCTACCGCGTCGAGTGCTCGCTCGTCCAGTCCGTCGAACTCGACACGCGGGCCTGGACGGAACGGGAGCGGAGCGTCGCGTTCCTCCTCACCGGAGAAATCGTCCGGCGCGCGTCGCCCCGCTGAGGCCCGCGGACCGGAGGGGCGCGCGTGAGGGGCAAGTGAGGAACGCGTGAGGGACCCGTGTCGGACGGGCGCCGGGCAGGGCCTTCCCGACCGCCGATCGTGACCCGGTGCGCCCTCCCCGTGATCCTGTTGTCGTACCGCGCGCGGTAGGCTGGCCGATCGTCGTACCGCTTCCGGTCGCCCGGCACTTCGTCGGTCAATGTCCGGAAAACGCATCCCTTTTGGGGTGGGTGTGGTACGGCAGAACCGGAGGACGCGCAACGTGGCGCAGTCCACAGCGGGGCGTCGCGGATCACGCTGTCGCGACGCGACTACGGCCGGGACAATGCCACTGAATGGCTTTGTCGCTTTTTCCGGCGGGTCGTTCGTGCCGCTGGGCACGGACGCTCGTTCTTCACTACGGGGCGGGTCGGTGCGCCGCTCCGGGTGAGCTGGTCGTAGAAGCACTAACCGATGGGCGAGGGGTACGCATGACCGACACCGGCCAGGTCCCGGGCGAGGGGCTGCCGGAGAGTGCAGGCATGGTGGAACAGCCGGGCGCCCCCGCGCACGGTGCGTACACCTACCTCTCCGAGACCACCGCCGAGGACGAAGACCTGTTGCTGCTGCCGGGTGCCCAGAGCGCGTGGGGCAACGAGGTGGCGCCGCCCGCGCCGGAGCCGGTCGTCGAGACGGTGCACGAGCCGGGCCCGCACGAGACGGCAGGCCGCGACACCGGTTCGGTCGACCTCAGCGCCGTCCGCCTCCCCGGCCCGTCGGCCCCCCAGGCGGCCCCGCGCCGCCCCCTGCATCTCGGCCCGCCGATCCCCGACGCCTCCGCGAGCCCGGTCCGCTCCCTCGCCGACCGCGGCCCCGCGGGCGCACCGGTACGGCAGACCGGCCCGTCCGCGCCCGGCGCCGAGTACCTCGACACCCCGCACCTGCGCGAGATGCCGCCGCAGGGCGCCTCTCCCTGGGGCGCCGCGCAGCCGCCGGTCGAGCACGGGGCCACGGCTGCGGAAACGGTTGTTCCGGCAGCCGTCGCGGCAGGGCAGCAGCGCGAGCCGGTCGGCGTGGCCCAGGCCGTCGTCGCCCGGGTGGCGACCGAGGCGATCGCCGCGACCGCCCCCCAGGAGGCCCAGGAGGCCCAGGAGACCGAAGCCGTCGGCGGCGAGGCCCCCGGGTCGGCGCGGGCCGCCGCGGGCTACGGGCTCGTCGACCCCGGTGAGCTGCTCGGAGCCGCGATGATGGCCGAGGCGGAGCAGGCACCCGCCGTCGCGGTCACGGAGGCCGGGCAGGACACGGCCGGCGTACCCCTCTCGGGAGGCGACGGGACCGCGCACGGCACGCCCGTTTCGGCCGTCGACGCGCCGGTGGACGCGGTGCAGGCGCCGCATGCCGCCCAGGGCCCCCAGGTCCCCGAGCCCGCGTACGCGGAGCAGCCGGTCGTCGCCGCCGAGGGCATCCCGTCGGCCGGACCTGCAGCGGCCCAGGCAGCCGAGGTGGCGCACCCGGCCGAGGTGGCGCACCCGGCCGAGACGGCGGAGCCCGCGGAGGCTTCCGACGCGAACTCCGACGCGAACTCCGTTGCGGAGGCCGTCGGTCAGGCGGCCGACGCCGGGCAGGCGAGCCCGGTCGAGGCGCGGCAGCAGCCGGAGTCCCAGCAGCCTGTGGAGCCCGTGGAGCCCGTGGAGCCTCACGCGGGCATCGGTGACACACCGGCCCAGGCCCACGAGGCGCCCGCGGTGGAGGCGGTTCCGGACGCCGAGTCCGTTCCCGCACCCGGCATCGCTGCCGAAGTCCCCGTGCCGGACGCCGTCGTGGTCACCGAGCCCACCCCTGCTGAGCCCGCGCCCGCAGTCGTCCCGGCCCCCGAGCCCGTGGTGACCGTGCTCCCCGACCTGCCCGAACCTGCGGCACCGGCCCAGGAGTTGCCCGGCCCCGTGGCCGAGGCCCCCGCGCCCGAGGCGAGCTCCGTGCCGGAGGTCCCCGCGCCCGCCGCCGCTCCCGAGTCCGTCCTCCTCGTCGACGCCTTCGTGGCGTCGGCCGAGGTCGCCGCCGCGGCAGCCCTCGCCGAGTCGGCCGCCCCGCAGGCCGAGCCCGCTCAGGAGCAGTCCGTCGAGCCGCTCCAGGACGTCGGGCCGGCACCGCTTGCCGACCCCGAGCCGCAGCCGGAATCCGACCAGCAGCCGGAGGTGGAGACTCCGCACGGGACCCTCGCCCCGGCCGCCCACATCGCGGCCCCCGCGTCTCACACTCCGCAAGCGCCTGTTCCCGCAGCGGCGACCCAGCCCGAGCCCGAGGTCGCACTCGAAGCCGAAGCCGAGGCCGCACCGGAAGCCGCACCCGAACCCGCGCTCGACGCGGAAGCCCCGGTCGGCCTGCCGGAGCCCGCCCCCGCGGCAGCCCTCGCGGAACCGGAGCCCGAACCGGAGCCGGAGTCGGCGCTGGAACCGCAGCCGGAACCGCCGACGGCGGAGCCGCCCGTCGAGGCGCCCCCCGCGCAGGTCGCCCCGGAGCCCGTGGCGGCCGAGGTCCCCGTGGCCGTGGAAGCCCTGGCCACCCCGCAGCCGGCCCGGCAGGAGCACGAGCACGCGCACCCGCAGCTCGTCCAGGAGCCGGCGACCGCCCTCGCGTCGCCCGCCGCTCCCCTGGTAGCCCGGCAGGAGCAGCCCGGCCGGCCGGACGGGTCGGCGTCGCCTGACCAGCCCCTGGGCCGGTTCGTGCCGGTCGACGGCGTGGTGCCCAGCACCCCGCACCTCGCCCCGACCCCGCCGCACCCCCTGGTGCTCCCCACCCAGGAGCAGGCCGCCCACGCGGTGGCGGAACCGGGGCAGACCGCCGAAACGGAGGCCGCCCCGCCCACCGTCACGGTCCCCGCCCCCCGCGGCGCCGACCCCGCTCCCGCCCCGGCGACCCCGGACACGGAGCCCGAGACCGGCATCGACCCCGATGTCGCACAGAGCCCGGAGGACCTGGCAACCAGGGCCGCCGACCAGGAGGAGAGCCCGGCCCCAGTGGAAGAAGTTCGAGAGTCCACCGGCCCCGCCGCGCCCGCGTACGACGACGCCGAGCGCGAGGCCGTCCTGAAGGTCATGCGTGAGCGCCGGGACATCCGCAACGGATTCCGCCCCGACCCGATCCCGCACGAGGTGCTGCTGCGCGTCCTGGAGGCGGCCCACACCGCGCCCTCCGTGGGTCACTCGCAGCCCTGGGACTTCGTCGTCATCCGCTCCGCGGACACCCGGCAGGCGATGCACGAACTGGCGACCCGGCAGCGTGACGCGTACGCGAAGTCGCTGCCGAAGGGCCGGGCGAAGCAGTTCAAGGAACTGAAGATCGAGGCCATCCTCGACACCCCGGTGAACATCGTCGTCACCGCCGACCCGACCCGAGGCGGCCGCCACACCCTCGGCCGGCACACCCAGCCGCAGATGGCGCCGTACTCCTCCGCTCTCGCGGTCGAGAACCTCTGGCTCGCCGCCCGCGCCGAAGGCCTCGGCGTCGGCTGGGTCAGCTTCTTCGACGAGCGCGAGATGGTCCGCGCGCTGGGCCTGCCCGAGCACCTCGAGGTGGTCGCCTACCTGTGCGTCGGCTACGTCGACGAGTTCCCGGACGAACCCGAGCTGATGCAGGCCGGCTGGGCCAAGCGCCGTCCGCTGTCCTGGGTCGTCCACGAGGAGACGTACGGCCGTCGCGCGCTGCCCGGCGAGGACCCGCACGACCTGCTCGCCGAGACCGTCGCCAGTGTCCGACCGCTGGACGCCAAGGCGCTCGGCGAGGCCTGGGAGCGGCAGAAGCGGATGACGAAGCCGCCGGGCTCGCTCGGCATGCTGGAGATCATCTCCGCGCAGCTGTCCGGCCTGTCCCGGCAGTGCCCGCCGCCGATCCCGGAGCCCGCGGCCGTCGCGATCTTCGCCGGCGACCACGGGGTGCACGCGCAGGGGGTCACCCCCTGGCCGCAGGAGGTGACGGCGCAGATGGTCGCCAACTTCCTCGGCGGGGGAGCGGTCTGCAACGCCTTCGCCACCCAGGTGGGCGCCGAGGTATGCGTGGTGGACGTGGGCGTCGCCGCCGAGCTGCCCGCGACCCCCGGTCTCCTGCCCCGCAAGATCCGCGCGGGCACGTCCGACATGACCACCGGCCCCGCGATGACCCGCGAGGAGGCCAAGCAGGCCATCGAGGTCGGCATCGAGACCGCCCGCGACCTGGTCGCGGCCGGCAACAAGGCGCTGCTCACGGGCGAGATGGGAATCGCGAACACCACCGCGTCCGCGGCCCTCATCTCGGTCTTCACGGGCGCCGACCCGGCCGAGGTCACCGGCCGCGGCACCGGTATCAACGACGAGACCCTCGCCCGCAAGACCGAGGTCGTGCGCCGCGCACTGGAGGTCCACCAGCCGGACCCGGCGGACCCCATCGGCGTCCTGGCCGCGATCGGCGGCTTCGAGCACGCGGCGATGGTCGGCCTCCTCCTCGGCGGCGCCTCCCTGCGCACGCCCGTGATCCTGGACGGCGTCAGCGCCGGCGCCGCGGCCCTGGTGGCCCGCGCCATCGCCCCCGAGGTCCTCGCGGCCTGCATCGCGGGCCACCGCAGCGCCGAACCCGGTCATGTGGCCGCCCTGAACAAGCTGGGCCTGCGTCCGCTGGTCGACCTCGACCTCCGCCTCGGCGAGGGAACGGGCGCCCTGCTCGCCCTGCCGCTGGTGCAGAGCACCGCCCGGGCGATGCACGAGGTGGCGACGTTCGATTCGGCGGGTGTCACCGAGAAGTAGGGCCCGCTCAGGGGCCGGCGGGCACGCGCTTGTGCTGCCCCCGGCCCCGCCGCATGCTGAAGCCACCTCTAAAATGCGCACGTCAGGGCCGCTCCAGAGCCGCAGCGCCCACCCTCTGCTCTCTGCCCGTACGAGGAGCCGCACCCTCATGGCCGAACACCCCGCCTACCCCGTAGGCCTCCGTCTCGCCGGCCGCAGGGTCGTCGTCCTCGGCGGCGGCCAGGTCGCCCAGCGCCGGCTCCCCGCGCTGATCGCGGCAGGCGCCGACATCCACCTGGTGTCCCCCGGCGCGACGCCCTCGGTGGAAGCGATGGCGGACACGGGCGAGATCACCTGGTCGAAGCGCCCGTACGCCGACGGTGACCTCGCCGACGCCTGGTACGCCCTCATCGCCACGAGCGACCCCGAGGCGAACGGCCGGGCCTCCGCCGAAGCCGAGGCGCACCGCGTCTGGTGCGTCCGCTCCGACGACGCCGACGCCGCGACCGCCTGGACCCCGGCGACCGGCCACAGCGAGGGGGTCACGGTCGCCGTGCTCACCACCGACGCCCGCGGCCGCGACCCGCGCCGCACCGCCGCCATCCGGGACGCGGTCGTCGAGGGGCTGCGCGACGGCACCCTCGTCGCCCCCCACCACCGCACCCGGACCCCCGGTGTCGCGCTGGTCGGCGGCGGTCCCGGCGACCCGGACCTGATCACGGTCCGCGGGCGTCGCCTCCTCGCCGAGGCGGACGTCGTCATCGCGGACCGGCTCGGCCCGCGCGACCTGCTCGCCGAACTCCCGCCGCACGTCGAGGTGATCGACGCGGCCAAGATCCCCTACGGCCGGTTCATGGCCCAGGAGGCCATCAACAACGCGCTGATCGAGCACGCCAAGCAGGGCAAGTCGGTCGTCCGCCTCAAGGGCGGCGATCCGTACGTCTTCGGCCGTGGCATGGAGGAGCTCCAGGCCCTCGCGGAGGCCGGGATCGCCTGCACGGTCGTGCCGGGCATCTCCAGCTCGATCTCGGTGCCCGGCGCGGCCGGCATCCCGGTCACCCACCGGGGCGTCGCCCATGAGTTCACGGTGGTCAGCGGGCATGTCGCTCCCGACGACGAGCGGTCCCTGGTCGACTGGCCCTCCCTCGCGAAGCTCACCGGCACCCTGGTGATCCTCATGGGCGTCGACAAGATCGGGAAGATCGCCGAGACGCTGGTCGAGCACGGCAAGTCGCCCGACACCCCGGTCGCCCTCGTCCAGGAGGGCACGACGGCCGCCCAGCGCCGGGTGGACGCGACGCTCGCGACGGTCGCCGAGGCCGTCCGTACGCAGGAGGTCAGGCCTCCGGCGGTGATCGTCGTCGGCGCGGTCGTCGGCGTCGGCTCGCGGAGCTCCGAGTAACCGCGGGTAACACAACCGTTCCGAGCCGTTGGCACCGCACCCAGGACAAGGCAGTATCACCTCTGTGGCCGATCTCATCACCGTTGAGGACCCCGACGACCCGCGCCTGCGCGACTACACCGGCCTGACCGACGTCGAGCTGCGCCGCAAGCGCGAGCCCGCCGAGGGCCTGTTCATCGCCGAGGGCGAGAAGGTCATCCGCCGGGCCAAGGACGCCGGGTACGAGATGCGCTCCATGCTGCTCTCCGCCAAGTGGGTCGACGTCATGCGCGACGTGATCGACGAGCTCCCGGCACCGGTCTACGCCGTCAGCCCGGAGCTCGCCGAACGGGTCACCGGCTATCACGTCCATCGCGGCGCGCTGGCCTCCATGCAGCGCAAGCCGCTGCCGGACGCCGCCGAACTCCTCCAGGCCGCCCGCCGGACCCCCGTCCCGGGGCAGGGCGGCGACCACCCCGTGGAACCACCGGACGACGCGGGTCAGCGCGTCGCCGTCTTCGAGGGATTCGTCGATCACGCGAACCTCGGGGCCGCCTTCCGCAGTGCCGCCGCGCTGGGCATCAAGGCGATCCTGCTCTCACCGGACTGCGCCGACCCCCTCTACCGGCGGGCGATCAAGGTGTCGATGGGCGCCGTCTTCTCGGTTCCCTACGCCCGGTTCGACGCCTGGCCGGCCGGGCTCGACGTCGTGCGCGACGCGGGGTACGACATCCTCGCCATGACCCCGGACGAGAAGGCCACCCCCCTCGACGAGCTGAACCCGGCACGCTTCGAGAAGAGCGCCATCATGCTGGGCTCGGAGGGGCACGGACTCTCCACGTACGCTCTGCGGGCGGCGGACGAATGGGTGCGCATCCCCATGTCCGCCGGGATCGACTCCCTCAACGTGGCGGCCGCCTCCGCCGTCGCGTTCTACGCGACCCGGCCGAGGACGTCCTGAGGGCAGGGCCCGAACGCGGAACGAGGGCCGGACGGCGTGATGCCTGCGGCCCTCGCCCGCGCACGGCCGCGGTCAGCGGTGGTGGCACTCCCAGTGCCCCTTGACCCACTGGTGGTCCCAGTGGCCGGGAACATAGACCCACTTGTAGGTGTGGTGGTTCTCCCAGTGGCCGTGGTTCCAGGTCTTGTGATCGACCCGCTTCTTCTCCCAGTGCCCCTTCACCCACTTCTTCTCCCAGTGGCCCTTCACCCAGTGGCACTTACCGTCGTGGTCGGTGGTCACCACGGTCGGGGCGGAAGCGGGAGCGGGAGCCGCGGTCGCCGCACCGGACATGCCGAGCACGGCCCCTCCGGCCAGTAGGCCCGTCGCGGCGGCCCCGGCCACCAGGCGGCGGGCTCGCAGGAAAGCGGTCATCGGACACATCTCCCTTGAACGTCGAGCGAAGAGCACATGCGGCGAGGCCGCGCCACTCCCGTCCACCGGTCGCGCCGATGGCGTGGGGTGCATCCGGGAGGAACGCCGTTCCCCGTACCGCTGTGCCGGACGCGGGGGATTCGGACCCGGAAGCGGGGCAGATGACGACAAAGCCGAAAAATGTCCGGACGGCACAAGGCCGCGGCAGCGTCGACGCCGAGGACATCCCCCGGAACGCGCGGACCCCGCTCGTCCGGGCGGGTGAGAACCTGAGGCTTTCGTGTACAACACGGCGGCATCCGCGTGCTGTGCGGCTACGAATCCCCTGCGAACACATGCCGTCCCCGACGAGTCGTTCCAGGGGAGCCCTCATGTCCACCACCACGTCACTGCCGACGGCGCCGCCGACGACGGCGCGTTGTGCCGTCGCCCTGCCGCACTCCCGGCGGGCCCCGTCCCTCGCCCGTCAGGTCAGTGAGAGCTGGCTGAAGGCGACCGACCCGGTCGATCGCGTGCCGGACGCGGTTCTCGTCGTCTCCGAACTCGTGACCAACGCCGTCCGGCATACCGGCGGTCCCTGCATCCTGACGCTGACGATGCGCGACGGCCGACTGGACATCGCCGTCGCCGACCACAGCGAGGACCTTCCCGAACTCCACCGCCGTTCGGCCGGCGACGAACGGGGTGGCTTCGGGATGGGGGTCATCCGCGGGCTGGGTGGACAGATCAGGCTGGTCCCCGCCCTCGGCGGCAAGACCGTGCACGTCCTGCTCGACCTTCGTTCCGCGCGCGACCCGTCCACGGAGCGGTGAGGAGCCTCCCGGTGCAGGCCCCTTCCCTCCGCACACGCCGCGGGCGGGCCGTCCGAACCCAGCACGAGGCACGAGGGGAGCAGGGCTTTGCCGCACAGCTTCGATCCGGACGCCCGAGTGGAGGACCTGCTGGCCCGGGTGGCGGGTGGCGACCATGACGCGTTCACCGGCGTCTACGACGCGCTGTCCGGCAGTGTCATGGGACTGGCCTGCCGGATCCTGCGGGACGTCGCGCAGGCCGAGGAGGTGACCCAGGAGGTCATGATCGAGGTCTGGCGCACCGCGGACCGCTACAGCCCCGAGCGCGGAACGGCGAAAGCCTGGGTCCTCACCGTGGCCCACCGCCGGGCGGTGGACCGGGTGCGCTCCGCCCAGGCGGGCTCGGCCCGCGAACACCGCACGGTCACCCTCGACCCGCAGCGCCCTTTCGACGAGGTGGCCGAGATCGTCCAGGACCACGACGAGCAGCGCAGGCTCCACCGCTGTCTCACCACGCTGGCCCGCCAGGAGCGCGTGCCGCTGATGCTCGCCTACTACCAGGGCCTGACCTACCTCGAGGTCGCCGACGCACTCTCCACCCCCGAAGGAACGGTGAAGTCCCGAATGCGCGCGGGGCTCCGGCGACTGCGCGCCTGTCTGGAGGCCGACGCATGACACCTGAGGAGGATCGCCACCTGGCCGTCGGCGCGTATGTCCTGTACGCCCTGCCGCCCGCCGAGGAGTCCGCGTTCGAGAACCATCTCGCCGGTTGCGAACAGTGCCACCGGGAGGCCGCCGATCTCCTTCGGACCACCGCCCGGCTCGGCGCCTCGGTGCAGAACGTCCCGGTCACGGCGCAGGCACGTGCCCGCACCCTTCAGGCCGTCGCCCACACCCGTCAGGACCGGGTCCCGCAACGCTCGCGGGCCCCCGCCCAACGGGTGTTGCGCTTCGCGCTCGCCGTGAGCATCGCGGCGGCCGCCGTGCTCGGCGGCATCGCCGTCCGGCAGCATGTCGAGGCGGACGACGTGCGTACCCGGGCGGCCCTGGCCGACCAGCAGGCCCGCACCGCGGGCGCCGCGATCACGGAGGTCCTCACCGCACCCGACGCCACCGTCCACACGGGAAGCCTGACCGGCGGGACCGCCGCCGCCGTCGTGGTCTCTCTCGACCAGGCACGGGCGGTCTTCGCCGCATACGGTCTTCCCGCCCTGACCGGGGGCAAGGTCTACGAGCTCTGGTACGCGGCCGAGGCGGGCGACGTCCGCTCGGCGGGCCTGGTGACCGGCCGCACGCCGAACGGCTCCCACGTCCTGAAGGGATCGCCCGCCGACGCCGTCGCCGTGGGGATCACCGTCGAACCGGCCGGCGGCTCACCGCAGCCCACCACGGAGCCCCTGGGCATCATCCCCATCACCGCCTGACGCGGTCCCGGCCACTCTCCCGGCAGCCCGAGGGTTCAGCCCCGGGTCAGTCCCCGAGCGGGTCGCCCGGCTGCGGACGGAGGTGCTGCTGCTCCTGCCGTACGACGCCGCCGTCGCCGCCGAGCCCGCGCGCCGGACCCTCGCAGCCCTGGACGACGGCGATGCCGAGCGCGACCAGCAGGGTCACCACGACGAAGACGAACAGCCGCTGGCGCAGCAGCCGCGGATTGGCGGGCCGCCGCCCGGTTCCCGTGGTCCTCGGCCCCGGGCGCCGGGCCCCGCCACGGGACGCGGGCCGGTTGCCGCTGCCGGGGCGGGTGTTGCGCGGGGGAGCCGGCCGGGCCCCCGACCGCGACGACGAGGCACCGCCGCCCCGTGCGGCACTGCCGCCGCGAGCCGGTGCTCCGCCCCGCGAAGGAACCGGACCGCGCGCGGGCGGCGCCCCGTTCCGCGGCGGCGGAGTACCGGGCCCGGCCTGCTGGCGCAGCGTGCGCTCCGGGTGACCGGTGTCGGAGAGCCGCCCGGTCGGACGATCCGCCTCGGCCGACCGAGGCACCGCAGGACGCGCGTCCGCCAGCCCCTGGGCCTCCCGGGTCGCGATCTCCTTGAGGCGCAGGGAGAGATCGAGGGTGCTGGGCCGCTCCTCCGGGTCCTTCGCCAGACAGGCGCGCACCAGCGGGGCCAGCGCGTCCGGCACCCCGTGCAGATGCGGCTCCTCGTGCACGACGCGGTACAGCATCACCTCGGAACTGCCGTGCCCGAAGGGCGAATCGGCCGTCGAGGCGTAGGCGAGCGTGGCGCCGAGCGAGAACACGTCGGTGGCCGGGGTGACCAGCGCCCCGCGTACCTGCTCGGGCGCGAGGAACCCGGGGGAGCCGACCGCCGTACCGACATGGGTCAGCGTGGAGGCGCCCGTCGCCCAGGCGATGCCGAAGTCGATGATCCGCGGGCCCTTGGGGGAGAGCAGGATGTTGGAGGGCTTCAGGTCCCGGTGCACGACCCCGGCCTCGTGGACGGCGACGAGCCCCTCCGACAGTGCCGCTCCGATCGAGGCCAGTTCGGCGGCCCCGAGCGGACCCTCGTCGTTGACCTTGTCGTGGAGGGAGGGCCCGGGCACGTACTGAGTGGCGAACCACGGCCGCTCGGCGTCCAGATCCGCCGCGACCAGCCGTGCCGTACAGCCGCCCCGGATCCGGCGAGCGGCCGAGACCTCGCGCGCGAACCGCGACCGGAACTCCTGGTCCTCCGCCAGATCGGGCCGGATCACCTTCAGCGCGACCCGCTGGCCCTTCTTGTCGGAACCCAGGTAGACGACGCCCATCCCACCCGCGCCGAGCCGTCGGTGAAGCCTGAACGAGCCGACGACGCGCGGGTCCTCGCGCCTCAGGCGCATCATCGCCATGTTCATCCCCGCTGCCCGGTCCGTGTGACGTGGCACAGCTTACGTTTCCACGGCCGTTCGCGCGCAGAGGCCGCGCCCTCTCGTACCGATCGATTGTCAGTGCCCGGTGGGGAATGTGAAGGGTGATCAGAGACCCTGCGAACAGGCGCACTTTGGCGGTCGGTCGGCCCCAACCGCCGCTCCCGGAAAGTGGATTGATCCCCTGGCAGGCGACCGTGCGCGGACCGGCGCCGACGGCGGCGACCGGAACCGGACCCGGGGGGTGACGGCCCGCCGGGCGGCCCTGGGAGGGGCGACGGCGGTACCGCGGAGGGTGACGGAGTGAGCGAAGTCACGGCCCCGGGTCCCCCCTCGAGCCCTGAGGCGGTGCGGGGGTCCGCACCTTCCCGGAGAGCCCCTCCGGGAAGACCCTGAGACGTAGGACCATCTCTCCACCCAGGGGAGTACTCCGCAGGTCATGGCTCATCCTCCGGGAGGCCCGGCAATCGGTACGAGGGCATGACGCCCGCCGGCCGCCCCGCGCCTAGATTTGAGGTCAAGCGGCGGGTGCAGCACTCGTCCCCCGAGGTCAGACACCCGCCGCTTGCCAACGACAACTGATCAGGTCAGGAGAGGGACCATGGCTCTTACGGCACCGCGGACGATGATCCGCGCACAGGGACGCGGTACGCGCCCTCGTCGCACGGGCCGCCGCCACCCCCTGGTGGCGACGCTGATGGCCCTTCCCCTGGCGGTCCTGCTCCTCGTCGTCTTCGACGGCTGGGAGACAGTGGCCACACAGGCGTCGTCCGTGGGAGTGATGCTGGGGCGCTGAGCGGCGACCCCAGGCCCGGAAGAGCGGTTCGGGCGGGGACATCCACCCATGAAACCCCGTGGGGACGGGGGTGCGGCGGACGGCAAAAAATGCAGGCGCAGCTGGGGAGCTGCGCCTGCATTGCTTTTCCCGGCGGCCCACTACGCCTTCTCCGGCGCCGGCGTCTCCTCTCCCGGCCGATCGCGTCCGGGATGCTCCGCGACTCCGATGGCTCCGCGACTTCGGTGACCCCGGCTGCGTACCCTCGCGGGAGGACCCGCACGCCGCCGCCCAGGGAGCCCCGTGACCGCGCACCCCCTGCTCACCGAGCTCTCCCGCCGTGCCGGAGCCAAGGCGCACGAGACCACACCGGCCTGTCCCTGTGGCGCGGCCACCCTCGCCGACCGCCCCGACGCCACCGTCGTCCGGCATGCCGACACCGTCGCGAAGGCGCACGCCCCCGGCACCGACCCGGCCGGACTGACCCCGCGCCTCGCCCTCGCCGCCAGTCTCCCCGACGTCCTCCTCGCGCCGCTCGCACCGGCTCCGGTCGCGCTCCACGGCCGTCTGGTGACCTTCTGGCCCTACGGCACCCCGGTGGACCCGGACGATCCCGACCTGGCCCCCTGGGAGGCCGCGGGCACCCTGCTCGCCCGGCTGCACCGCACCCCCGCTCCGGCCGCGCTTCCGGAGATGCGCGGTCCCGTCAAGGCCGCCCACGCCGTGGCCCGCCTCCGCGCGGCCGGACCGCACCCCGCCGTCGCCCCCGTCCTGGGCGCCTGGCACGCGCTGCCCGCCTGGGCCCGCGCCGAAGCCCCCATGCCCGACACCGGCTCCCTCTGCCACGGCGACCTCCACCTCGGCCAGCTCGTCCGCCACCCGGCACCCGACGGGCCCTGGCGCCTGATCGACGTCGACGATCTCGGCGTCGGCGTTCCGGCCTGGGATCTCGCCCGCCCCGCCGCCTGGTACGCCTGCGGTCTCCTCCCGCCCGAGGAGTGGACCCGCTTCCTCGCCGCCTACCGCGCCCGGGGCGGGCCCGCGGTCCCGGTGGACGGCGACCCCTGGTCCGCCCTCGACGTCCCGGCGCGCGCACTCACCGTGCAGACCGCGGCACGTTCTGTCACGAAGTCGCTGGCGCAGGGGCGGGCGCTGGACGAGGTCGAGCAGTGCCTGGTCGACGCCTGTGCCCGAATGGGTTCCGTCCCCCCGCAGTTGACGGCCGACCGGGCGAAGTAGGGTGCAACCGACCGCAGCCGGACAGTGTCTGTCCTGGCGGTACGCGAAACAGCACCGACCGGCGAGGAGTTGAGCCGAACCATGCAGTGCCCGAAGTGTCACGCTCAGATGCACACGTACAACCGCAACGGCGTCCAGATCGAACAGTGCAGCAACTGCCGCGGGATCTTCCTCGACTACGGCGAGCTCGAGGCGCTGACCCGCCTGGAGTCCCAGTGGTCCCAGCCGGGCCCGCCCCCGCCGGCCGCCCCGCAGGCGTACCCGCAGGCCGCCCCGGCCGCGCCTGCCTGGGGTGCCCCGCAGGGCGGCGCCCACTACGGCGGCCACCACGGCGGGCATCACCGCCAGAAGGGCTTCGGCCGGATGCTGTTCTCCAGCTGAACCGGAACCCGCAAGAAACCCCCGACCGCGAAGGCGGCCGGGGGCTTCTTGATGTGTGGACGATACTGGGATTGAACCAGTGACCTCTTCCGTGTCAGGGAAGCGCTCTCCCGCTGAGCTAATCGTCCTCGGGACCACGACCCGAGGGGCGTGTGCGGTGCGTGCGCGATACTGGGATTGAACCAGTGACCTCTTCCGTGTCAGGGAAGCGCTCTCCCGCTGAGCTAATCGCGCGGGTTCGGATCTTCGAACAGATCCAGTGGACGATACTGGGATTGAACCAGTGACCTCTTCCGTGTCAGGGAAGCGCTCTCCCGCTGAGCTAATCGTCCTTGGAGGTGGAGACGGGATTTGAACCCGTGTAGACGGCTTTGCAGGCCGTTGCCTCGCCTCTCGGCCACTCCACCAGGAGTGTAGGGGACCGGGAAGACCCCTTGTTCCTTCGAGCGGACGACGAGGCTCGAACTCGCGACCTCAACCTTGGCAAGGTTGCGCTCTACCAACTGAGCTACGTCCGCTTGTCGTTTCGGTCGGCTCTCGCGTCCCGGCGACGTGTTGAACTCTAGCGGATTCCCGGGCCAGTACAAAAACGCGTTTGTGCAGCGTGCTGCGCTGTGTCTGCTCGCCGACCTGGTCAGGGCCCCCGGCCGGGACATGCGGGACATGCCCGGACCACCTCTCGAGCGACCCGCCATACACTCGACCACGTGCTCGACCTCCCTCCTCTCGCCCGTTTCGGCACCCGAGTCGCCACCGGCCTCCTCGATGTGACCAGCGATCCGGCCGCCCTCGAAGCCGCCGGATTCTGGGCCGTCTGCGCCGACTTCGAGGGCCGTCCGGTCTGTGCGCGCTTCGCCGACGTGCGCGAGGAGCCGGTGCCCGCTCCCGTGCAGGGGGCGTGGCGAGGGCCCTCGGCCGGTGACTGGACGTCGTCCCTCGACCGCGCCGCGTACACGGCGGGTGTGCGCCGCATCCGGGAGCACATCGCCGCCGGCCAGGTGTACCAGGCCAACCTCTGCCGGGTCCTGACCGCGCCGGTCGCGCCCGACGCCGACGTGGACGCGCTGACCGCCCTGCTGGCCCGGGGCAACCCGGCGCCCTACGCAGGAACGATTCGTCTCCCGGCGCACGGCATAGAGACGGCCACCGCGTCGCCCGAACTCTTCCTGCGCCGTGCCGGCCGGGTCGTCGAGTCCGGGCCGATCAAGGGCACCGGACGCACCGAGGCGGACCTCCTGGAGAAGGACTACGCCGAGAACGTGATGATCGTGGACCTCGTCCGCAACGACCTCGGTCAGGTCTGCGCCACCGGCAGCGTGACCGTCCCCGACCTGTGCGCCGTGGAGAAGCACCCGGGTCTGGTCCACCTGGTGTCCACGGTCCGCGGCGAGTTGCGCGACGGCGCCGGCTGGCCGGAGCTGCTCGACTCCGCCTTCCCGCCCGGCTCGGTCACCGGCGCCCCCAAGTCCAGCGCCCTGCGGATCATCGACGCGCTGGAGACGGCGCCGCGCGGCCCGTACTGCGGCGGCATCGGCTGGGTCGACGCCGACCGGGGGACCGGCGAGCTGGCGGTCGGCATCCGCACCTTCTGGATCGACCGGGCTCCCGGGGGCGCGACGGTGCTGCGCTTCGGCACCGGTGCGGGCATCACCTGGGGCTCGGACCCGGAGGCCGAGTGGGAGGAGACCGAGCTGAAGGCCTCCCGACTGCTCGCGGTAGCGTCGGGAACGTACGAGGCCGAAGGAGAGGGACTGACGTGAAGATCTGGCTCGACGGCGGGCTGCTGGACACCGAGTCCGCCCGCGTCTCCGTCTTCGACCACGGACTGACCGTGGGCGACGGAATTTTCGAGACGGTGAAGGCGGTGGACGGCGTCACGTTCGCGCTGACCCGCCATCTCGACCGGCTGACCCGCTCCGCGCGCGGTCTCGGTCTGCCGGACCCCGACCACGACGAGGTCCGCCGCGCCTGCGCCGCCGTCCTCGAGGCCAACCCGATGCCGCTCGGCCGGCTGCGCATCACCTACACCGGCGGCCACGGCCCGCTCGGCTCCGACCGCGGCGAACACGGCCCCACCCTCGTCGTCGCCCTGGGGGAGACCACCCGGCGCGCCGATTCCACGGCCGTCGTCACGGTCCCCTGGACGCGCAACGAACGCGGCGCGCTCACCGGACTGAAGACGACCTCGTACGCCGAGAACGTCGTCGCCCTGGCCCGCGCCCACCGGCACGGCGCCACCGAGGCGCTGTTCGCCAACACGGTCGGGCAGCTCTGCGAGGGCACCGGGTCCAACGTGTTCGTCGTCCTGGACGGAGAGATCCACACCCCGCCGCTCGCCTCCGGCTGCCTCGCGGGAATCACGCGGGAGCTGACCGCCGAGTGGACCGGCGCCAAGGAGACCGACCTGCCGCTGGACGTGCTGGAGCGCGCCGAGGAGGTCTTCCTCACCTCCACGCTGCGGGACGTCCAGGCCGTGCACCGCGTCGACGACCGCGAACTGCCGGGCGCGCCGGGGCCGGTGACCGCCAAGGCGATGCGGATCTTCGCCGAGCGCGCCGCCGACGACCTCGACCCGTAGGGCGCGTACCGAACCCCCGACGTCCCGCACCGGAACCACAAGGCCCGGGAAAACAGGCTGACGTTGCTCGCCGGGGCGGGTAGAAAGCCCCTGATGACCACGACCCTGCGGCCGACCGAGCCGCTTCAGCACGCCGCCGACGGGGCACTGTCACGCCACTACCAGGTGTGCGTGAACAGCCGTCCCGTCGGAGCGGTCCGCCTCTCGACGTCCCCCGTGTTCGGCCCCCGCGTCGCCCGGATCGACGACCTGCGCATCGAGGAACCTGACCGCGGGCGCGGGCGCGGCACGGTGGCCGCGCTGGCCGCCGAGGAGGTGGCCAGGGGATGGGGCTGCAGGCGGATCGAGGTCAGGGTGCCCGCCGACGCGGGGACCGCGCTGCGGTTGGCGGTGGCGCTCGGCTACGTCCACCGCAACCGCGGCATGGAGAAGGTCCTGGGCGCCACCGCTCCCCGGCTGCCCGAGGGCACCCGGGGCAGGTCCATGGCGGAGGCCGAGTACCTGCCCTGGTACGAGCACGGCGTCGCGTCCTACGCCCAGGACTGGGCGGATCGCGGGGTGCCCGAGGACGAGGCGTCGGCCAGGTCGCGGCGGGACTACGAAGTACTGCTGCCGCAGGGCATGGCGACGGAGAACATGCTGTTCAGCGTTCTGGAGCAGGAGGGCACCCGGGTCGGCACGCTCTGGGTGGCGTTCGTCCGTGACAAGGCGTTCGTGTACGACGTCGAGACCGACGAGGCCTTCCGCGGCCGGGGCCACGGACGTTCCCTGATGCTGCTGGCCGAGGCCCAGGCGATCGCGGCGGACCAGCGCGTTCTCGCTCTCAACGTCTTCGCCGGCAACACCCCGGCCGAGCGGCTCTACGAGTCGCTCGGCTATCTGCCCGTGGGTTACTCGATGTGCAAGGACCTGCTCTGAACCGGGGCGCGCGGAGCCCGGCTCAGGACTGTTCGGCGAGCAGCCGGTCGGCGATCTCCTCGATGCGCTCGCGCAGCCCGTCCTGGCTCTTGCCGCCGTCGAGACGTTCGCCGCCGATGACGTAGGTCGGGGTGCCGGTGATGCCGATCGCCTTGCCCTCGGCCTGGTCGGCGTCCACGATCAGGATGTGCCGTCCGTCGATCAGGGCGGTGTCGAACTCCTCGGCGTCTAGCCCGAGTTCACCGGCGACCTCGACCAGGAAGGGTTCTCCCCCGCGGTCCAGCTCCTCGACCCGGGCCAGCACGGCCTCGACGTAGGGCCATCCCCGCCCCTGCTCCAGGGCCTCCTCCGCGGCCTGCGCGGCGGCGAAGGCGTGCTTGTGCTTCTCCAGCGGGAAGTGCCGAAGCCGCAGCTCCAGCCGGTCGCCGTACCGCTCGCGCAGGGCACGCAGGTCGTCGAGGGCGCCGCGGCAGTCCGGGCACTGTAGCTCGCACCAGACGTCGAGGACGACGGCGGGACGGGCGGCCGCCGGGCCTGGGGCGGCGGCGGAGGTCGGGGACGAGTCGTTCATGACGCCAGTCTTCCAGTCACCGCCCGGCCGCCCCAATCCGGACCACCCGTCGCCCGGACACGGCGCTCCCGCCCGGACCGAGGGACGCGCCGGTCCGGAGGGACGCGCCGGTCCGGCACCTGCGGAGGAGCCGACCCGGAGATGTCCCTGATGTCCGGCCGGAGCATGGCCCGAGGGCGGTACGCAGGTGCAGGATGGAAGGGACGAGGCGCGGGCCGCCGGCCGCGGCGCCGAGTCGATGTGAATCCCCGCCCGAGTGAGCCCACGCCTGGAGGACCGGATGATTGCCGAGACCGTCTGTTCCGTCGCCGCCGTGGCCGGTCTCGGCATCGCGGTGGTCACCGCCTATCGCAAGCGCTTCCTGGCGGCCGCCCGCATCGCCGCCTACGCCCTGGTGCCGCTGGGCCTCGTGATGACCGGCGTCGTCGAATGGGCCGCAGACACCGCCTTCAGCCCGACGGCTTGGGCGGGCTTCGCCGTGCTCGGCGGGGCCTGGGCCCTGTTCGCCACCACCCGCACCGTGGAGCGCCGTCGCGGCGGCACCCGCAAGGAGCGCAGAGCGGCGGCCCGCTCCGCGCGGGCCGAGGCGGTGGCTCCCGCCGCCTCCGCGCCCTCCCTGGGCCAGGCCTCCCGCCCGGCGTCCCGTCCCGCGGCCGCACCCCGCTCGACCGGCGGCGCCGACGACTTCAGCGACATCGAGGCCATCCTGAAGAAGCACGGCATATGAGCCGGGGCCGATGAACCCCTGGCCACAGGGTGGCCCGGGTGTTTGAAACGACACAGTCGGCCTGCCCGTGCGCGGAAGTGATCACGGCACGACAGCGACGTCACGGAATACGGCGCACTCCCGCTCATTCCGGGCGCGTGATCGCGCGAGGGGCGTCACCTGCGTCATCATCGCCCGCGAGATGCTGGACACGACACAGAGCGACGCCGCGCCGCCGCAGGACGAGCCGCGCGGGTGCCTCTTCGCCCTTTCCCAGCCACCGCTGATGATCTTTCTTGCGGTGATCGGGTGTCTGCTGCTCATGGCTTCGCTGCATGATCTGCTGCTGCTCTGAGCCGTACCCGCGGTCCCCGGCGTCACCCGCCGGGGCCGCGTCGGCATCGAACGACGTCGAGGAACGCCCGAGGGACTTCCAGGGACTTCCAGGGACGGTTTGGGGCACCTACGGGACGTCGAGGGACGGCTTGGGGCATCCACCGGCGCCAACGGACGTCGAGGAACCGCGAGAGGGACCCCGCCCGGTGAGGCGGGCCTTCAGCCCGCCGCCTCCTTGCGACGCGCCCGGTAGGCGGCCACGTGCAGGCGGTTGCCGCAGGTGCGGCTGTCGCAGTACCGGCGGGAGCGATTGCGGGAGAGGTCGACGAAGGCGCGCCGGCAGTCCGGGGCCTCACAGCGGCGGAGCCGCTCCTGCTCCCCGGCCACCACGAAGAACGCCAGGGCCATACCGCAGTCGGCCGCCAGATGGTCGGCGACGGAGGCGCCGGGTGCGAAGTAGTGCACATGCCAGTCGTAGCCGTCGTGATCCGTGAGGCGTGGTGTGGTGCCCGCGGCGGCGACCAGCTCGTTGATCAGTCCGGCGGCGGTCCGCGGGTCCGAAGCCGCGAAGATCCCGGCGAACCGCCCACGGATCTTGCGCACCGCGGACAGGTCGAACTCGGACAGCACGCCGACGTCACTGATCTCGTGCTTTCGTACGAAGTCCGCGAGGGCGGCGACATCCGGCAGCGCGTCCGGAGTCGTGTCGTCCTCCGGTGCGGTGTTCACCAGTTCCACCACGGCATCGAGCGCACACCGGGTGTCGTGGGTGATCAGCACATTTCGCTCCCTGGCCTAGGGTCGGGCGAGCGCCCGCCGATGCTGGCCGATGGTAGCCGTACCGGGCCGCCGAGCAACGGTCACTCGGTGACCGGATCCCGGACGTCCGGCGTCGGGAGGCCGGGGGAGCCGCGCCCGGACGTGGCGCGCGCACGCCGACGCCGCCCCACGGGGGACCCGTGGCACGGCGTCGGCGCAATGCCCTATTCGGTTGTCCTGGCCCGAGCCGTCTCCCCGAGTGGACGGCGCCGGGCAGCTCGGTGTGAGCCTCGCCCTAGCTCTCCGCCAGGATGTGCGAGAGCTCCTGATCGAGATCGAAGTGCCGGTGTTCCGTGCCAGGAGGCACGGCGGCGTCCGTCCGCTTCAGGAAGGACTCCAGAGCCCGCGCAGGGGCTTCGAGCAGGGCTTCGCCCTCTGGAGAGCTCAGGGCGATGCATACGACGCCCTGACCGTGACTGCGCGACGGCCAGACACGGACGTCGCCGGTGCCCGTGGGCCGGTGCAGGCCCTCGGCGAGCAGGTCGCGGGCGAACACCCACTCGACGGTCTCCTCGGCACCGGTGTGGAAGGTGGCGTGCACGGCGTAGGGGTCGGCCGTGTCGTACCGCAGGCCTGCGGGGACAGGCAGGGAGGACTCGCTCGACACAACGAGGCGCAGGTGCAGCTCGCAGCTGACCGTGGTGTTCATAAGCGCCAGGGCCTTTCGCTCAGTGTGCGCTCGGGGATTCGCACGTCGGCGAAATCGACATGCCACCTACGGTGCCGTTGTAAACCCCTCTGAGTGTTTTGCGTGCCTTTACGTAACTCTTCCGGCCGACAGCGCGTTCGCCCGGTACCACCATTCCGGTGACCGGATTCTCTCGGGTAAGGTCGGGCTGTATGAACACGGGGAGTGACGAGTCGGGCGAGGCGGTCGTGGCGGTGGACAGGGCGAAGCCTGGCGATGCGGCGGAGGAGCAGCAGGGCCAGGCGCTCGGCTCCAGGGCGCCCGAATTCGTCAAGGCGCGCCGCATGCTGCACCTGAGCTGGCAGGTCGGGGTCTTCGTGATCGGCCTCGCCGTGGTGGGCGCCGGCATCGTCATGCTGCCGCTGCCCGGTCCCGGCTGGGTGGTGATCTTCGGCGGCATGGCGATCTGGGCGACCGAGTTCGTCTGGGCACAGCTGGTGCTCCGCTGGACCAAGCGCAAGGTCACCGAGGCGGCCCAGCGCGCGCTCGACCCGAAGGTCCGCCGCCGCAACATCACCCTGACCGCGATCGGCCTCGTGATCATCGCCGTCCTGACGGGTGTCTACCTGTGGAAGTTCGGCTTCGAGATGCCCTGGAAGATCAAGGACCAGTGATCCGCCGCGGAGGCGCGGGGGAGGGTCGGCCCTGGTCACAGGCACCCGCTGACATGGGGTAATGTTCTTCCTGCGTCCGGGCGATTAGCTCAGTGGGAGAGCGCTTCGTTCACACCGAAGAGGTCACTGGTTCGAACCCAGTATCGCCCACCCGGAACATCGGCCCGCCTGCGAGGACGCAGGCGGGCCGATGTCGTTCGCGGCGGCAACCGGCGCCTCACCCGCGCCCACGGAGCTCCCTCCGGCCGTCAAGCCCGCACCGTCGCCTCTCTGGCCCTTCGGCCGGGTGCCCCTTCTCCGCCTGTTCGAGCCGGCCGCTCCGCCTCTCGGCCCCTCAGGGCCACGCCGCGTCGCCTCTCCGACCCCGAGCCCGGTGGCGCCCCCTCCAGGCCCCTCCCGGCCCTTCGGGCAGGGCAGCGCGCCTCTCCGGAGGCGGCCCCTGCAATGCCGCCTTCCCGCTTCCTCGGGTCAGGCTGCGCCCCCTCCGCCCCGTCGAGCCCCGGCCGCACCTCCGTCTCCCTCTCCGTCCCGTCGAGCCCCGGCCGCACCTCCGTCTCCCTCTCCGTCCCGTCGAGCCCCGGCCGCACCGCCGCCTCGGTCGCCCAGCGGCGACGAGCCCACGCCCCCAGCCCCCGCCCCCCGCGCCATCCCTCGCCTCGTCCGTCCCGTCCCGCCCCGCTTCCTGCGCCATCCCTCTCGACGGCGGCGACCCGTTGGCCCGCGAACAAGGCGACGGCTCATCGGCGGCCGGGTCGAGTCCTTCCGGCCGAGGTGGACGACGCGGGGAGGCGAGCCGGGTGCCGGGCAGCCTGCCCGTCGACGCCCCGCTCCCTCGTCCCGCCAGGCTCCCGCTCCTCGGGCGACGCCCATTCCCGCAGGCGGATTTCAGCCCCTCGGCGTGATCTTCCGACGACCGGTCGGCGGTTCGGTGATGCGAACAGACCTCTCTCACCTGCGAGTTCGCCCGGTCGGGGAGGCCGCACCAGTCGTGCGGACGCGGTTCGCCGAAGAGGTCGCGTGCAAGAAATTCCTGTCCGAATCATTGACGCTCTCTCAACCCCCTCGTACCTTGTGCCAGCAAGCGCTTTCTTGAAACGATTCATGCAAGCGGCAACGACGCTGCGGGGAGGGCCCGACTGTGGGAACCAGCAGGAATGTTGAGAGGCGAACGATCCTGAAGGCCGCGGGGGCGACGGCGGCCACACTGGGCCTGGCCGCGACCACGGGGTGCGGGGGAGGCGACGGCGCGTCGGCGGACGGGACTGTCACGATCCGTTACGGCTGGTGGGGTGGCGAGCCGCGCACCATCGCCATCAAGAAGTCGATCGCGCTCTTCGAGAAGAAGTACCCGAAGATCAAGATCAAGCCCGAATTCACCGACTACGAGGCGTTCTGGGAGAAGTTCCAGACCCAGGCCTCCGGCGGGAATCCGCCGGACGTTTTCCAGAATTCCGTCACCTTCCTGCGCAAGTACGACAAGCGCGGAGTTCTGATGGATCTCAAGTCGCAGGCGGACGCGGGGAACCTGAGCCTGGAGAACTTCCGCAACGGCGTACTGGCGAACGGTCAGGTGGACGGCAAGCAGATCGGTATTCCGGTCGGCGCCAACACCATGTCGCTCGTCATCGACCTCAAGGCCTTCAAGAACGCGGGCGTCGAGGCGAAGTTCGGGTGGACCTGGGACGAGTACTTCGCCGCGCTGCAGAAGATCCAGGACAAGCTGAAGATCGCCGGTGACACCGGCTACTTCAGCATCATGTACCTCTACGACCTGTACCTGCGCCAGAACGGCAAGGCCTTCTTCACCGACAGCGATCTCGGCTTCACCGAGGACGATGTGACGCAGTGGTGGGCGGACGGCTACAAGCGCGTGAAGTCCGGGCTGGTGGCCGACCCGAAGAAGATCGAGCAGGTCAAGCCGAAGTCCGGTCTCTCGGCGGGCCTCGCGGCGTCCGAGTTCACATGGGACAACTTCTCCATCCGCTACCAGGGCGAGGGCGAGTCGGACTACGGGCTCGCGCCGATCCCCACCACGGACGGCAAGGACACCGGCCAGTACCTCGGTTCGCTGATGCTGAGCGCCTTCTCCGGGACCAAGCACCCTAAGGAAGTGGCCCAGTTCATCGACTTCATGGTCCACGACCCCGAGGTCGGCAAGATCATGGGCTACGACCGCGGCATCCTCTCCACCACGGAGCAGTACGACGCCTTCAAGCCGACCGACCCCAACAACAAGGGCGTCGCGGCCTACGAGGACGAGGTCGCCAAGGCCGGCGTTCTCGGGAAGATCACTCCGCACCCGTCCGGTGCGGACGTCATCGAGGCGGCCTTCCTGCGGATCGGCGGTGAGGTCGCCCAGGGCAAGACCAAGCCGGCCGACGCCGCGAAGGCGCTGTTCAGCGAGGCCAAGGCCGCGTTCGCGGGCTGAGGGGACGTACCACCATGACGCTCGTCAAGGAAGCGCCCGCGCGCCCGGCGCAGGAGCGGTCCGCCGCTCCTGCCGCCGGGCGGCGCGGGCGGCGCCGCGAGAACCTCGCCGGCTATCTCTTCATGTCGCCGTGGATCGCGGGTTTCCTGCTGCTCACGGCGGGGCCGATGATCGCGTCGCTCTACTACGCGTTCACCAGCTACAACCTGTTCACGCCGCCCCGGTGGGTGGGGCTCGACAACTTCACGACGATGTTCCAGGACCCGCGCTGGCAGAAGTCGGTCGAGGTCACCCTGAAGTACGTCGTCGTGGCCACACCGCTGAAGCTGCTCCTCGCGCTCGGAGTGGCGCTGCTGCTCGCGCAGAAGCGGCGGGGACAGGCCCTGTACCGGGCCGCCTTCTACATGCCGTCGCTGATCGGCGCCAGCGTCTCCGTCGGCTTCGTGTGGCGGGCGCTGTTCTCCGACGACGCCGTCGTGGACCGTACGCAGAAGATCTTCGGGATCGACGTCGGCGGCTGGATCGGCAATCCGGACTATGTCCTGTACTCCCTGGTGGCGCTGAGCATCTGGCAGTTCGGCGCGCCGATGGTCATCTTCCTGGCGGGGCTCAAGCAGGTGCCGCAGGAGCTGTACGAGGCCGCCGAGATGGACGGGGCCGGCCCCTTCCGGCGGTTCTGGAACATCACGCTGCCGATGATTTCCCCAGTGCTCTTCTTCAACGTGCTGCTGGAGTCCATCCACGCGTTCCAGGTGTTCGGCTCGGCGTACGTCGTGTCCGACACCCGGTGCGGACCGGCCGACGCCACCCTCGTCTACACCTGTTACCTGTATCAGAAGGGCTTCAAGGAGGCCCAGATGGGCTTCGCCTCCGCGATGGCCTGGACGCTGGTGATCGCGGTGGCGCTCGTCACGGCGGTCCTGTTCTGGTCGCAGAAGAAGTGGGTGCACTACGAGGAGGCCGCCAAGTGACCAGTGCCACCAGCCCCGCCGTGCGTCCCGCGCACGAGCGGCGGCGCATCGGATCCCTCGCCTGGCACGTGGGCGCGGTCCTCGTCCTCGCGGTCGTTCTCTACCCGGTGGTCTGGGTGCTCGGCGCCTCGTTCAAGCCGAGCAAGGACATCATCGCCAGCCTCGACCTGCTGCCCGCCGAGCCGGTCTGGGCGAACTTCTCCGGGCTCGCCGACGGCATCTCCGGCATCTCCATCACCAGCTTCTTCACCAACTCGCTGATGTACGCGGGCCTGGCCGTGGTCGGTGTGGTGCTCTCCAGCTCGCTGACGGCGTACGCCTTCGCCAAGATCCGGTTCGCCGGGCGGAACCTGCTGTTCACCCTGATGATCGGCACCCTGCTGCTGCCCTACCACGTGCTGCTCATCCCGCAGTACGTGCTGTTCCGCAACCTCGGCTACATCGACACGCTCGTGCCGCTGGTCGCGGGCAAGTTCCTGGCCACGGAGGCGTTCTTCGTCTTCCTGATGGTGCAGTTCATGCGCGGGCTGCCGCGCGAGCTGGACGAGGCCGCCAAGCTCGACGGCTGCGGACACCTGAGGACCTACTGGTCCATCGTGCTGCCGCTGAGCCGTCCGGCCATCATCACCAGCGCCATCTTCACCTTCATCAACGCGTGGAACGACTTCATGGGGCCGTTGATCTATCTCAACACCCCTTCCAAGTACACCGTCTCGCTCGGCCTGATGATGTTCCGCGACCAGGAAGGCATCTCCAACTACGGCAGCATGATCGCGATGTCGCTGGTGGCGCTGGTGCCGGTCATCGCCTTCTTCATGGCCTTCCAGCGCTATCTCATCGACGGTATGGCGACCTCCGGACTGAAGGGCTGAGGCGGTCACCATGGCGCAAGCGCGCGTGAAGGCCCGCTCCCGGCGCAGGGAGTCCGTGTTCGGCGAGCGCTTCGCGGTGTTCGCCGAGTGTCTGCTCACCGGAGTGTGGATCGCCGTGGCCTGTCTCGGGGTCGTCACCTACCCCGCGGCCTTCGCCGCCGGCGCGCGGCATCTGCGGCGTCGTACGTCCCATGAGGTCGGTGGCGGACGGGAGTTCGTCGCCGACTTCCGGGCGGCCGTGCGCGGCGGGTGGGTCGTCGGGCTCGCCGGGTGGGCGGTGGCCGCCGCGGTCTGGGTGGACGTCCTGGCCGCGCGCGCCGGGATTCCCGGTGGGCCGCTGGTCGGGGCCGTCGGCCTCCTCGCCCTGCTCGGGCTCGCCGTGGCCCTGCTGCGGGCGGCGGCCGTCTGGGCCCCGGGCCGCGCCTGGCGGGCGCTGCTCGCGCAGGCCGGGCGGCGGACCGTGCTCGATCCCGCCGGTTCCTTCCTGGTCGTCTGCGGGCTGGCCGTCGTCGTCCTGTCCGCCTGGCTCGTCGCGCCGTTGGCGGTCCCCGTCCTCGGGGCCGTCGCGGCGGCCGCCGTCGCCGTCGAGGAGCGCTACCGGCACCGCTGACGGCCGTGTCCTCGCACCAGGCCGGCGCCCCGGGCGCCGCGCCTCTCTCTGTCATGCCCCTGACCACCCCTGCACCCGCACGGAAAGGAAAGGCTGCATCCCATGTCTCCCATCCCCCGTAGGTCCCTCCTCAAGGCGGCCGCCGTCGCCGGAGCCGCCGCCCAGTTCAGCTGGGCCCTGGGCGCCAAGGACGCGCAGGCCGAGCCGAGAGCCGCCGCGGCCGACGCCGATCCCGTGACCCTGGACTGGCTGGAGGACGGCGGCCTCGGCGCCGCCCCCGGCTCCACGCTCGGCGTGCCCTGGCCCATGGGCACCTACCAGGAGGACCAGACCTTCGCGCTGACGGACGCCGACGGCAAGGACGTCCCCGTACAGTCCTGGCCGCTCGCCTACTGGCCGGACGGATCCCTGAAGTGGACGGCGCACGCCGTCGGTTCGGGCTCCGGCAAGCTCACCCTCGCCGCCGGCGCCCCGGCCGCGCCCGCCAGGAAGGTCACCGTCGACAAGAGCGGCGGCACCATCGACGTGTCGACGGGCGTCATCACCGCGAAGATCGGCACGTCGGGCGCCACCCTCATCAAGTCCGTCACCCGTGGCTCCACCGAGATCGCCAAGAACGGCCGACTGGTCCTGATCCGGCAGCCCGAGATCGAGGACGAGGACCAGGGCACCGTCAAGACCGAACGCTTCGAGGGCGCCATCGACGGCGTCACCGTCGAGCAGAGCGGCCCGGTGCGCGCGGTCGTCCGCATCGACGGCAAGCACCGCAAGGGCAGCCGCAGTTGGCTCCCGTTCTCCATCCGCCTGTACTTCTACGCGGGCGCCGACTCCTTCCGCATGGTGCACACCATCACCTACGACGGCAAGCAGGAGCCCGGCAAGGCCTCCGGCGACTTCATCCGGGGGCTGGGCGTCCGCTTCACCGTCCCGATGCGTGACGAGTCCTACGACCGCCACATCCGCATCGGCGGCGAGGGCACCGGTCTGCTGCGCGAGGCCGTCAAGGGCATCACGGGTCTGCGCCGTGACCCCGGCGCGGCGGTGCAGGCGGCCCAGTACGCCGGCCAGAAGCTCCCCGACCCCGCCACCTGGGACCAGCGGGTCACCACCCGCCTCCAGTACATCCCCGAGTGGGGCGACTACACCCTCTCGCAGCTGTCGGCGGACGGCTTCGCGCTGCGCAAGCGCACCAAGAAGGGCTACGGCTGGATCGGCGCCGGCGGCGGCAAGCGGGCCTCCGGCTTCGGATACGTCGGCGGGGCGAGCGGCGGCTTCTCCTTCGGGCTCAGGGACTTCTGGGAGAAGCACCCCGCCCAGCTCGACATCCGTGACGCGCACACCGACGAGGCCGAGGTCACCCTCTGGCTCTGGTCGCCCGAGGCGCAGCCCATGGACCTGCGCTTCTATCACGACGGCATGGGCCAGGACACCTTCCCCGAGCAGCTCGAGGGCCTCAACATCACCTACGAGGACTACGAGCCCGGCTTCGGCACCCCCTACGGCATCGCCCGTACCTCCGAACTCCTCTTCTGGGCCAACGAGTCGACGCCCGCCCCGGAGAAGCTCGCCGAACAGGTCGAGGCGGTCCGGGTGCTGCCCCAGCTCGCCGCCCCGCCCAGGCAGCTCATCAAGGCCAAGGTGTTCGGCCCGGGCCTGTACGCCGAGCCGGACCGCTCCACTCCTGCCAAGGCGAAGATCGAGGACCATCTCGACTTCCTCTTCACCTACTACAAGAACCAGGTGGAGCAGCGCCGTTGGTACGGCTTCTGGGACTACGGCGACATCATGCACACCTATGACACCGTCAGGCACCAGTGGCGGTACGACATCGGCGGCTACGCCTGGGACAACTCCGAGCTGTCACCGGACCTCTGGCTCTGGTTCGCCTACCTGCGCTCCGGCCGCGCGGACATCTTCCGCTTCGCCGAGGCGATGACCCGGCACACCGGC
Source organism: Streptomyces zaehneri (assembly GCF_032248645.1). Lineage (NCBI taxonomy): Bacteria > Bacillati > Actinomycetota > Actinomycetes > Kitasatosporales > Streptomycetaceae > Streptomyces > Streptomyces zaehneri. The sequence goes on from NZ_JASTTJ010000010.1 coordinate 142,485, forward strand.
GAGGTGGACGTCTACCACCTCGGCCAGTGGGCTGGCCTGGGCACCCGGCACGGCGTGCAGCACTACGCCGACAGCGCCAAGCAGCAGCGCATCGCCAACACCACCTACCGCCGCTACTACTACTTCCTCACCGCGGACGAACGCGTCGGCGACCTCATGCACGCCAACGTCGACTCCGACGAGACGTTCCTCGCCCTGGACCCGCTGCGCAAGATCCGCACCGAGCCGTACACCCCCGACCGGCACGCCCTGTCGATCGGCTTCGGCACCGACTGGAGCGGCCTGGTGTCGGCGTGGCTGACCGAGTGGGAACGCAAGGGCCCGAAGTGGGAGAAGGCGAAGGCCCGCGTCCTGTCCACCATGGAGACCATCGGCGCCCAGCCCAACGGCTTCGTGCAGGGCAGCGGCCTGTACGACCTCGACACCGGCAGGTTCGCGGTGGCCACGGCCCCGGTCGTCGGCGTCTCGCACCTGTCCGCCGTCTTCGGCCTCAACGAACTGTGCGCCGAACTCATCCACCTGGTCGACATCCCGAAGTTCAAGGAGGCGTACCTCGACTACTGCCGCTACTTCAACGCCACCAAGGCGGAACAGGCGGCGCGCTACGGCAGCAACTTCGGCACCCTGCTGCTCTTCCAGGGCCACTCGCGCCTCGACGCCTACGCCGCCGTCCAGACCGGGGACGAGGTGCTGGCCAAGCGGGCCTGGACGAAGTTCTACAGCTCCGACGGCTACTCGGAGTCCTCGCCGTGGAAGACGGAGCCGCTGAACGGCCCCGCCACCCTGGTCGCGGGTGGCGAGGCCGCCTGGGTGTCCACCAACGACACCGCCCTCTACGGCCTCGCCGCCATCGAGAACCTGGCGCTGCTCGGCGACAAGATGCCCTGACGGACGGCTAGTTCATCCGCCCCAGGACCTCCCGCACCCGCCGGACATCGCGCAGCCGCCGCTCGTACGTCGCACCGAGTGCGAGCAGCAGCAGCCCGGCGAGGGCGGGAGGCACCCAGCGGGGGAGCGCGTCGGTCACCTGGATCAGGTACGGGGCGAGTTCGTGCAGCGTGACCAGGGCGAGCACCGAGCCGCCCAGTACGAGCGGGGCCCGCAGCCGGTAACGGGCGCCCAGCAGGGTGAGCAGCAGTCCGGCCGCGCCCAGCAGCAGCGGGCGCGTCCACTCGACGTCGTTCCAGGCCGTGGCGAGGCTCGGCAGGAGCGTCACGGTGAGACCGGGACCGTACGCCGTCCACGACGACGCGGCCGGGTCGCGGCGTCGGCGCAGGACTCCGACGAGCAGCGCCGGGACCGTGACCGGCAGCGTGTACGCCTCCGGGAGCCCCACCCGCCAGGCCGCCAGCCGGACCCACGCGGCCAGCACGAAGAGGGCGACGGCCGCGTAGCCGACGTCACGGCGGTCCGGACGTACGGCCGTGCCGGCCACGATCACCCCGCACAGCGACAGCACCAGGGCCAGCAGGGGCGGGTCGGCCACCGCGAGACCGATGGCGACGAGCCCGGCGACGGCCCCCGTCACCTCGACCGTCACCGTCGTCACGGAGTCGTCCAGCCGCGCAGCGAGCAGGGCCGCCGCCACCGGGACGACGAGCACCAGCAGCGCGACGATCTCCGGCCGCCAGCCGGCGGACGCGCCCACGGCGCAGGCCAGGGCGGTGGCCCAGCCCAGGGCGGCGGCCGCGGACGCCGGCGTCTGCCGACCGCGCCACGCGGCCACCGCGAACACCACGGTCAGCGACGCGAGAACGCCGAGGGTCGCCGGCTCGGTGGCGAGCGACAGGAAGGCGAGACCGAGCGAGGTGAGCAGGGCGAGCCCGGTGGCCGTCCGCGCGGCCGCTCCCTGAAGCGCCGGCCCTTGAAGCACCGGCGTCAGGAGCGCCGGCACGGTGAGCCCCTGGACCAACAGGCCGACCAGGTAGGGAAGTTCCAGCGCCGTGGGCGTGACGAGCACCGCGGCCCAGGTGAGCGTCAGCGCGGCGGTCAGGGCCTGCGGGCGCCACTCCTCGCCGCGGACCGTCGTGACCAGGACCGCGGCGACCGCGAGGAGGACCAGCGGCACCGTGACGGCGTACGGCGGCCAGAAGGCGTCGACCGTCACCGCGGCACGGGCGTCGGCCGGGGCCCCGGCCCAGACGTGCCGCAGCCACGCCACCGGTCCCAGCAGCGTGACGCCCACCGCGGGCACCGTCCACAGCACCGCACCGGCCTGGACGACACCGGACGCCAGGACGACACCCCGGCGCATCGCCGCCGGGCCCCGCGCGCCGGCCAACAGCGCGATCCCGCAGGCCAGACAGGCCGGCACCACCCAGTCGCCGGGGACCGACACCCGCAGGACACCGCCCAGGCCGGCCACCGCACACAGGGCGCCGGTCGTGGCCATACCCGTCGCGAGCCCCGTCTGCGGCGCGAACCGGGCCACCCCCAGGGCGATCACTGCCGCCAGGAGGAGGAGCGCCGCCGCACGGGCGGCGGCGCTCGGACCGGCCGCTCCCAGGGCGAGCAGACCGGCCGCCAGGACACCCGAGCCGCCCGTGCCGAACGCGCACACCAGGGCGACGACCCGCACCGGCCGCTCGGACACCCGGAGCGCCACCACCGCGTCGAACGCCGTCGTCAGCAGCACCGCGGCCGTGACCGTGCGCGGGCCGCCGCCGAGCGCGATCGTCCAAAGGAACAGGGGGAGTTGGGCCACCGCCAGAGCGGCGGGGCGCGGCAGGCTCAGCGTGGCCGAGCCCGGCAGCGCGGCGAGCGCCGTGCCGTACGCCGCCCACAGCGCCGCCAGCGCCGTCGAAGCCGCCGCCGCGTACGTCGTACCGTCCGCCGCCGTGAACACGACCTCGTGCAGGGCGTAGGCGTCCAGCACGGTCAGCGCGAGGCCGAGGCCGGCCACCGACTCGGCGGTCGAACGCAGCCCCCGCCGCAGCAGTGCCAGGGGCGCGCCGAGCACCGCCAGTGTGACCGCGCCCAGCACCAGGGAGCGGCCGGCGATCCCCAGATGCCCCCAGCTGACCAGCGTGAACACCATCGCCGCGATGGTGAGCAGGATCCCGCCGAGCAGGAGGAGGACGTTCTGCACCCCCGGGGCGGTGGCCTCGGGGCGGGCGGAAGGGCCGGGCTGCGCCGGCGGGCCCGGCCACACCGGCGGGGCCGGCTGTACCGCCTGCTGAAGCATCGTGATCAGCCAGGCGCGGCGGGCCAGCAACTGGGCCCGGCGGGCGTCCAGTTGCCGGAGCTCGCTGTCGAGGAAGCGCAGCTCCTCGGCCGGGGGCGGAAAATACGTCATGTCCCGCAGTGTGGTTCGCGTCACGCCCGACGGCATGAGCGCACGTACTCAGAACGTACTCAATTGCCGTCGGCCCGGCCCCCGTGCGGGCACACTCGGCCTATGTACTGGACCCGTTACCGCTTCCGCAGCCTGTGGGCCCTGCCCGCGCCGCCCGCCCGCGTGTACGACGCGCTGGAGCGGGCCGAGGACTACCCGCGCTGGTGGCGCCAGGTGCGCGAGGTGAACCAGGTCGACGCCTCGACCGGCGTGATCCGCGTCCGCTCGCTCCTCCCGTACGACCTGACCTTCACCGCGCGCGAGGTGCGGCGCGACGCGGCGGCCGGAGTCCTGGAGATCGCGATGACGGGCGACCTCGACGGCTGGGCGCGCTGGACGGTGACCGCCGACGGCTCCGGCACCCTCGCCCGCTACGAGCAGGTGGTCCAGGTCAACAAGCCGCTGCTGCGGCGGTTCGCCGTCCCCGGCCGGCCGGTGTTCCGCCTCAACCACCGGCTGATGATGCGGGCCGGACGGCGCGGCCTGGCCGCGTACCTCGAAGCGGTTTGAAGGAAGCCCGCGAAGACCTGTATTGTTCGGTGCGTTCCCGGGCGATTAGCTCAGTGGGAGAGCGCTTCGTTCACACCGAAGAGGTCACTGGTTCGAACCCAGTATCGCCCACCGGGAAAGGCCGGTCCGCATCACGCGGACCGGCTTTTTTGTGTCGGCGCCCCGGCTCAGGCCGCCGCCGGCAGCTCCGGGCGCAGCGGCCAGGAGGTGTCCACCGTCTCGGGTGTGCCGCTGCGCGCGAACCACGCCTGGAGCCCGCGCGCCTGCGCCGCGTGCCAGGTCGTCTGGAGCGCGTGCAGCTCGGCGGGGGACAGGCGGTCCAGCCGGGCCGCGAACCGTCGGCCCAGCGCCCGGACGACCTCCAGCGCGGCCAGCGCGTCCGCCGCCGCGTCGTGCGCGTCGGCCAGCGTGACGCCGTAGTGCGCGCACAGGTCGGTGAGTGTGCGCCGGCCCTTGCGGTAGCGGTCCAGGTGCTTGTCGAGGACCCGTGGGTCCAGCACCCGCAGCGGCGTCGCGTCCACCCAGTGGCCCAGCGCGGAGGCGCGGTGCCGGCGCAGCTCGCGGTCGAGCAGTGTCAGGTCGAACGGCGCGTTCATCACCACCAGCGGACGTCCCGCGGCCGCCTGTTCGGCGAGCAGCCCGGCTATCTCGAACATCACCGGCGACGGCCAGCGGCCGTTGCGCTGGAGGTGGTCGTCCGTCAGTCCGTGCACTTCCGTCGCCCCGGCCGGCACCGGCACGCCCGGGTTCACCAGCCAGCGGCTCACCCTCGGCCGGGCCCCCGGCGCATCCTGGACGACGAGGGCGGCCGACACGATCCGGTCGGTCTCCACGTCGACGCCCGTCGTCTCCGTGTCAAAGGCGGCCAGAGGCCCCTCGTACCAGTACGTCATACCCACACAACCCCTCGTTCACCCACGGCAGCTGACGCCCCGTCTTCTGCCTGTTTGGTGATACCCGGGCTGTTTGCGACGTACGCCGGAAGGACACAACACGAGTACGGGTCCTCGCAGTTCAGCGACCCGTCACGGGGACTGGCTCTGCGTGGAAGGCTGTTGGTCATGGCGATAGCGCAGCCCGAGCGGGGCGGGCTGCTGCCCGAACGTGAAGGGCTTCATCGCGGCACGCTCGCCACCACCGCCTGTATGGAGACACTCCAGGTGGGCTATCTGCACGCCGTCGCGGCGGCGGCGGGGTGCTCGCTGTCCCAGCCGTTCCCGGACAACGGAATCGACTGGCACGTCAGTCACAGCGCACCCGGGCACACCGTCGACGACGAGGTCACCATCAAGGTGCAGCTCAAGGCGACCTACCAGATCCGGCCCAACCCGCCCGGCCGCTTCTTCTCCTTCACGCTCGACAACGACCATCTGCGCAAACTCGCCCGCACCCCGGTGTCGGTGCACAAGATCCTCGTCGTGATGCTCGTCCCGCGGTCCCAGGACCAGTGGCTGCGCGCCGGCCACGACTGCCTCGAACTGCGGCACTGCTGCTACTGGGTCAATCTCGCCGGCCACCCGATCACCGGCCGGACCCGGACCACCGTGCGGATACCGACCACACGCATCTTCGACGACCGGGCGCTGTGCGAGATCATGACGCGGGCCGGGACGGGAGGCAGACCATGACCCACCGCCCCCTCGACGAGCCACTACGAGCCGTACGGCCGCACCCCGAGGCCCACTGGGACCAGGCCCCCGAGCCCGGCGAGGTCGACCCGGCAGTCCTCGGCGCCCTGCTGCGCAGGCACGGCTGGCAGCGGCGCGGCGGTGCCGCGGGCCGCTACGGCCGCTGGACCCCGCCAGGACCGGGCGGCGGCGGGACCAGCCTGCTCGTGCCCGAGAGCCGGGCCTTCCCCGACAGCGACGACCTGCTCGGCGAGGCGCTGCTCGCGCTGGCCCGCAGCGGCATGCCCTCCGCGCGCGAGGTGCTCGTCGGGCTCGCCGTCCCGAGCGACGAGATCCGCTGGTGGCGGGACACACCGGCCGGGCCCGCCGGGGCCGCGGCCTGGCCCGTCGAGGAACAGCTGCGCGCCGCCGCCCGCCAGATGCTGCTGGCCGGCGCGCTCGCCACACGCGCGCGTGCCGGTTACCACGGTGCCCGGCACCGCCGCGCGGCCTTCGCGATGCTGGAGAGCGTCCTCGTCGGCTCCGCGGCCGGTGGACGCCTTCTGACGGCCTTCGTGCCCGTCGCGGGCGCCCGCCCCCTGGCCGTCCGCCTCCACCAGGCCCTGTACGCGATCCGCGAGGCCATCGACTACCAGCGGGCCACCGGGGGCATGGACGCCTTCGACGGCGCCGTGGAGGCCGGCGCCAGCCGCGAGCTCACCGAGGCGCTGATCACCCTCGTGCGCGGCACCGAGGGCGCCCGGATCGCCGTCGAGTGGGCGCCGACCGCCGGGGTCCCCGAGGCGTGCGCCGCGGGCGGTGAACCGGTCGAGTTCTCGCCCGGCGACCTGTCGGTACTGCGCGAGGCGGGCGCCCGCTATCTCCGCGCGGAGCCCTCCGTGCCGGTGCGGATCACCGGCGCGGTCGTCCGCATGCGCAGGTCGGGGCCGCGCGGCGAGGGCAGCGTACGGCTGCGGGTGCTGGCCGGCGCCGACATCCCGCACGTCCGGCTCACCCTCGACGAGGAGGACTACCGCATCGCCGGGCAGGCCCACCTGGTCGGACTGCCGGTGCGGGTGCAGGGCCGGCTGGAGAGCAGGGGCGGCTTCCGCAGGGTCACGGGCGCCTGCGGGGTGGTACCCGTGCAGGTCGACGAGGCCGAGCGGGACCGGCTGATGAAAGCGATGCGGGGCGGCGCGGGAGCCGCGGACTACTTCGAGGAAGCCTGCGAAGAGGAACAGCCGGGGGACTGATTTCGCGGTCGGCGGGTGCGGGTCGGTACCATCGCCTCTTGCGCGCGCCCAGGGTATGGCGCCGCACCCACCTTCAGTCAGGAGATACCGGTGTCGGACGTCCGTGTGATCATCCAACGCGATTCCGAGCGGGAAGAGCGCATGGTGACGACGGGCACCACGGCCGCCGACCTCTTCGCCGGCGAGCGCTCGATCATCGCCGCGCGCGTGGCCGGCGAGCTCAGGGACCTGTCGTACGTGCTCGTCGACGGCGAGGAGGTCGAGGCCGTCGAGATCTCCTCCACCGACGGTCTGAACATCCTGCGCCACTCCACCGCGCACGTCATGGCCCAGGCCGTGCAGGAGCTCTTCCCCGAGGCCAAGCTGGGCATCGGCCCGCCGGTCAAGGACGGCTTCTACTACGACTTCGACGTCGAGAAGCCGTTCACGCCCGAGGATCTCAAGGCCATCGAGAAGAAGATGCAGGAGATCCAGAAGCGGGGGCAGCGGTTCGCCCGCCGCGTGGTGACCGACGAGGCCGCCCGCGAGGAGCTCGCCGACGAGCCCTACAAGCTCGAGCTCATCGGCATCAAGGGCTCGGCCTCCACCGACGACGGCGCGGACGTCGAGGTCGGCGCCGGCGAGCTGACGATCTACGACAACCTGGACGCCAAGACCGGTGACCTGTGCTGGAAGGACCTCTGCCGCGGTCCCCACCTGCCCACCACCCGCAACATCCCGGCGTTCAAGCTGATGCGCAACGCGGCCGCCTACTGGCGCGGCAGCGAGAAGAACCCCATGCTCCAGCGCATCTACGGCACCGCCTGGCCCTCCAAGGAGGAGCTGAAGGCCCACCTCGACTTCCTCGCCGAGGCCGAGAAGCGCGACCACCGCAAGCTGGGCAGCGAGCTGGACCTCTTCTCGATCCCGGAGCAGATCGGTTCCGGCCTCGCCGTCTTCCATCCCAAGGGCGGCATCATCCGCCGGGTCATGGAGGACTACTCGCGCCGCCGCCACGAGGAGGAGGGCTACGAGTTCGTCTACACCCCGCACGCGACGAAGGGGAAGCTCTTCGAGACCTCGGGCCACCTGGACTGGTACGCCGACGGCATGTACCCGCCCATGCAGCTCGACGAGGGCGTGGACTACTACCTCAAGCCCATGAACTGCCCGATGCACAACCTGATCTTCGACGCGCGTGGCCGCTCCTACCGTGAGCTGCCGCTGCGCCTCTTCGAGTTCGGGACCGTGTACCGGTACGAGAAGTCGGGCGTGGTGCACGGCCTGACCCGCGCGCGCGGCTTCACCCAGGACGACGCGCACATCTACTGCACCCGCGAGCAGATGGCGGAGGAGCTCGACAAGACGCTCACCTTCGTCCTCGGCCTGCTGCGCGACTACGGCCTGACCGACTTCTACCTGGAGCTGTCCACCAAGGACCCGGAGAAGTTCGTCGGCTCCGACGAGGTCTGGGAGGAGGCGACCGAGACGCTGCGCCAGGTCGCCGAGAAGCAGGGCCTCCCGCTCGTGCCCGACCCGGGTGGCGCCGCCTTCTACGGCCCCAAGATCTCCGTCCAGACGAAGGACGCCATCGGCCGCACCTGGCAGATGTCGACCGTCCAGCTCGACTTCAACCTGCCGGAGCGCTTCGACCTCGAGTACACCGGCCCCGACGGCTCGAAGCAGCGCCCGGTGATGATCCACCGCGCCCTCTTCGGCTCGATCGAGCGGTTCTTCGCGGTGCTCCTGGAGCACTACGCGGGCGCCTTCCCGGCGTGGCTGGCCCCCGTCCAGGCCATCGGCATCCCGATCGGCGACGGTCACGTGGAGTACCTGGAGAAGTTCGCCGCGGCCGCGAAGAAGCGGGGCCTGCGGGTGGAGGTGGACTCCTCATCCGACCGGATGCAGAAGAAGATCCGCAACGCCCAGAAGCAGAAGGTGCCCTTCATGGTCATCGCGGGCGACGAGGACATGTCGGGCGGCTCGGTCTCCTTCCGCTACCGCGACGGCTCGCAGGAGAACGGCATCCCGTTCGACGAGGCCATCGCGAAGATCGCGAAGGTCGTCGAGGAGCGGGCGCAGGTCTGACCCTGTCGTGCGCGGGCCCCGGGGAGTTCACGTCCCCGGGGGCCCCACGTCGTCCCCGGCCCGTGCGAACCGCTGCATCAGGTACGACGAGAACGACCCGGTCACCGCACCCAGCAGGGCAAGGCCGCAGCCCATCAGGACCACCGCGACCAGCCGTCCCATCGAAGTCACGGGGACGACGTCGCCGTAGCCCACGGTCGCCAGGGTGGAGACCGCCCACCACAGTGCGTCGCCGAACGTACGGATCGACGCGCCCGGGGCGTTGTGCTCGTAGTGGTACACGGCAAGGGAGGCGGACAGACCGAGCAGTGTGGAGGACATTCCCGCGTACAGCATCACCCGTGCCTGGAGAGCCAGCCGGGGTGCCTGTTCGCGGCGGTCCTGCATGGCGTCGTAGACCCGCACGATGCGCACCGGCCGCAGCAGGGGCAGCACGACGACCAGCGAGTCCAGCCAGTGCCGGTGGACGAAGCCCGGGCCCTCGCCGCTCAGCCGCCAGCGCACCGCATAGTCCACGATGAACAGCGCCCAGGACCCGTACAGAACCGCCAGGCTCAGGTCGAGCACCGGCCCGGGCAGCCCCTCTCCCAGAATCCGTACGCCGTAGGAGACGAGGAAGAGCAGGGAGGCCACCGCGAGCGGGGTCCCCGCCCGCCGCTCCCAGCGTGCCGTCCGGTTGTCGTGGTCCACCGGCCAAGCTTGGCCGAGGCCCACTCGCCCGCAGCCCCGCCGACACGCCGCGAATGGGCGAAGCAATATGCTGCCTTGCATGACGAGTGAGCCGGAACAGCAGATCGGAGTGGGCACGCAGGACGCGTTCCAGCGTCTGTGGACGCCCCACCGGATGGCCTACATCCAGGGTGAGAACAAGCCGACCGGTCCGGGTGCCGACGACGGCTGTCCCTTCTGCTCGATCCCGGCCAAGTCCGACGAGGACGGGCTGGTCGTCCGACGCGGTGAGCATGTGTACGCGGTGCTGAACCTGTACCCCTACAACGGCGGCCACCTGATGACCGTCCCCTACCGGCATGTGGCCGACTACACCGACCTGACGGTGCCGGAGACCGCCGAGCTCGCCGAGCTGACGAAGCAGGCGATGACGGCCCTGCGCCTCGCGTCCGGCGCGCACGGCTTCAACATCGGCATGAACCAGGGAACCGTCGCGGGCGCCGGCATCGCCGCCCACCTGCACCAGCACATCGTGCCCCGCTGGGGCGGCGACACGAACTTCATGCCGGTGGTGGGCCACACGCGCGTCCTCCCGCAGCTCCTGGCGGACACGAGGAAAATGCTGGCGGAGGCCTGGCCGACACCGGCGTAGATCCTCGGCGGAGGCTTCCGGGCCGGCGGGGGACCGCGCAGCCGGCCCGGGAATTCCAGCCCGTCCGGCGTTCGAGGACGAGGCCGTCCAGGCCGAAAGCGGGGGGCTGGGGGCGCAGTCCCCAGAGACCGGTACCTCAAGACCCCCGCACGATTGCGGCCAACCGCGGGAGGCCTACGCGTCGTAGCTGTCGGCCTTACGCGGTGACACGTCCTGGACCGCACCGCTGAGGGCCGACGAGCGCGAGCTGAACTTGTCGATGTCCACGTCGTGTTCCTTGAGCACCTTGATCGCGGCCGTGTGCACCACGCGCAGCACCGGCGTGGCCGCGCGCAGCGCGTCGTCGGCCATGAAGCGGTGCCGCCAGGGCTGGTCGGCCCAGGCGTGCCGCAGACCGAAGGGCTCGGGCAGACCGATCGAACCGCCGAGCCACTTCAGCAGCGGCGGGTACCAGCTGATCGTCGCCCGCGCGGCCAGCCGGACCACCTCGTCGGCGGTGACCAGCGGGAGCTTGACCGTGCGTGTCTCCCAGAAGCGGACGCTCTTGGCGACCTCCTTGGTGGGGGCCTCGGACTTCGTGGTGAACAGGCCGTTCACGGGGCCCAGGGCGTGGCCGGTGACCTCGATGCGCAGCGTCTCGTGCAGCACGGTCACCGTGATCAGCATGGTGATGATCAACTGGCCGTCCCAGAGGGGCCACTGGACGCCCAGGTAGTGCCGGTCGCCGCCGCCGAACTGCTGGTTGTTGCAGATGTCCTCTATGGCCCTCGGCTTGACCTGGTACGCCTCGACGTCGGTGCCCTCCGGCCGGGCGACCGCCTTGGCGTTCTCGCCGACCGGGGTGACGATCCAGTGCCGGACCGAGGGCGGCGGGAAGCCGCCGGTCTTCAGGCTCTGTCGGGGCAGCAGCTTCAGCTGGTCGTGGATGGCCCGCACGACCGTCCAGCTGCGGAACTCGTGGACGCCCTTCACGGGGTCGAGCGGTGTCAGCTCCTCGGCGAGGTGCCAGGCGCCCCAGCGCGTGCCCATGCCGAGTATGCCCTTGGGGCCGGCGTAGAAGACGGAGTTGGACTGCTGTTCGGCGCTGAGCCGGGCCAGGGACTGGCGCAACTGCTCGGCCGCCGTCTGGTTCGGGCTGGTCGGCACGGCCTCGGGGACCTTGGCGCCGACGCTGCTGCCGGCCAGCAGGCCGTCCCAGCGCTGGCGCAGATCCGTCGCGGTGCCCTCGCAGATCCGCTTGGCCAGGAACCAGCCGGCCACGGGCGCCACGACGCACCCGCGCGCGTACCAGCCCACGAGGCCGCCGAACGGCATCTTGACCAGGAAGAGCACGGCGAGGGCGCCCACGGCGACGAGCAGGCCGGTGCCGATGCCGGAGACCCGCTTGTTGTCCAGCTTCCCCATGGTCGCCCGCAGTTGGAAGACCAGCAGCCACACCAGCAGACCGGGCAGGAAGAGCACACCGCACAGCAGCATCACGCCGGTCAGCTTCTGGTCGCGCTCGCGCCGGATGCGGTTGGCCGCGAGGCAGTGCTCGACGACGGCCTGCGGCTCACTGCCGAAGGACTGGATGAGCGGCTTGCGGCCGACCCCCAGCATGCGGTCGATCACCGCCTGGGAGAACGCCTCGCCGAGGTTGGGCCGGAAGATCTTGGCCCAGCTGCGGCCGGGATTGACCGCCGTCTGGTGCCACTCGTTGTCGGCCTTCTTGATGTCCTCGACCGGGTTGTCCCGGTAGGCCGCCGAGGCCAGGGCGAAGGTCGGTGTCTGCCCGCCGTCGCCCGTCTGCGGCACCTGTGGTCCGAAGATGTCCGCGTAACCGCTGTCAACGGTCATTCCCGCCCCCTGATCGCCGCCGCTCCCGCTTCTGCGGCTTTCCCGACTTCCGTACTTCGCACACCTGTTGATCAGGTCATCAGCGTATCCGCAGGCGGCGACATCCGTCGGCGGACGGCCGAAGCCGCCCGCCGAATCGGAGGGAAACGTTCCACTGCGGTGCCCCACCGGCCACTTGAGGGCCGGCGGGCATCAACCGTCAGCCGCTCTGGGCCTGTTGGCGGACCTTCTCGGCGACCTGTGCCGGCATCGGTTCGTGCCGGGCGTACGCGCGCTGGAAACGCGCCGTGCCGTGGGAGAGGGAGCGCAGGTCGACCGCGTACCGGCCGATCTCGATCTCGGGCACCTCGGCCCTGACGAGGGTGCGCCCGCCGCCGGTCTGCTCGGTGCCCAGCACCCGCCCGCGCCGCCCCGACAGATCGCTCATCACGGCGCCCACGTACGCGTCGCCGACCAGGACGGTCACCTCGGCCACCGGCTCCAGCAGATGGATCCGCGCCTCCGCCGCCGCCTCCCGCAGCGCCAGCGCGCCGGCCGTCTGGAACGCGGCGTCGGAGGAGTCCACCGAGTGCGCCTTGCCGTCGAGCAGGGTGATCCGGATGTCGACCAGCGGATGCCCGGCCTCCACCCCCTTGGCCGCCTGTGCCCGTACGCCCTTCTCGACGGACGGGATGAACTGCCGGGGCACCGCGCCGCCGACCACCTTGTCCACGAACTCGATGCCCGTGCCGCCCGGCAGCGGTTCCACCTCGATCTCGCAGATGGCGTACTGGCCGTGTCCGCCGGACTGCTTGACGTGCCGTCCGCGCCCGCCGGACTTCGCCGCGAACGTCTCCCGGAGGGGGACCTTGTGCGGGACGACGTCGACCTGGACCCCGTAGCGGGAACGCAGCCGTTCCAGGGCCACGTCCGCGTGCGCCTCGCCCAGGCACCACAGGACCACCTGGTGGGTGTGCTGGTTCTGTTCCAGGCGCATCGTCGGGTCCTCGGCGACCAGTCGGCCCAGGCCCTGCGAGAGCTTGTCCTCGTCGGCCTTGCTGTGCGCCTGGATGGCGAGCGGCAGCAGCGGGTCGGGCATCTGCCAGGGCTCCATGAGGAGCGGGTCGCCCTTGGCGGACAGGGTGTCGCCGGTCTCCGCGCGGCCGAGTTTCGCCACACACGCGAGGTCGCCCGCGATGCAGTGCGTCAGGTTCCGCTGCTGTTTGCCGAACGGCGCGGACAGGGCGCCGATGCGTTCGTCCACGTCGTGATCCTCGTGGCCGCGGTCGGCGAGGCCGTGCCCCGAGACATGGACGGTCTCGTCGGGGTGCAGGGTGCCGGAGAAGACCCGGACCAGCGAGACACGGCCCACGTAGGGGTCGGACGAGGTCTTCACGACCTCCGCGACCAGGGGTCCGTCCGGATCGCACGAGGTCAGCTCGCGCGGCTCGCCGTCGACCGTCGTCACGCGGGGCGCCGGGCGCTCCAGGGGCGTCGGGAAGCCCCTGGTGACCAGTTCCAGCAGCTCCACCGTGCCGAGGCCCTGCCGGGCGCCCTCGGCGGCGGGGGCGGCCGCCAGCACGGGGAAGAACGTGCCGCGCGCGACGGCCCGCTCCAGGTCCTCGATCAGCGTCTTGACGTCGATCTGCTCGCCGCCGAGATAGCGGTCCATGAGGGTCTCGTCCTCGCTCTCGGCGATGATCCCCTCGATCAGCCGGTTGCGGGCCGTCTCGATGTCCGGCAGCTGGTCCTCGCCCGGCTCGGACTCCTTGCGTTCGCCGGTGGAGTAGTCGAACAGCTTCCGGGACAGCAGCCCGGTCAGTCCGGTCACGGGCGCGTGCCCGTCGGGCCCCTCGGGCCCGTGCAGCGGCAGGTACAGCGGGAGGACCGCGTCCGGGTCGTCCCCGCCGAAGGCCTCGGCGCAGATGCGCGTCATCTCCTCGAAGTCCGCGCGGGCGGCCTCCAGGTGGGTGACGACGATCGCGCGGGGCATGCCGACGGCCGCGCACTCCTCCCACACCATCCGGGTCGAGCCGTCCACGCCGTCCGACGCCGAGACGACGAAGAGGGCCGCGTCCGCGGCGCGCAGACCGGCCCTGAGTTCTCCGACGAAGTCGGCGTATCCGGGGGTGTCGAGGACGTTGACCTTGATGCCGTCCCATTCCACGGGCACCAGGGAGAGCTGTACCGAGCGCTGCTGCCGGTGCTCGATCTCGTCGTAGTCGGAGACGGTGCCGCCGTCCTCCACGCGGCCCGCCCGGTTCACCGCTCCCGCCGTCAGCGCGAGAGCCTCCACCAATGTCGTCTTGCCCGATCCGCAGTGGCCGACCAGCACCACATTCCGTACGGACGCGGGGTGGTCGGCCGCTGTAGCCCTGCCGGCGGCTCCGGGATGTGCGTTCGCCTTGTCGCCCATTTTCCTTGCCTCCCGAACACGGTGAGGTCACTGGGGGCGCGGGCACGGCGGCCCCGCGTGCGATGGCGGCTCCGGCGACGCCCGCGGTCCTTCGAGCTTTCCACTCCCGCCACGGCGCGTCCATACGGCGGACGCGACGCGGCCGTGACCCGGATGCCGTCAGGCCGGGACACGGGGGTCCGGGTGCCCGACCGTCGCACACACGCGCGCGTGGCTACGATGGGCCAGCCGGCGGCCAGCAGGGGCCGCACGGCGACACCGACCCTCGGGAAGGCCATGCTGAACAAGTACGCGCGTGCATTCTTCACGCGTGTCCTCACACCGTTCGCCGCGTTTCTCATCCGCCGGGGTGTGAGCCCCGACACGGTCACGCTCCTCGGCACGGCCGGCGTGATCGCGGGCGCGCTGGTCTTCTACCCCAGGGGAGAGTTCTTCTGGGGCACGATCGTGATCACGCTCTTCGTCTTCTCCGACCTGGTCGACGGCAACATGGCCCGCCAGCTCGGCCGGACCAGCCGCTGGGGCGCCTTCCTGGACTCCACGCTGGACCGGGTCGCCGACGGCGCGATCTTCGGCGGCTTCGCGCTCTGGTACGCGGGCAACGGCGACGACAACGTCCTGTGCGCCGTCTCGATCTTCTGCCTGACCAGCGGCCAGGTGGTGTCGTACACGAAGGCCCGGGGCGAGTCGATCGGCCTGCCGGTCGCCGTCAACGGGCTCGTGGAGCGCGCCGAGCGCCTGGTGATCTCCCTGGTCGCGGCCGGCCTGGCGGGTCTGCACACGTTCGGCGTGCCCGGCATCCAGGTGCTGCTGCCGATCGCGCTGTGGATCGTCGCCGTCGGCAGCCTCGTCACCCTGATCCAGCGGGTCGTCACGGTCCGGCGCGAGTCGGCCGAGGCGGAGGCCGCCGCGGCCCAGGAGGCCCAGGACACCCCGGAGTCCCAGGGACACGAGGCGCAGGGGAGCGAGGCCGCGAAGTGAGCGCCCAGGAGCGCCTGGCCGACGCGCTGTACGGCCTCGGCTGGAGCACCGTCAAGAAGCTTCCCGAGCCCGTCGCCGTACGCCTCGGCCGCACCGTCGCCGACCTCGCCTGGAAGCGGCGCGGCAAGGGAGTGCGACGGCTGGAGAGCAACTACGCGCGCGTGGTGCCCGACGCGAGCCCCGAGCGCCTGGCCGAGCTCTCACGCGCCGGGATGCGCTCCTATCTGCGGTACTGGATGGAGTCCTTCCGGCTGCCGGCCTGGAGCGCCGAGCGGGTCCGCAACGGATTCGTCCCCAAGGACGTGCACCATCTGACCGACGGGATCGCCTCCGGCCGGGGCGTCATCCTGGCCCTGCCGCACATGGCCAACTGGGACCTGGCCGGCGCCTGGGTCACCACCGAGCTGCGGACGCCCTTCACCACGGTCGCCGAGCGTCTCAAGCCGGAGACGCTGTACGACCGGTTCGTCGCCTACCGCGAGGGCCTCGGCATGGAGGTGCTGCCGCACAGCGGCGGCAGCGCCTTCGGCACCCTGGCGAGGCGCCTGCGCGACGGCGGTCTGGTCTGCCTGGTCGCCGAGCGCGACCTGTCCGCCTCCGGGGTCGAGGTGGACTTCTTCGGGGACACCGCCACGATGCCGGCCGGACCCGCCCTGCTCGCCCAGCAGACCGGCGCTCTGCTGCTCCCCGTCACCCTCTGGTACGACGACACCCCCGTCATGCGGGGCCGGGTGCATCCCCCGGTCGAGGTACCCGAGTCAGGTACGCGGGCCGAGAAGACGTCCGTCATGACACAGTCGCTGGCAGACGCCTTCGCCACCGGCATCGCCGACCACCCGGAGGACTGGCACATGTTGCAGCGGTTGTGGCTCGCGGATCTGGAACCCCGCCCGTCGGACGGGGACCCCGCGTGAGAATCGGCATCGTCTGCCCGTACTCCTGGGATGTGCCGGGCGGCGTCCAGTTCCACATCCGCGATCTCGCCGAGTACTTCATCCGGCTCGGCCACGAGGTGTCCGTCCTGGCCCCGGCCGACGACGACACCCCGCTGCCGCCGTACGTCGTCTCGGCCGGCCGCGCGGTCCCCGTGCCGTACAACGGCTCGGTGGCGCGCCTCAACTTCGGTTTCCTGTCCGCCGCGCGCGTGCGGCGCTGGCTGCACGACGGCGCGTTCGACGTCGTCCACATCCACGAGCCGACCTCGCCGTCGCTCGGCCTGCTGACCTGCTGGGCGGCCTCGGGCCCGATCGTGGCCACCTTCCACACGTCCAACCCGCGCTCGCGCGCCATGATCGCCGCCTACTCCATCCTCCAGGCCGCCCTGGAGAAGATCAGCGCGCGGATCGCGGTGAGCGAGTACGCCCGGCGCACGCTGGTGGAGCACCTCGGCGGGGACGCGGTCGTCATCCCCAACGGCGTCGACGTCGACTTCTTCGCCAGGGCCGAGCCCAACCCCGAGTGGCAGGGCGACACGATCGGCTTCGTCGGGCGCATCGACGAGCCCCGCAAGGGCCTGCCCGTGCTGATGCGCGCCCTGCCGAAGATCTTCGCCGAGCGCCCGGACGCCCGGCTGCTGGTCGCCGGCCGCGGCGACGAGAAGGAGGCGGTGGAGAGCCTGCCCAAGGAGCTGCACGCGCGTGTGGAGTTCCTCGGCATGATCAGCGACGAGGACAAGGCGCGCTTCCTGCGCAGCGTCGACCTGTACGTCGCCCCCAACACCGGCGGTGAGAGCTTCGGCATCATCCTCGTCGAGGCCATGTCGGCCGGGGCTCCGGTGCTCGCCTCCGACCTGGACGCCTTCGCCCAGGTCCTCGACCAGGGCGCGGCCGGCGAGCTGTTCGCCAACGAGGACGCGGACGCCCTGGCCGAGGCGGCGGTACGGCTCCTGGGCGACCCGGAGCGCAGAGGCGAGCTGCGGGAGCGGGGCAGCGCGCACGTACGGCGCTTCGACTGGTCGACCGTCGGCGCGGACATCCTGTCGGTGTACGAGACGGTGACGGCCGGCGCGGCGGCGGTGGCGGCAGATGACGACCGTGGATCGCCGGGTCTGCGGGCCCGGCTCGGGCTGGCGCGGGACTGACCCCGCCCCGCCGACGTGAAGGTCACGGGTAGCCTTGCCGCCCGTGACCGCAACCCTGATCTGGACCCTGGTCGTCCTCGTCGCGATCGGCCTGTACCTGAGCTGGACGGCGGGACGGCTGGACCGGCTGCACGCCCGCATCGACGCCGCCCGCGCGGCGCTGGACGCACAGCTGCTGCGCCGGGCGTCCGTGGCCCAGGAACTGGCCACCTCCAAGGTGCTCGACCCTGCCGCCTCGATCGTCCTGTACGAGGCCGCGCACGCGGCGCGGCAGGCCGAGGAGGAGCAGCGGGAGGTCGCCGAGAGCGACCTCAGCCAGGCCCTGCGGGCCGTCTTCGCGGACGCGCGGCAGCTGGACGTCGTACGCGAGGCGCCCGGAGGAGACGCGGCGGCCCGCGAGCTCACCGAGGCCGTCCGCCGGGTCCCCATGGCCCGGCGCTTCCACAACGACGCCGTGGGCGCGGTCCGCAGACTGCGCGAGCACCGCAAGGTCCGCTGGTTCCGGCTGGCCGGCCACGCCCCGTTCCCGATGGCTTTCGAGATGGACGACGAACCGCCGCCCGCCCTCGCTGACCGCGCGGCCTGAGCCGAGGACGGAGGGCGGGCGCCGGTCCTGCCGCCGGACGGGCCCGGGGTGCCGGTCCGGGGTGCCGGTCCGGGAGAACTGCGACCAGGGAGAGCGGCGCGACCCGCGCGATCGGCCGGCGAGGCCGGTCGGTGGGGCCGGTGCGGGCCACATGATCCACCAAAAGGATCCACGGGCTTTCCATTGGCCCTTGCTGTGGACTGGTCCACTCGCGTTTCCTCGTTGCTGCCGAAGCCCCCCATTTTCCGACGAGTGAGGTCACCCCGTGTCCAGCACGATCTCCGAAAACCAGACCCCCGAGACCGGCACCGCGCGCGTGAAGCGCGGTATGGCCGAGCAGCTCAAGGGCGGCGTGATCATGGACGTGGTCAACGCCGAGCAGGCGAAGATCGCCGAGGACGCCGGCGCCGTGGCCGTCATGGCGCTGGAGCGGGTTCCTGCCGACATCCGCAAGGACGGCGGCGTGGCCCGGATGTCGGACCCCAACATGATCGAGGAGATCATCGAGGCGGTCTCCATCCCGGTGATGGCCAAGTCCCGTATCGGCCACTTCGTCGAGGCCCAGGTCCTCCAGTCGCTCGGCGTCGACTACATCGACGAGTCCGAGGTCCTCACTCCGGCCGACGAGGTCAACCACTCCGACAAGTGGGCGTTCACCACCCCCTTCGTCTGTGGCGCCACCAACCTGGGCGAGGCCCTGCGCCGCATCGCCGAGGGCGCCGCGATGATCCGTTCCAAGGGCGAGGCCGGCACCGGCAACGTCGTCGAGGCCGTCCGTCACCTGCGCCAGATCAAGAACGAGATCGCCCGGCTGCGCGGCTTCGACAACAACGAGCTGTACGCCGCCGCCAAGGACCTGCGCGCCCCGTACGAGCTGGTCAAGGAGGTCGCCGAGCTCGGCAAGCTCCCCGTGGTGCTGTTCTCCGCCGGTGGTGTCGCGACCCCGGCCGACGCCGCGCTGATGCGCCAGCTCGGCGCCGAGGGCGTCTTCGTCGGCTCCGGCATCTTCAAGTCCGGCGACCCGGCCAAGCGCGCCGCCGCCATCGTGAAGGCCACCACCTTCTACGACGACCCGAAGATCATCGCGGACGCGTCCCGCAACCTGGGCGAGGCCATGGTCGGCATCAACTGCGACACCCTGCCCGAGGCCGAGCGCTACGCCAACCGCGGCTGGTAGTCGCTGTCATGAGTCACGAAGCCCCCGTCATAGGTGTCCTGGCACTCCAGGGCGACGTCCGGGAGCACCTCATCGCCCTGGCCGCGGCCGACGCCGTGGCCAGGCCGGTGCGGCGCCCCGAGGAACTCGCCGAGGTCGACGGTCTCGTCATCCCCGGCGGTGAGTCGACCACCATCTCCAAGCTGGCCGTCCTCTTCGGCGTGATGGAGCCCCTTCGCGCGCGTGTGCGGGACGGAATGCCCGTCTACGGAACCTGCGCGGGCATGATCCTGCTCGCCGACAAGATCCTCGACCCGCGCTCGGGCCAGGAGACCGTCGGTGGCATCGACATGATCGTGCGCCGCAACGCGTTCGGGCGGCAGAACGAGTCCTTCGAGGCCGCCCTCGACGTGCACGGGATCGCGGGCGAGCCGGTGGAGGGCGTGTTCATCCGCGCCCCCTGGGTCGAGTCCGTCGGTGCCGAGGCCGAGGTGCTGGCCGAGCACGAGGGCCACATCGTGGCCGTCCGCCAGGGCAACGCGCTCGCCACGTCGTTCCACCCGGAACTGACCGGCGACCACCGTGTGCACGCCCTGTTCGTCGACATGGTGCGCGCGAACCGGGTGACGGACTCCTTGTAGGATCTGGGGGGTCCCCAGATCCCCGAGGTCTGCGGGAGTTCGGATCAGGCGGGTTACGCGAAGGAGACAGGCAGATGTCCGGCCACTCTAAATGGGCTACGACGAAGCACAAGAAGGCCGTGATCGACGCCAAGCGCGGCAAGCTCTTCGCGAAGATGATCAAGAACATCGAAGTCGCGGCCCGTACCGGTGGCGCGGACGTGTCCGGCAACCCGACGCTGTTCGACGCCATCCAGAAGGCCAAGAAGAGCTCGGTACCGAACAAGAACATCGACTCCGCGGTGAAGCGCGGCGCCGGTCTCGAGGCCGGCGGCGCCGACTACGAGACGATCATGTACGAGGGCTACGGGCCGAACGGCGTCGCGGTGCTCATCGAGTGCCTCACCGACAACCGCAACCGCGCCGCCTCCGACGTCCGCGTCGCCATGACCCGCAACGGCGGATCCATGGCCGACCCGGGCTCGGTGTCGTACCTCTTCAACCGCAAGGGCGTCGTCATCGTCCCCAAGGGTGAGCTGGCCGAGGACGACGTCCTCGGTGCCGTGCTCGACGCGGGCGCCGAAGAGGTCAACGACCTTGGTGAGACCTTCGAGGTCCTCTCCGAGGCCACAGACCTGGTCGCGGTGCGCACCGCGCTCCAGGAGGCCGGCATCGACTACGACTCCGCCGAGGCCAACTTCGTCCCGACCATGCAGGTCGAGCTCGACGAGGACGGCGCGCGGAAGATCTTCAAGCTGATCGACGCGCTCGAGGACAGCGACGACGTACAGAACGTCTTCGCCAACTTCGACGTCAGCGACGAGGTCATGGAGAAGGTCGACGCGTAGCCCCGCCGCGAGCTGAGCGGATCCGTCGGGCCGGTGGGGACACGTCCCACCGGCCCGACGTCGTTGTCGGTGGCAGCGGATAGCCTGGCGAACGTCAGAGATCACCGGCCACGTTCGATGGACCGCTGCGGCGGTCCGGCCGCGAAGAGGGGAAGGCCCGTGCGGGTATTGGGGGTGGACCCCGGACTGACGCGATGCGGCGTCGGTGTCGTCGAGGGGGTCGCGGGCCGGCCGCTCACCATGCTCGGCGTGGGTGTCGTACGCACGCCCGCGGACGCCGAGTTGGGGCAGCGCCTCGTCGGCATCGAACAGGGAATGGAGCGGTGGCTCGACGAGTACCGCCCCGAATTCGTCGCCGTGGAGCGCGTGTTCAGCCAGCACAACGTCCGCACGGTCATGGGCACCGCCCAGGCCAGCGCCGTCGCGATGCTGTGCGCCGCCCGCCGCGGCATCCCCGTCGCCCTGCACACCCCGAGCGAGGTCAAGGCCGCCGTCACCGGCAGCGGACGCGCGGACAAGGCCCAGATCGGCGCGATGGTCACGCGCCTGCTGCGGCTCGACGCGCCGCCCAAGCCCGCCGACGCCGCCGACGCCCTCGCGCTCGCCATCTGCCACATCTGGCGCGGCCCCGCGCAGAACCGGCTCCAGCGGGCCGTCGCCCTGCACACGGCCTCAGCACAGACGACACCGAAAGGCCGTACGACATGATCGCCTTCGTCAGCGGCACCGTCGCCGCCCTCGCTCCCGACACCGCCGTGGTCGAGGTGGGTGGCGTGGGCATGGCCATCCAGTGCTCGCCGAACACGCTGTCCACGCTCCGGCTCGGCCGGCCGGCCAAGCTCGCCACCTCCCTCGTCGTACGGGAGGACTCGCTGACCCTGTACGGCTTCGTGGACGACGACGAGCGCCAGGTCTTCGAGCTGCTCCAGACGGCGAGCGGGGTCGGCCCCCGGCTGGCCCAGGCCATGCTGGCGGTGCATGCGCCGGACGCCCTGCGCCGCGCGGTGGCCACCGGTGACGAGAAGGCCCTCATCGCGGTGCCGGGCATCGGCAAGAAGGGCGCCCAGAAGCTGCTGCTGGAACTGAAGGACCGCCTGGGTGAGCCGATCGGCGCCCCCGTGGTCGGCGCACCGGTCACCAGCGGCTGGCGCGACCAGCTGCACGCCGCCCTGATCGGCCTCGGCTACGCGAGCCGCGAGGCCGACGAGGCGGTCGCCGCCGTGACCCCGCAGGCCGAGGCCGCGGCCGGCGCGCCCCAGGTGGGCCACCTCCTCAAGGCCGCCCTTCAGACCCTGAACCGCGCCCGCTAGGAGACGTCAGTGAACTGGGACGACACGACCGAAGAGACCGCCCCGGAGCGGTTGGTCGGCTCTGTCGCCGACCGTGAGGACCAGGCGGTCGAGGCCGCGCTGCGCCCCAAGGACCTGGGCGAGTTCATCGGCCAGGAGAAGGTCCGCGAACAGCTCGACCTCGTCCTGCGCGCCGCACGCGCGCGTGGCGCCACCGCCGACCATGTGCTGCTCTCCGGCGCTCCGGGTCTCGGCAAGACCACCCTCTCGATGATCATCGCCGCCGAGATGGACGCTCCGATCCGCATCACCAGCGGCCCCGCCATCCAGCACGCGGGCGACCTCGCGGCGATCCTCTCCTCCCTCCAGGAGGGCGAGGTCCTCTTCCTCGACGAGATCCACCGCATGTCGCGGCCCGCCGAGGAGATGCTCTACATGGCGATGGAGGACTTCCGCGTCGACGTCATCGTCGGCAAGGGCCCAGGCGCCACCGCCATCCCGCTCGAGCTGCCCCCGTTCACGCTGGTCGGCGCCACCACGCGCGCGGGCCTGCTGCCGCCCCCGCTGCGCGACCGCTTCGGTTTCACGGCGCACATGGAGTTCTACGAGCCCGCCGAACTCCAGCGCGTCATCCACCGCTCCGCGGACCTGCTCGACGTGGAGATCGACACCGCAGGGGCCGCCGAGATCGCCGGCCGCTCCCGCGGAACCCCCCGGATCGCCAACCGCCTGCTGCGCCGCGTACGCGACTACGCGCAGGTCAAGGCCGACGGGATGATCACCCGCGCGATCGCGGAGGCCGCCCTGAAGGTCTACGAGGTGGACGGCCGCGGCCTGGACCGTCTCGACCGCGGGGTCCTGGAGGCCCTGCTGAAGCTGTTCGGCGGCGGCCCGGTCGGTCTGTCCACGCTCGCCGTGGCGGTGGGGGAGGAGCGTGAGACCGTGGAGGAGGTGGCCGAGCCCTTCCTGGTGAGGGAGGGACTGCTCGCCCGTACCCCGCGAGGGCGGGTGGCGACCCCGGCCGCGTGGGCGCACCTCGGCCTCACCCCGGCTCAGGGAAATGGACAACAGGACCTGTTCGGGGCGTGAGGCGCAGGACTGCGGCGGAGGTGTTGGCCGGGTCAGGAACCCAGGTGCCATGCTGAGCGTTGTTCCATGCGCGCGGACTCGCTTAGACTCCGCCGATGCCGCCGTTGTCGGCAGCACACAACCCCCATCCAACAGGCCGCTCCACCATCGCGGTCGTCCGAAGGAAGTCCGTCCCGTGAGTCCTGTGACCCTCCTCCCGTTCATCGTGCTCATCGGGGCCATGTTCCTGATGACCCGGTCGGCCAAGAAGAAGCAGCAAGCGGCCGCCAGCATGCGAAACGACATGCAGCCCGGAAGTGGTGTCCGCACCATCGGGGGCATGTACGCGACGGTGAAGGAGGTCAACGAGGACACGGTCCTCCTCGACGCCGGTCCGGGCGTCGACCTGCTCTTCGCGAAGAACTCCATCGGTGCCGTCCTGACCGACGACGAGTACAACCGCATCGTCCACGGCATCGAGCACGACCTGAAGTCCGACTCCGACGTCGTCCCGGACGACGCCTCCTCCCTCACCGGGTCCGCCGAGACCGACGACTCCGTCGACGAAGCTGCCGCCTCCGACGACAAGGCCGTCGACTTCGGCAAGAAGGACGCGACCGACGAGGTGCAGGAGAAGACCGCCGACGCCGAGCAGGCCGAGGCCGCCGGAGAGCCGAAGAAGACCGACGGCGACTCCGACGCGAAGAAGTAGCCGTGTCCCCGGCGCGCACGGGTCCCACCCGTCCGCGCCGGGGTCCGCGCATCTCGCCAGGGGATCCCGACACCATGTCATGGCCGCCGCCGCGCTGACCCGGCGCGAGGTGGCCCGAGAGGGAGTACGAGAAGGTGGCAGCACCTAAGAAGGGCCGGAGCGCGAGTGCCCAGAGCAAGCCAGGGCGCTCGCTGGTCCTGATCCTGATCGCCATCGTGGGGCTCACCGCAGGCATGTTCGCCTCCGGTCACACCACCCCGCGTCTCGGCATCGACCTTGCCGGCGGCACCAGCATCACGCTGAAGGCGAAGTCGGACCAGGGATCCGCGATCAACAAGGCCAACATGGACACCGCGGTCGAGATCATGAACCGCCGTGTCAACGGGCTGGGCGTCTCCGAGGCGGAGGTGCAGACCCAGGGCAGCGACAACATCATCGTGAACATCCCCAAGGGCACCAACTCGGAGAAGGCCCGGGAGCAGGTCGGCACCACCGCCAAGCTGTACTTCCGTCCGGTCCTGGCCCAGGAGGCCACCGGCTCCGCCGCCGCCTCGCCGAGCGCGTCCCCGAGCGGCTCCTCCAGCGCCTCTCCGAGCCCCTCGGCGAGCGCCTCCGGCACCGGTGAGAAGGCGACCTCCTCGTCCTCCCCGTCGGCCTCCGCCACCTCGCAGGGCCGCGCCGTCACCGACGGGCTGAAGGCCGACTCCACCCCGTCGGCCTCCGCGAGCGCCAAGGCGAGCACCTCCGCCAGCCCGTCGGCCTCCGCGAGCAGCGGTGCCGCCGTCACCGCGGACGACGCCGCGCTGCAGGCCAAGTACGCCGCCCTGGACTGCTCCAAGGAGTCGGTCCGGGCCAAGGCCGGCGAGGGCGTCAAGCCCGAGGACACGACCGTGGCCTGCGGTGAGATCGACAAGGTCTGGTACAAGTACCTGCTCGGCCCGGCCGCCGTGGACGGCACCGAGGTCGACAAGGCCAAGGCCGTCTACGACACGCAGACCGCCGCCGGCTGGCAGGTCACCATGGACTTCAACAAGTCCGGCGCCAAGAAGTTCGCCACGATCACCGGCCAGCTCGCGCAGAACACCCAGCCGCAGAACGAGTTCGGCATCGTGCTCGACGGCAACGTCGTCTCCAGCCCCTACGTGAGCTCCTCCATCACCGGCGGCCAGGCCCAGATCTCGGGCAGCTTCACGCAGGAGGAGGCCCAGGGCCTCGCCAACATGCTGTCCTACGGTGCGCTCCCGCTCTCCTTCCAGGAGCAGAGCGTGACCACGGTGACGGCGGCGCTCGGCGGTGACCAGCTGCACGCCGGTCTGCTGGCCGGCGCCATCGGCCTCCTGCTCGTCGTGATCTACCTGGTGGCCTACTACCGTGGCCTGGCGCTCATCGCGCTCGCCTCGCTGCTGGTCTCCGCGGCTCTCACCTACGTGCTCATGGCGCTGCTCGGCCCGGCCATCGGCTTCGCGCTGAACCTGCCCGCCGTCTGTGGCGCCATCGTCGCCATCGGCATCACGGCGGACTCGTTCATCGTGTACTTCGAACGCGTCCGCGACGAGATCCGCGAGGGCCGTACCCTGCGCCCCGCCGTCGAGCGGGCCTGGCCGCGTGCCCGGCGCACCATCCTGGTCTCCGACTTCGTGTCGTTCCTCGCCGCCGCGGTGCTCTTCATCGTCACGGTCGGCAAGGTCCAGGGCTTCGCGTTCACACTGGGCCTGACCACCGTCCTGGACGTGGTCGTGGTCTTCTTCTTCACCAAGCCGCTGATGACGCTCATCGCTCGGCGGAAGTTCTTCGCGAGCGGCCACAAGTGGTCCGGCCTCGACCCGAAGAGCCTGGGTGCCCAGCCGCCGCTGCGCCGCACCCGCCGTCCCGGCGGTCCCGCCGCCGGCCCCGTCGAGACGAAGGAGGCCTGAGCGATGTCGAAACTCGGTAACCTCGGCGCCCGGCTGCACCGTGGCGAGATCAGCTACGACTTCATCGGCCACCGCAAGCTCTGGTACGGCATCTCGATCCTGATCACCATCACGGCCATCGTCGGCCTGGCGGTGCGCGGCCTGAACATGGGCATCGACTTCCAGGGCGGCGCCGTCTTCACCACCGAGAAGACCAGCGTCTCCGTCTCCCAGGCCGAGGAGTACGCGAAGTCGGCATCGGGCCATGACGCGGTCGTGCAGAAGCTCGGCAACGGCACGATGCGCATCCAGATCGCCGGCATGGACATCAAGCAGTCCACCGCGATCAAGAACGACCTGGCCAAGGACTTCAAGGCCGACCCGGAGACGATCACCGCCGAACTGGTCGGTCCCAGCTGGGGCGACCAGATCGCCAGCAAGGCCTGGCAGGGCCTCGCGATCTTCATGGTGCTGGTCGTGATCTACCTGGCCATCGCCTTCGAGTGGCGCATGGCCATCGCGGCCCTCGTCGCCCTGATCCACGACATCACCATCACGGTCGGCATCTACGCCCTCGTCGGCTTCGAGGTGACGCCCGGCACGGTGATCGGTCTGCTGACGATCCTCGGCTACTCGCTGTACGACACGGTCGTCGTCTTCGACTCCCTCAAGGAACAGACGAAGGACCTCACCAAGCAGACCCGCTTCACCTACAGCGAGATCGCCAACCGCTCGATCAACGGCACCCTGGTCCGTTCCATCAACACCACGGTCGTCGCGCTGCTGCCGGTGGCGGGACTGCTGTTCATCGGCGGCGGCTTCCTCGGCGCGGGCACGCTCAACGACATCTCGCTGTCGCTGTTCGTCGGCCTCGCGGCCGGCGCGTACTCCTCGATCTTCATCGCCACGCCGCTCGTCGCCGACCTCAAGGAGCGCGAGCCGCAGATCAAGGCGCTGAAGAAGCGTGTCCTGGCCAAGCGCGCCCAGGCGTCGGCCGAGGAGGCGCCCGCACAGCACCGCGGCGACGACACCTACGGCCACGAGCCGGAGGACGCCGAAGCCGCGGTCGTCGGGCCGCGCAACCAGCCCGCTTCCCGGGGCCGGGGCCGTGGCCGTCCGTCGGGGAAGCGCCGATGACGGAGCTCACCGACATCACGGCGCTGCTGCACAGCCGCATCCGTGACGTGGCCGACTACCCGGAGCCGGGGGTGATGTTCAAGGACATCACCCCGCTCCTGGCGGACCCGGTGGCGTTCACGGCGCTCACCGAGGCGTTCGCCGGGATCGCCGAGCGCACCGGTGCCACCAAGGTCGTCGGGCTGGAGGCCCGGGGCTTCATCCTGGGCGCCCCGGTCGCCGTCCGGGCGGGCCTCGGCTTCATCCCCGTCCGCAAGGCCGGCAAGCTCCCCGGAGCCACCCTCGGCCAGGCCTACGACCTGGAGTACGGCTCGGCCGAGATCGAGGTGCACGCCGAGGACCTGTCCGCCGACGACCGGGTGCTGATCGTCGACGACGTCCTCGCCACCGGCGGCACCGCCGAGGCGTCGATCCAGCTCATCCACCGGGCGGGCGCCCAGGTCGCGGGCGTCGCCGTCCTGATGGAGCTGGGCTTCCTCGACGGCCGTCCCCGCCTGGAGGCGGCCCTCGGCGGAGCGCCTCTGGAGGCGTTGCTCACCATCTGAGCGCGGTCCCAGAATCCGTCTTACGCCAAGTGGGCGGGCCCGGAGGAATCCGGAGCCCGCCCCTTGTGTTTCTCCGGTAGACGGCCCTCACATCGGCCTGAAGGCGATCCTGGAGCTCAGGATCGCTACGATGGGTGCTCCGGAGCCTGACCGGGGACCCGGATCGCGCACGAGGAGTCCTCTTGCCAGACGAGGCCCAGCACCTGACCGCCGCCAAGCCCGAGTCCGCCTCGGGCCCCGCGGCCACGCCCGCGTCGCAGGCGAAGGACGACGGCCGTGGGGCGGTCGAGCACGACCGGTCCGCGCCGGTCGACAAGCCGGCCGAGCAGCCCCGGCCCAAGCCGGACCGGCCCGACGGCTCCTCGGTGGTGCCCGCCGGCCGGCCTGCCGCCGCGCAGCCTTCGGCCCGTTCCGGCTCCTCCAACCGCGTCCGCGCGCGCCTCGCCCGGCTCGGCGTCCAGCGCCAGAACCCGTACAACCCGGTCCTGGAACCGCTGCTGCGCATAGTGCGCAGCAACGACCCCAAGATCGAGACGGCGACGCTGCGCCAGATCGAGAAGTCCTACCAGGTCGCCGAGCGCTGGCACCGAGGTCAGAAGCGCAAGAGCGGCGACCCGTACATCACGCACCCGCTCGCGGTGACCACGATCCTCGCCGAGCTGGGCATGGATCCGGCCACGCTCATGGCGGGCCTGCTGCACGACACCGTCGAGGACACCGAGTACGGCCTGGAGGACCTGCGCCGCGACTTCGGCGACCAGGTCGCCCTGCTCGTCGACGGCGTCACCAAGCTGGACAAGGTCAAGTTCGGCGAGGCCGCGCAGGCCGAGACCGTGCGCAAGATGGTCGTCGCCATGGCCAAGGACCCGCGCGTCCTGGTCATCAAGCTCGCCGACCGGCTGCACAACATGCGCACCATGCGATACCTCAAGCGCGAGAAGCAGGAGAAGAAGGCGCGCGAGACCCTCGAGATCTACGCGCCGCTCGCCCACCGTCTCGGCATGAACACCATCAAGTGGGAACTGGAGGACCTCGCCTTCGCGATCCTCTATCCCAAGATGTACGACGAGATCGTACGACTGGTGGCCGAGCGGGCGCCGAAGCGTGACGAGTATCTGGCCATAGTGACCGACGAGGTCCAGGCCGACCTGCGCGCCGCGCGGATCAAGGCGACCGTGACCGGCCGCCCGAAGCACTACTACAGCGTGTACCAGAAGATGATCGTCCGCGGCCGTGACTTCGCGGAGATCTACGATCTGGTGGGCATCCGCGTCCTCGTGGACACGGTCAGGGACTGCTACGCGGCCCTCGGCACGGTGCACGCGCGATGGAACCCGGTCCCGGGCCGGTTCAAGGACTACATCGCGATGCCCAAGTTCAACATGTACCAGTCGCTGCACACGACGGTCATCGGCCCCAACGGCAAGCCGGTCGAACTCCAGATCCGCACCTTCGACATGCACCGCCGCGCCGAGTACGGCATCGCAGCGCACTGGAAGTACAAGCAGGAGGCCGTCGCCGGCGCCTCCAAGGTGCGCTCGGACCAGCCGAGGACCACCGGCAAGGACGACCACCTCAACGACATGGCGTGGCTGCGCCAGCTCCTCGACTGGCAGAAGGAGACCGAGGACCCCGGCGAGTTCCTGGAGTCCCTGCGCTTCGACCTGTCGCGCAACGAGGTCTTCGTCTTCACGCCGAAGGGCGACGTGATAGCGCTGCCGGCCGGCGCCACGCCCGTGGACTTCTCGTACGCGGTGCACACCGAGGTGGGCCACCGCACCATAGGAGCCCGCGTCAACGGACGCCTCGTCCCGCTGGAGTCGACCCTGGACAACGGCGACCTGGTGGAGGTCTTCACCTCCAAGGCGGCCGGGGCCGGGCCGTCCCGGGACTGGCTGAACTTCGTGAAGTCGCCGCGTGCCCGCAACAAGATCCGGGCCTGGTTCTCCAAGGAGCGCCGCGACGAGGCCATCGAGCAGGGCAAGGACGCCATCGCGCGCGCGATGCGCAAGCAGAACCTGCCGATCCAGCGGATCCTCACCGGTGACTCGCTGGTCACGCTGGCGCACGAGATGCGCTACCCGGACATCTCCTCGCTGTACGCGGCGATCGGCGAGGGCCATGTGGCCGCGCAGAACGTCGTGCAGAAACTGGTGCAGGCCCTCGGCGGCGAGGAGGCGGCCACCGAGGAGATCGACGAGACGGTCCCGTCCCGCAGCCGTGGCCGCAAGCGGCGCAGCAACCAGGACCCCGGTGTGGTCGTCAAGGGCGTCGACGACGTCTGGGTCAAGCTGGCCCGCTGCTGTACGCCCGTACCCGGCGACCCGATCATCGGCTTCGTCACGCGCGGTAGTGGCGTATCGGTTCACCGCAGCGACTGCGTCAACGTGGAGTCACTCTCCCGCGAGCCGGAGCGCATCCTCGAGGTCGAGTGGGCGCCCACCCAGTCCTCGGTCTTCCTGGTCGCCATCCAGGTCGAGGCCCTGGACCGGTCCCGGCTCCTCTCGGACGTCACGCGGGTGCTGTCCGACCAGCACGTCAACATCCTGTCCGCCGCGGTCCAGACCTCCCGCGACCGGGTGGCCACCTCCCGCTTCACCTTCGAGATGGGCGACCCCAAGCACCTGGGGCATGTCCTGAAGGCCGTACGCGGCGTGGAGGGCGTCTACGACGTGTACCGGGTGACATCGGCGCGCAGGCCGTAGCCGAGCACACGAGAGGCCCCCGTACGCGATGTACGGGGGCCTCTTCGCCGCATGTGACCGGGACGGGCCGGGAGCCGGGATCAGCCGCCGAACTCCTGGAGACCCTTCAGGGCCTGGTCCAGCAGCGCCTGACGGCCTTCCAGCTCACGCTCCAGCTTGTCGGCCCGCGCGGAGTTGCCCTGGGCGCGAGCCTGGTCGATCTGCGTCCGCAGCTTGTCCACGGCGGCCTGGAGCTGACCGGTCAGACCGGCGGCACGCGCGCGTGCCTCCGGGTTCGTCCGGCGCCACTCGGCCTCCTCGGACTCCTGCATCGCCCGCTCCACGGCGTGCATCCGGCCCTCGACCTTCGGCCGGGCGTCGCGCGGCACATGGCCGATGGCCTCCCAGCGCTCGTTGATCGAGCGGAAGGCGGCACGCGCCGCCTTCAGGTCACCGATCGGCAGGAGCTTCTCGGCCTCCTCGGCCAGCTCCTCCTTGAGCTTCAGGTTCTCCGTCTGCTCCGCGTCCCGCTCGGCGAACACCGAGCTGCGGGCGGCGAAGAAGACGTCCTGGGCGCCGCGGAAGCGGTTCCAGAGGTCGTCCTCGTGCTCGCGCTGGGCGCGGCCCGCCGCCTTCCACTCCGCCATCAGCTCGCGGTAGCGGGCCGCCGTCGGACCCCAGTCCGACGAACCGGACAGTGCCTCGGCCTCGGAGACCAGCCGCTCCTTGGTCCGGCGGGCCTCCTCGCGCTGCGCGTCCAGCTGCGCGAAGTGCGCCTTGCGGCGCTTGGAGAACGCCGAGCGCGCGTGCGAGAAGCGGTGCCACAGCTCGTCGTCCGACTTGCGGTCGAGACGCGGCAGCCCCTTCCAGGTGTCCACCAGCGACCGCAGCCGCTCGCCGGCGGCGCGCCACTGGTCGGACTGCGCCAGCTGCTCCGCCTCGGTGACCAGGTCCTCCTTGGCCTTGCGGGCCTCGTCGGACTGCTTGGCCCGCTGCTGCTTGCGCTCCTCGCGCCGCGACTCGACGGTCGCCACCAGCTTGTCCAGCCGGTCCCGCAGTGCCTGGAGATCACCGACCGCGTGGTGCGCGTCGACCTGTTCGCGGATGTGGTCGATCGCGACCTGGGCGTCCTTGGTCGACAGATCGGTGGTCTTCACCCGCTTCTCGAGGAGGCCGATCTCGACAACCAGGCCCTCGTACTTGCGCTCGAAATAGGCCAGCGCCTCCTCGGGGGAGCCTGCCTGCCAGGAACCGACCACCTGCTCGCCGTCGGCCGTACGCACGTACACGGTCCCCGTCTCGTCGACGCGGCCCCACGGGTCGCTGCTCACAGCGCCTCCTCCACATGATGCCTCCGAGGGGCTTCAGCGCCCCTGGGCATCGTCCACAGTTTCGTCACGGCCAACATAGGCGACCGGCGGGCCGCCTGTCCGCATCCAGCGCGACCGAAATTGCGCAGTTGACCGCCCGTTAGTCGTCGGATCGCCGTCAGGATTTCGTGACCGTCGCCTTGTTGATCACGACCGTCGCGTTCGGGGCTCCGTCACCCGCGCCCGTGTTCTCACCGGCGGCGGCGATCTTCGTCAGCACCTTCATGCCGTCGGCCGACACCGTACCGAACGGCGTGTAGCTCGGCGGCAGCTGACTGTCCTGGTAGACGAGGAAGAACTGGCTGCCGCCGGTGTGCGCCTGACCCGTGTTGGCCATCGCGATCGTGCCCGCCGGGTAGGTGTTGTTCTTGAGGCTGGCGTCCTTCAGGTTCTCGTCCGGGATGGTGTAGCCGGGACCGCCGCTGCCGCTGCCCGTCGGGTCACCGCACTGCAGCACGTAGATGCCGTTGGTGGTGAGACGGTGGCACTTGGTGTGGTCGAAGTAGCCCTTGCCGGCGAGGAAGCTGAACGAGTTCACCGTGTGCGGCGCGGCCTTCGTCTTGAGCGCTATGCCGATGTCCCCGCACGTCGTCGCGAGGGTCATCGTGTACTTCGCCGACTTGTCGATCGTGACCGCCGGCTCCTTCTTCCAGGTCTGCGTCTTGACCGAGCCCGCGGCCGCCTTCTCGCACGGGTCCTTGACGGCGCTGGGCGTCGCGGACGGAGTCGTCTGCGAGCTGGCGTTCGCCTTGTCGTCGTCCTTCATGACGCCGGTCGCGTACAGCGCGACGCTGCCGATGATGATCACGCCGAGCACCGACGCGATCACCGAGTTGCGCGCACGCGCCTTGCGTCGCGCGGAGGTGCGCCGCTGCTGCTGCCGCAAGAACTTCTCCCGGGCGAGCTGACGCTTCCGCTGTTCCTGGGTGACCACCGGGTTCTCTCCTCGTGCGTCTCGTACGTCGACTGGGACGCGTGCGTCTTGTGAGCCGACCGCCTGCGTGTGCCCCGTACCGTATATGGGTTCGCTGAGGAATCGGCAGCGCCGGTAGGCTCTGACCACTGGCGCAGCCGCCCAGAAGCCCACGCGTATCGACACAAACGAAGGACGATCGTGCTCATTGCCGGGTTCCCCGCCGGGGCCTGGGGGACGAACTGTTATCTCGTCGCCCCCGCCGCCGGTGAGGAGTGCGTGATCATCGACCCGGGCCACCAGGCGGCCCCGGGAGTCGAGGAAGCGATCAGGAAGCATCGGCTCAAGCCCGTTGCCGTCGTCCTCACCCACGGCCACATCGACCACGTGGCCTCGGTCGTCCCGGTGTGCGGAGCGCACGACGTACCGGCCTGGATCCACCCCGAGGACCGCTACATGATGAGCGACCCCGAGAAGGCGCTCGGCCGGTCCATCGGGATGCCGCTGATGGGCGAGCTGACCGTGGGGGAGCCGGACGACGTCCGTGCGCTGACCGACGGCGTGGGACTGGACCTGGCCGGTCTGGAGTTCTCCGTCGCCCATGCGCCGGGCCATACCAAGGGGTCGGTGACCTTCCGGATGCCCGAGACGGCCGACGTCCCGTCGGTCTTCTTCTCCGGGGATCTGCTGTTCGCCGGCTCCATCGGACGCACCGACCTGCCCGGCGGCGACATGGCCGAGATGCTCGACTCGCTGGCCCGCGTGTGCCTGCCGCTCGAGGACTCGACCGTGGTGCTGTCCGGCCACGGCCCCCAGACGACCATCGGCCAGGAGCGCGCCACCAACCCGCATCTGCGGCAGGTGGCGGCCGGCGGCCAGGGAGCGGGTACGCACGCCCCTCCCCGACGAGGAATGTGACGAGAGACCTTCCGTGAGCACCTTTCAGGCCCCCAAGGGCACGTACGACCTGATTCCGCCGCGTTCCGCGAAGTTCCTCGCGGTGCGCGAGGCGATCGCCGCCCCGCTGCGCAACTCCGGCTACGGCTACGTCGAGACGCCCGGCTTCGAGGACGTCAACCTGTTCGCGCGCGGTGTGGGTGAGTCCACCGACATCGTCAGCAAGGAGATGTACGCCTTCGAGACCAAGGGCGGCGACCGGCTGGCGCTGCGCCCGGAGGGCACGGCGTCCGTGCTGCGCGCCGCCCTGGAGGCGAACCTGCACAAGCAGGGCAACCTGCCGGTCAAGCTCTGGTACTCGGGCTCGTACTACCGGTACGAGAAGCCGCAGGCGGGCCGGTACCGGCACTTCTCCCAGGTCGGTGCCGAGGCGATCGGCGCGGAGGACCCGGCGCTGGACGCCGAGCTGATCATCCTGGCCGACCAGGCGTACCGGTCCCTGGGTCTGCGCGACTTCCGCATCCTCCTGAACAGCCTCGGCGACAAGGAGTGCCGCCCGGTGTACCGGGAGGCGCTCCAGACCTTCCTGCGGGGCCTGGACCTCGACGAGGACACGCTGCGCCGCGCGGAGATCAACCCGCTGCGGGTCCTGGACGACAAGCGCGAGACGGTCCAGAAGCAGCTCGGGGGCGCGCCGCTGCTGCGCGACTACCTCTGCGACGCGTGCAAGGCGTACCACGAGGAGGTCCGTGAGCTGATCACGGCGGCGGGCGTGGTCTTCGAGGACGACCCCAAGCTGGTCCGCGGCCTCGACTACTACACCCGCACGACCTTCGAGTTCGTCCACGACGGACTGGGCTCCCAGTCCGCGGTGGGCGGGGGCGGCCGCTACGACGGTCTCTCCGAGATGATCGGCGGTCCCGCGCTGCCGTCGGTGGGCTGGGCGCTGGGCGTCGACCGTACGGTGCTGGCGCTGGAGGCGGAGGGCGTGGAGCTGGAGCTGCCCGCCGCGACCTCCGTGTTCGCCGTCCCGCTCGGCGAGGAGGCCCGCCGGGTCCTCTTCGCGAAGGTCACCGAACTGCGCAAGCTCGGTGTCGCGGCGGACTTCTCCTACGGCTCCAGGGGGCTCAAGGGCGCCATGAAGAGCGCCAACCGCAGCGGGGCCCGCTACACGATCGTGGCCGGCGAACGCGATCTCGCCGAGGGTGTCGTCCAGCTCAAGGACATGGAGTCCGGCGAGCAGACGGCGATCGGCGTCAACGAGATCGTGGCGGAACTGGAGTCGAAGCTGGGCTAGCGGGCGCGAAAGCCCGAGGAAGGCGCCGGGTCGGGCGACCCGGCGCCTTCGTCATGCGCCGGAACGTCAACCTGGGGCCGCCCGTTCGTCCTTCGGAGGGCGCGGACGTCCGGGCGCCACGCACGCGTGCCGGTGTGCGCCTGGCCTTGGCCGGAACCGAACGCCGCGGGAGGGCCGTACGTACTTCCTTATGCGCAGCGAACGGTGCGCACCCCGTCCGGTGCGGCACAATGGCCCCTGCCCGAAGATGGTCCAACTCTCAAGTGACGGATCGGCGTGATGAGCAAGACGACAGTCAAAGACGTCTCCACGGAGTCCGAGCCCGAGCGCGTCACCGCGAACGAGCCACGGACCGTGGGCGGCAGCCGTGCGTTCGCGATCCTGCTGCTGATCACCGGTGCCGCCGGTCTGCTGGCCGCCTGGGTCATCACGCTCGACAAGTTCAAGATCCTCGAGGCCAAGGTCGCCGGCGAGACCTTCACGCCCAGTTGCAGCATCAGCCCGATCATCAGCTGCGGCAGCGTCATGGAGAGCAAGCAGGCCTCCGTCTTCGGCTTCCCGAACCCGATGCTCGGTCTCGTCGCCTACGGCATCGTGATCTGTGTCGGCATGAGCCTGCTGACCCGGGTCGCGTTCCCGCGCTGGTACTGGCTGACCTTCAACTTCGGCACCCTCTTCGGCGTGGGCTTCTGCACCTGGCTCCAGTACCAGTCCCTGTACGAGATCAACGCCCTGTGCCTGTGGTGCTCGCTGGCCTGGGTCGCGACGATCACCATGTTCTGGTACGTCACCTCGTTCAACGTGCGCAACGGCCTGCTGCCCGCTCCGGGCTGGCTGAAGCGCTTCCTCGCCGAGTTCACCTGGGTCCTGCCGGTCACCCACGTCGGCATCATCGCCATGCTGATCCTGACCCGCTGGGGCGCGGACCTCTGGGCCTGAGCCCGGCACGGCTCAGGCGTCGGCGCAGGCCGCACCAGGCGCCGGACAGGACTGTCGGACCTCTGACGTAGGCTCCGATGTGTGGAGCCCGACCTGTTCACCGCCGCAGCCGAAGACCGCCAGGAGAAGGACCCCGCCGGGAGCCCGCTGGCGGTCCGGATGCGTCCGCGCACCCTCGACGAGGTGGTGGGCCAGCAGCACCTGCTGAAGCCGGGCTCACCCCTGCGCCGCCTGGTCGGCGATGGCGCCACGGGCCCGGCCGGGCCCTCCTCGGTGATCCTCTGGGGACCGCCCGGCACCGGGAAGACGACGCTGGCGTACGTCGTCTCCAAGGCCACCAACAAGCGGTTCGTCGAGTTGTCGGCCATCACCGCGGGCGTCAAGGAGGTCCGCGCCGTCATCGACGGCGCCCGCCGCGCCATCGGCGGCTACGGCAAGGAGACCGTCCTCTTCCTCGACGAGATCCACCGCTTCAGCAAGGCCCAGCAGGACTCCCTCCTGCCGGCCGTCGAGAACCGCTGGGTGACGCTGATCGCGGCGACCACCGAGAACCCGTACTTCTCGGTGATCTCGCCCCTTCTCTCCCGCTCCCTCCTGCTGACCCTCGAACCCCTCACCGACGACGACCTCCGCGACCTCGTCCGGCGCGCCCTGACCGACGAGCGCGGCCTCAAGGGCGCCCTCGGCCTCCCCGAGGACACCGAGGCGCATCTGCTGCGCATCGCAGGCGGCGACGCCCGTCGCGCGCTCACCGCCCTGGAGGCCGCCGCCGGGGCCGCCCTGGACCAGGACGAGAGCGGGATCAGCCTGCAGACCCTGGAGCAGACCGTCGACCGCGCGGCGGTGAAGTACGACCGAGACGGCGACCAGCACTACGACGTCGCCAGCGCCCTCATCAAGTCCATCCGGGGTTCGGACGTCGACGCGGCCCTGCACTACCTGGCCCGCATGATCGAGGCCGGCGAGGACCCCCGCTTCATCGCCCGCCGTCTGATGATCTCCGCCAGCGAGGACATCGGCCTCGCCGATCCGGGCGCGCTGCCTCTCGCGGTCGCCGCCGCCCAGGCCGTCGCCATGATCGGCTTCCCCGAGGCCGCCCTCACGCTCAGCCACACCACCATCGCCCTCGCCCTGGCACCCAAGTCCAACGCCGCGACGACCGCGATCGGCGCCGCCCTCGAAGACGTCCGCAAGGGACTGGCCGGCCCGGTGCCGCCGCATCTGCGCGACGGGCACTACAAGGGCGCCGCCAAGCTGGGGCACGCGCAGGGGTACGTGTATCCGCACGACCTGCCCGAGGGCATCGCCGCCCAGCAGTACGCCCCGGACGCCATCAAGGACCGTGAGTACTACGAGCCCACCCGGCACGGCGCCGAGGCCCGCTACGCCGACGCCGTCGAGTGGACCCGGCAGCACCTCGGTCGCAACGGGTCCTGAGCACCCTGTAGACTCGCCCGAAGTGCCGCGTCCCGTGCAGTCAGAACAGGACAGTCGGCCGGAGCACCGGTCCTCGGACCTCGCTCCAGGAGCGTCGCGCACCGTCGAACGGTGTCGCGGGCAGCCCATCACCACCCGGAGTTCCGGGACCGGTCGGTGGGCAACTCGCGTGCTGCATGTATGTGCCCAGACCAGGGGAGCGGCTGCCCGACGGGTTCCACGCGGACCCGACGGGTTTCCCCGGCTGCGGATGCGACCTCCCTTAACCCTGACGAGCCGGAAATTCTGGAAAGAGAGAGATCGTGGCGAACCAGCCCCGTCCCAAGGTCAAGAAGTCGCGTGCCCTCGGCATCGCGCTGACCCCGAAGGCCGTCAAGTACTTCGAGGCCCGCCCCTACCCGCCGGGTGAGCACGGCCGTGGCCGCAAGCAGAACTCGGACTACAAGGTCCGTCTGCTCGAGAAGCAGCGTCTGCGCGCGCAGTACGACGTGTCCGAGCGCCAGCTCGTCCGCGCCTACGAGCGTGCCTCCAAGGTCCAGGGCAAGACCGGTGAGGCCCTGATCATCGAGCTCGAGCGCCGTCTCGACGCGCTGGTCCTGCGTTCGGGCATCGCCCGCACGATCTACCAGGCCCGCCAGATGGTCGTCCACGGCCACATCGAGGTCAACGGCCAGAAGGTCGACAAGCCGTCCTTCCGCGTCAAGCCGGACGACGTCGTCATGGTGCGCGAGCGCAGCCGTGAGAAGACGCTGTTCTCGATCTCCCGCGAGGGTGGCTTCGCCCCCGACGGCGAGACCCCGCGCTACCTCCAGGTGAACCTCCGCGCCCTGGCCTTCCGCCTGGACCGTGAGCCGAACCGCAAGGAGATCCCGGTGATCTGCGACGAGCAGCTCGTCGTCGAGTACTACGCCCGCTGATCCGCTTCCGGATCGGTCTGCGGCGGTCGTAGGACTTCTGCGCCAAGGCCCGTCGTCTCCCTGCCCTTCGGGGCAGGTGGGACGGCGGGCTTTCGCACGCCTAATCCGGTACGGAACGCCGGCGTCGGCGCGATAGGCTCGCCTTCAGAGATAGGTGTTCGTCAGACAGGGAGCGGGTGCGCAGTGTCCGGTGGAGAGGTGGCCGGCATCCTGGTGGCCGTGTTCTGGGCGATCCTGGTCTCCTTCCTCGCCGTCGCGCTGGCGAGGCTGGCCCAGACGCTCAGGGCGACCACCAGACTCGTCGCCGACGTGACCGAGCAGGCCGTGCCGCTGCTGGCCGACGCCTCCGCGGCGGTGCGTTCCGCGCAGACCCAGATCGACCGGGTCGACGCGATCGCCACCGACGTCCAGGAAGTCACGTCGAACGCCTCGGCGCTGTCCACCACGGTCGCCTCCACCTTCGGCGGCCCCCTGGTGAAGGTCGCCGCCTTCGGCTACGGCGTCCGCCGGGCCCTCGGCGGCCGCAAGGACGACGTGCCCGCCGGGGAACCCCGGCGGACCGTGATCGTGGGCCGAACGGTCTCCCGGCGGGAGAAGCGCAAGCCCCGTGGAAAGAGGGACTGAGACCAGCGATGTTCCGCCGTACCTTCTGGTTCACCACGGGCGTCGCCGCCGGTGTCTGGGCCACCACCAAGGTCAATCGCAAGCTGAAGCAGCTGACCCCCGAGAGCCTCGCCGCGACCGCGGCCAACAAGGCGCTCGAGACGGGAGCGCGCCTCAAGGACCGCGCGGTGGGCTTCGCGCTCGACGTCCGCGACAACATGGCCCAGCGGGAGGCCGAGCTGGGCGAGGCGCTGGGGATCCACGACGACCCCGAACTCCCCGCGCCCCGGCGGTACAACGCCATCGAGAGCAACCGCAGCACCCCCAAGTACCCCGAGCACATCGAGAACACGACGTACTCGCACAACCGGAATGAGGACCACTGATGGAGTCGGCCGAGATCCGCCGCCGCTGGCTGAGCTTCTACGAGGAGCGCGGGCACACCGTCGTCCCTTCGGCGTCGCTCATCGCGGACGACCCGACTCTGCTCCTGGTCCCCGCCGGCATGGTCCCCTTCAAGCCGTACTTCCTCGGCGACGTCAAGCCGCCGTGGTCGCGCGCCACCAGCGTGCAGAAGTGCGTGCGCACGCCCGACATCGAAGAGGTCGGCAAGACCACCCGCCACGGCACCTTCTTCCAGATGTGCGGCAACTTCTCCTTCGGCGACTACTTCAAGGAAGGCGCCATCAAGTACGCCTGGGAGCTGCTCACCACGCCCCAGGACAAGGGCGGTTACGGCCTGGAGCCGGAGAAGCTCTGGATCACGGTCTACAAGGACGACGACGAGGCCGAGCGCATCTGGCACGACGTCGTCGGCGTGCCCAAGGAGCGCATCCAGCGCCTCGGCATGAAGGACAACTACTGGTCGATGGGCGTCCCCGGACCCTGCGGCCCCTGTTCCGAGATCAACTACGACCGCGGCCCCGAGTTCGGCGTCGAGGGCGGCCCCGCCGTCAACGACGAGCGGTACGTGGAGATCTGGAACCTCGTCTTCATGCAGTACGAGCGTGGCGAGGGCATCGGCAAGGACAACTTCGAGATCCTGGGCGACCTGCCGAGCAAGAACATCGACACGGGCCTCGGCCTGGAACGCCTCGCCATGATTCTGCAGGGCGTGCAGAACATGTACGAGATCGACACCTCGATGGCCGTCATCAAGAAGGCCACCGAACTGACCGGAGTCGAGTACGGCGAGGCCCACGGGTCGGACGTCTCGCTGCGCGTGGTCACCGACCACATGCGCACCTCCGTGATGCTCATCGGCGACGGCGTCACCCCCGGCAACGAGGGCCGCGGTTACGTGCTGCGCCGCATCATGCGCCGCGCCATCCGCAACATGCGCCTCCTCGGCGCCACCGGCCCGGTCGTCAAGGACCTCATCGACACCGTCATCGAGATGATGGGCCGGCAGTACCCGGAGCTGGTCACCGACCGCGAGCGCATCGAGAAGGTCGCCCTCGCCGAGGAGAACGCCTTCCTCAAGACGCTCAAGGCCGGCACCAACATCCTCGACACCGCCGTCACCGAGACCAAGCAGTCCGGTGGCTCGGTGCTGGCCGGCGACAAGGCCTTCCTGCTCCACGACACCTGGGGCTTCCCGATCGACCTCACCCTGGAGATGGCCGCCGAGCAGGGGCTGTCCGTGGACGAGGACGGCTTCCGCCGCCTGATGAAGGAGCAGCGGGAACGCGCCAAGGCCGACGCCCAGGCCAAGAAGACCGGGCACGCCGGCGTGGGCGCCTACCGCGAGATCGCCGACCGGGCCGGTGCGACCGACTTCATCGGCTACTCCGACACCGAGGGCGAGTCCACGATCGTCGGCATCCTCGTCGACGGCGCCTCCTCGCCGGCCGCCACCGAGGGCGACGAGGTCGAGATCGTCCTCGACCGCACCCCGTTCTACGCCGAGGGCGGCGGCCAGATCGGCGACACCGGCCGTATCAAGGTGGACACCGGCGCCGTCATCGAGATCCGCGACACCCAGAAGCCGGTTCCCGGCGTGTACGTCCACAAGGGCGTCGTCCAGGTCGGCGAGGTCACCCTCGGCGCCAAGGCCCACGCCTCGATCGACCAGCGCCGCCGCACGGCCATCGCCCGCGCCCACTCGGCCACCCACCTCACGCACCAGGCGCTGCGCGACGCTCTCGGCCCGACGGCCGCCCAGGCCGGTTCCGAGAACCAGCCCGGCCGCTTCCGCTTCGACTTCGGCTCCCCGGCCGCCGTCCCGACGGCCGTGATGACCGACGTCGAGCAGAAGATCAACGAGATCCTCGCCCGCGACCTGGACGTCCGTGCCGATGTCATGGGCATCGACGAGGCCAAGAAGCAGGGCGCCATCGCCGAGTTCGGCGAGAAGTACGGCGAGCGGGTCCGGGTCGTGACCATCGGCGACTTCTCCAAGGAGCTGTGCGGTGGCACCCATGTGCACAACACCTCCCAGCTGGGCCTGGTGAAGCTGCTCGGCGAGTCGTCGATCGGCTCGGGTGTCCGCCGCATCGAGGCCCTCGTCGGCGTCGACGCCTACAACTTCCTGGCCCGTGAGCACACGGTCGTCGCCCAGCTCCAGGAGCTGATCAAGGGCCGTCCGGAGGAGCTCCCGGAGAAGGTCTCCGCCATGCTCGGCAAGCTGAAGGACGCCGAGAAGGAGATCGAGAAGTTCCGCGCGGAGAAGGTGCTGCAGGCCGCCGCCGGTCTCGCGGAGTCCGCCAAGGACGTCCGCGGTGTCGCCCTCGTCACCGGTCAGGTCCCGGACGGCACGACCCCCGACGACCTGCGCAGGCTCGTCCTCGACGTGCGAGCCCGCATCCAGGGCGGCCGGGCCGCCGTGGTCGCCCTGTTCACGGTCAACAACGGCAAGCCGCTGACGGTCATCGCCACCAACGAGGCCGCCCGCGAGTGCGGTCTCAAGGCCGGCGACCTGGTCCGCACGGCCGCCAAGACCCTCGGTGGCGGTGGCGGCGGCAAGCCTGACGTCGCCCAGGGCGGCGGCCAGAACCCGGCCGCCGTCGGCGACGCCGTCGACGCCGTCGAGCGGCTCGTGGCGGAAACGGCCAAGTGAGCGAGCCGATGAGGAAGGGCCGTCGACTCGCGATCGACGTCGGGGACGCCCGGATCGGGGTCGCCTCGTGCGACCCCGACGGGATCCTCGCCACTCCGGTGGAGACGGTCCCCGGCCGGGATGTCCCCGCGGCCTACCGCCGACTCGGACAACTGGTCGAGGAGTACGAGCCGATCGAGGTCGTCGTGGGTCTGCCTCGCTCCCTCAAGGGGGGCGAGGGCCCGGCCGCGGTGAAGGTCCGCGGCTTCGCCCAGGAGCTGGCGAACAAAATCGCGCCCGTATCCGTACGTCTGGTGGACGAGAGGATGACCACCGTGACGGCCAGTCAGGGACTGCGTGCCTCGGGTGTGAAGGCGAAGAAGGGCCGCTCGGTGATCGACCAGGCAGCCGCTGTGATCATCCTTCAGCAGGCCCTGGAATCCGAACGGGTGTCAGGTAAAGCGCCGGGCGAGGGCGTCGAAGTGGTCATCTGATCGCGATACGGTAACGTTCCGCGCGATGTGGCGGTGTTCGAACAGCTGCCGCACAGAGAGAGACGGAACGGTGACGGGCCGGAAAAAGCCGCGTGATCGCCGCCTCGCGGCTCTAGGGGATCGATGACTGAGTATGGCCGGGGCTCTGGCTCCGAACCGTGGCATCCGGAGGACCCGTTGTACGGGGACGGCGGATGGGAAGGGCAGGAGGCCCCCACGGGCCATCAGCCTGCCTACGGCGGCCAGCCACAGCACCACCACTACCCGCAGCAGCCGCAGCAGCAGGAGTACGGCGACTGGGGCCAGGGCCAGGCGCAGCAGTACGGCCAGCAGCACTACGACCAGCAGCAGTACGGCCAGCAGCAGTACGACCCGCAGTACCAGGGCTACGACCAGCAGCAGTACGGCGCTCAGGATCAGCAGTACGCCCACCAGAACCAGCAGGCCTACCCCGAGGGCTACCAGGAGGGCGGCTGGGACGGCACGGGCACCCATGCCCACGTCCCCTTCGCCGCCGATCCCGGCGACCCCTACGGTCAGCAGGCCGCGGCCTACGGCGCCGAACAGCCCGACTTCTACGGCACTCCTGAGGCGTACCCGCCGCCGGAGCCGCCCGCCCGGCGCCGCGCCGAGCCCGAACCGGAGCCGGAGCCGGAAGCCGACGCCGAGCAGAAGCCGGACTGGGACCCCGGGCCCGATCAGGGTGAGCACGCCTTCTTCGCGGGCGGCGGGGCCGAGGACGACGAGGACGACGACGAGCCGGAGGGCCGCGGCGACCGGCGGGGCCGGGGCGGCAAGGGCACGAAGAGCAAGAAGAGCAAGAAGAGCCGCAGCGGCTGTGCCTGTCTGGTCGTGGTTCTGGTGTTCGGCGGTGGTGTCGCGGGCGTCGGATACTTCGGCTACGACTACTACAAGAATCGTTACGCCGCGGCTCCGGACTACACGGGCGACGGCACCAAGGAGACCGTGAGCATCGAGGTGCCCAAGGGCTCCGGCGGCGCCGTCATCGGCAGACTGCTCAAGGAGGCAGGCGTCGTCAAGAGCGTGGACGCGTTCGTCTCCGCGGTCACGCGCAACCCCGAGGCGGGCGGCATCCAGGCGGGCGCGTACATCCTGAAGAAGCAGATGTCCGCGAAGAGCGCCGTGGAGATGATGCTCGACCCGGCCAGCCAGGCCAATGTGATGGTCACCCCGGGCCAGCGGAACGTGGCCGTCTACAAGAACATCGACACGAAACTCGGACTTGCCTCCGGTACCACCAGGAAACTGGCCGAGAGCAAGTACAAGACGCTCGGTCTGCCCGACTGGGCGAACGACAACGAGGACATCAAGGACCCGCTGGAGGGCTTCCTCTTCCCGGGGACGTACGGCGCCGCCAAGGGCATGAAGCCCGAGGCGGTCCTGAAGTCGATGGTCGCGCACGCCAACGAGGTGTACGGCGAGTACGACCTCGAGGCCAAGGCCAAGACGCTCAAGCTGGAAAGCCCGTTGCAGGTCATCACGGTCGCCAGCCTCGTCCAGGCGGAGGGCAAGACTCACGACGACTACCGCAAGATGGCGGAGGTCGTCTACAACCGGCTCAAGCCGACGAACGACCAGACCAACCAGTTGCTCCAGTTCGACTCGACCTTCAACTACCTGAAGGGCGAGAGCGAGATCAACATCAGCGAGTCCGAGATCAACAGCAACAAGGACCCGTACAACACCTACACCAACAAGGGCCTGACGCCGGGACCGATCGGCAATCCCGGTGAGGACGCGCTGAAGGCCACGATGAATCCGACCACCGACGGCTGGATCTACTTCGTGGCGACCGACGGTGAGAACAACACCGAATTCGCCAAGACCTACGCGGATTTCCAGAAACTCAAGGACAAGTTCGATGCCAGCACGGGCAACTGACGCCCGCCGGGCCGCGGTACTCGGCAGCCCCATCGTCCACTCCCTCTCCCCGGTGCTGCACCGCGCCGCGTACGAGGCACTGGAACTCACCGGCTGGACGTACGACCGTTTCGACGTCGACGAGGAGGCCCTGCCTTCCTTCGTCGCCGGGCTCGGCGCCGAATGGGCCGGTCTCTCGCTGACCATGCCGCTGAAGCGCGCGGTCATCCCGCTGCTCGACGAGATCAGTGAGACGGCCGCCTCCGTCGAGGCGGTCAACACCCTCGTGTTCACCGACGACGGCCGTCGGCTCGGCGACAACACGGACATCCCCGGCATGGTCGCCGCCCTGCGCGAGCGTGGTGTCGAACAGGTCGACTCGGCCGCGATCCTCGGCGCCGGCGCCACCGCGTCCTCCGCCCTGGCCGCCCTCACCAGGGTCTGCACCGGCGAGATCGTCGCCTACGTCCGCAGCGCGGCGCGCGCCGCCGAGATGCGTCAGTGGGGCGAGCGGCTCGACGTCGAGGTCCGGATCGCCGACTGGGCGGACGCCGCCGACGCGCTGCGCTTCCCGCTGGTCGTCGCGACCACCCCGGCCGGGGCCACGGACGCCCTCGCCGCCTCGGTGCCCGAGCGCCCCGCCACCCTGTTCGACGTGCTCTACGACCCGTGGCCGACAGAGCTGGCCGCCCGCTGGTCCATGTTC
This sequence comes from Streptomyces zaehneri, assembly GCF_032248645.1. Lineage (NCBI taxonomy): Bacteria > Bacillati > Actinomycetota > Actinomycetes > Kitasatosporales > Streptomycetaceae > Streptomyces > Streptomyces zaehneri. Next base: position 186,897 of record NZ_JASTTJ010000010.1, read on the forward strand.
GGCGGCGCCGTCGTCAGCGGCCTCGACCTGCTGGTGCACCAGGCGGTCCTCCAGGTGGAGCAGATGACCGGCCGTGTCCCGGCGCCGGTGGACGCCATGCGCAAGGCGGGCGAGCACGCCCTCGCCTTCCGCCGGGACTCGCACCGCCCGTGATCCCGTCCCCGGATGTTCCCCCGTCCGCAGGCTGGACCCTCGACCGGTTCCAGAGCCGGGACGTGGGAGGATCGGAGGTGGCGGGCCAGGGCCGCGCACCCGGTCACGCCACCGACGTACGCGAAGGACGCGCGTGCGCAGAGCGCTAGCAGAGCGCGAGCACTGAGGAGCATCGTTGAGCAGGCTGCGTTGGCTGACCGCGGGGGAGTCCCACGGACCCGCACTTGTCGCGACGCTGGAGGGCCTTCCCGCCGGCGTGCCGATCACCACGGAGATGGTCGCCGACCACCTCGCGCGGCGACGGCTCGGCTATGGGCGTGGTGCGCGCATGAAGTTCGAGCGCGACGAGGTCACCTTCCTCGGCGGTGTCCGGCACGGCCTGACCATGGGCTCCCCGGTCGCCGTCATGGTCGGCAACACGGAGTGGCCGAAGTGGGAGCAGGTCATGTCGGCCGACCCGGTCGACCCGGAGATCCTCGCGGGCCTCGCCCGCAACGCCCCGCTCACCCGCCCGCGCCCCGGCCACGCCGACCTCGCCGGGATGCAGAAGTACGGCTTCGACGAGGCCCGGCCGATCCTGGAGCGCGCCTCCGCGCGTGAGACGGCCGCCCGGGTCGCGCTGGGCGCGGTGGCCCGGTCGTACCTGAAGGAGACGGCCGGCATCGAGATCGTCAGCCACGTCGTCGAGCTGGCCGCCGCGAAGGCGCCCTACGGCGTCCTGCCGACCCCCGCGGACGTCGAGAAGCTGGACGCGGACCCGGTCCGCTGCCTCGACGCGGACGCCTCGAAGGCGATGGTCGCGGAGATCGACCAGGCCCACAAGGACGGCGACACCCTCGGCGGCGTCGTCGAGGTGCTGGCGTACGACGTACCCGTCGGCCTGGGCTCGCACGTGCACTGGGACCGCCGGCTCGACGCCCGCCTCGCCGCCGCCCTGATGGGCATCCAGGCGATCAAGGGCGTCGAGGTCGGCGACGGCTTCGACCTCGCGCGCGTGCCGGGTTCGAAGGCGCACGACGAGATCATCACCACGCCCGGGGGCATCAGGCGCGCGAGCGGCCGTTCCGGCGGTACCGAGGGCGGACTCACCACCGGCGAGCTGCTGCGCGTGCGCGCGGCGATGAAGCCGATCGCGACCGTGCCGCGGGCCCTGAAGACGGTGGACGTCGCCACCGGCGAGGCCACCCAGGCGCACCACCAGCGCTCCGACGTGTGCGCGGTCCCGGCCGCGGGGATCGTGGCCGAGGCGATGGTCGCCCTGGTGCTGGCGGACGCGGTGGCGGAGAAGTTCGGCGGCGACAGCGTCACCGAGACCCGTCGCAACGTGCGTTCGTACCTCGACAGCCTGCACATCCGATGAGCGGGCCACTGGTCGTCCTCGTCGGCCCGATGGGCGTGGGCAAGTCCACCGTCGGGCAGCTGCTGGCCGAGCGGCTCGGCGTCGGCTACCGGGACACCGACGACGACATCGTCGCCGAGGCGGGCCGCAGCATCGCGGAGATCTTCGTCGACGAGGGCGAGGAGGCCTTCCGCGCGATCGAGAAGCGGGCCGTACGGCGCGCGCTCGCCGAGCACGACGGCGTACTGGCGCTCGGCGGCGGCTCGATCCTGGACGCGGACACCCGGACGCTGCTGGCCGGGCAGCGCGTGGTCTACCTGGCCATGGACGTCGAGGAGGCCGTCAAGCGCACCGGCCTGAACACGGCGCGCCCGCTGCTCGCGGTCAATCCGCGCAAGCAGTGGCGCGAGCTGATGGAGGCCCGTCGCCCGCTCTACGAGGGTGTCGCCACCGCGGTCGTGACCACGGACGGCCGTACGCCCGAAGAGGTCAGCCAAGTGGCCTTGGACGCTTTGGAGTTGAAGGAAGCATGAACAGCGGTTCCGTAACGCGGATCCGGGTCGGCGGCAGCGCGGGCTCGGAGCCGTACGAGGTCCTGGTCGGCCGTCAGCTCCTGGGCGAGCTCGGCGGGCTGATCGGCGAGCGAAGCGAGATGGGGAGCGTCAAGCGGGTCGCGGTGATCCACCCCGAGGCGCTCGCCGACACCGGCGACGCGCTCCGCGCCGACCTGGCCGGGCAGGGCTACGAGGCCGTCGCCATCCAGGTGCCCAACGCGGAGGAGGCCAAGACCGCCGAGGTCGCCGCCTACTGCTGGAAGGCGCTCGGCCAGTCCGGGTTCACCCGCACCGACGTCGTCGTGGGCGTCGGCGGGGGCTCCACCACCGACCTGGCCGGGTTCGTCGCCGCGACCTGGCTGCGCGGGGTGCGCTGGATCGCCGTCCCGACGACCGTGCTGGCCATGGTCGACGCGGCCGTCGGCGGCAAGACCGGCATCAACACCGCCGAGGGCAAGAACCTCGTCGGCGCCTTCCACCCGCCGGCCGGTGTGCTGTGCGACCTGGCCGCGCTGGACTCCCTGCCCGTCAACGACTACGTCTCCGGGCTCGCCGAGATCATCAAGGCCGGCTTCATCGCCGACCCGGCGATCCTCGACCTGATCGAGTCCGACCCCGAGGCCGCCCGCACCCCGGCGGGCCCGCACACCGCCGAGCTCATCGAGCGCTCCATCCGGGTCAAGGCGGACGTGGTGTCGTCCGACCTGAAGGAGTCGGGCCTGCGGGAGATCCTCAACTACGGTCACACACTGGCGCACGCCATCGAGAAGAACGAGCGCTACCAGTGGCGGCACGGCGCGGCCGTGTCCGTGGGCATGCACTTCGCCGCCGAACTGGGCCGCCTGGCGGGCAGGCTGGACGACGCGACGGCCGACCGCCACCGCACGGTCCTGCAATCGGTGGGGCTGCCGCTGCACTACCGCTACGACCAGTGGCCCAAGCTGCTCGAGAACATGAAGGTCGACAAGAAGTCCCGCGGCGACCTGCTGCGCTTCATCGTCCTGGACGGCCTCGCCAAGCCGAACGTCCTCGAGGGTCCCGACCCGGCCGTCCTGCTGGCCGCGTACGGGGAGGTCGGCGAGTAGGAGCGCGGGACGGCGAGTAGGTCCGCCCGCTTCCCTTCCGCCCGATTCGCTTTCCACACCGGGCACTTCGGACCGCCCCCGGCCGTTCACCAAAGGACGGCCGGGGGCGGTACCGTTCAGTAGCGAACAGGGGGTCCGCACCCCTCACGACCAGCGCCCATTGCCTGTACGAGACGGAGTGGCACCGGATGCAGCACGCAGTGGGTTCTCCGCTGCCGCCGCCCCACCAGCCGGGCGGCGCCCCCCAGCAGCAGCCGGGGTACCTCGGCGCCCCCTCGGGCCCGGTACCGCCCGCGCCCCAGCCGCCGGTGCCGCCCGTGCCGCCTCCGCCCGCCCCGCAGCACGCCCCGGTCCCGCAGGGCACCGACACCACCGGGCATGTCCCGCTGCCGCCCGGCGGCCCCGTCCCCATGCCCAGCGCGCCGCCCGCCCCCATCGTCCCCGACCCGACGGCCACGACACTGGCGGTGCTGCTGATCGGCCCGGCGGGCGCCGGGAAGACGAGCGTGGCCAAGTTCTGGGCCGACCACCGCCGGGTGCCCACGGCCCACGTCAGCCTCGACGACGTACGCGAATGGGTCCGCTCGGGCTTCGCGGACCCGCAGTCGGGGTGGAACGACCATTCCGAGGCCCAGTACCGCCTGGCCCGCCGCACCTGCGGCTTCGCCGCGCGCAACTTCCTGGCCAACGGCATCTCGTGCATCCTGGACGACGCGATCTTCCCCGACCGCCCGGCCGTGGGCCTGGGTGGCTGGAAACGGCATGTGGGCCCGGGCCTGCTGCCCGTCGTCCTCCTGCCAGGTCTGGAGGTCGTCCTGGAGCGCAACGCCGAACGCGCCGGCAACCGCCGCCTCACCGACGAGGAGGTGGCGCGTATCCACGGCCGCATGGCCGGCTGGTACGGCTCCGGCCTCCCCATCATCGACAACTCCCAACTGGACGTCCCGACGACGGCGAGGGTCCTGGACGACGTGCTGGCCAGGGCGATCGCGAGCCCCCCGAAGTGGTAGAGCGCTCCCGAGCGCTCCGGTCCGACCCGGACCGTTCCCCCGAACGCCCTCCCAACCGGCACAATCCGGCCACTCCTCCTACGCTCGTGTCATGTCAGAGGTCTACGCGTCCCGCCGCAACCGGCTGAGAGAACGCTGCAACGCGAGCGGCAGCGCCACCGCGCTGATCTCCCGCCCCGCCAACGTGAGATACCTCGCGGGTGCGGCCCCGCGCGGCGCCGTGCTGCTGCTGGGCAGACGTGAGGATCTTCTCGTCTGCGTGGACCCGCCCGAGGACCGCCCGAGCGAGGGCCGGCCGGACGAGGCCCTGCGTGTCCACTGCCTCCGCCGCCGCGGCGGCGATCCGGCGGTCGCCGCCGCCGGTCTCCTCGTGGCGGAGGGCGGCGACTGCCTCGCGGTGGAGGAGCACCACCTCACGGTGGCCCGCCACCGCGAACTGCGCTCCGTCGCGCCCGGGCTGCGCCTCGCCGACCTGGGCGCCGCGGTCGAACAGCTGCGGGTGGTGAAGGACGAGGAGGAGATCTCCTGTCTGCGGATCGGCGCCGAGATCGCCGACCAGGCCCTGGGGGAGCTGCTGGAGTCCATCCTGGTGGGCCGTACGGAACGGCACCTGGCCCTCGAACTGGAGCGGCGCCTCGTCGATCACGGTGCCGACGGCCCCGCCTTCGCCACCTCGGTCGCCACCGGCCCGAACTCCGGCCGGCGCGGCCACCGGCCCACCGACCGGCGGGTCGAGGAGGGCGACTTCCTTTCCGTCTGCCTGGGGGCCAGCTATCGCGGCTACCGCTGCGAGATCGGCCGTACCTTCGTGATCGGCACGTCCCCCGCAGACTGGCAGATCGAGCTGTACGACCTCGTCTTCGCTGCCCAGCGGGCCGGCCGAGAGGCTCTGGCACCCGGCGCCGCCTTCCGTGACGTGGACCGCGCGGCCCGCCATATCCTGGACTCCGCAGGGCACTCCGAGGGCCTTGCGGCACTCACCGGGCACGGTGTCGGACTCGAAATCGAAGAGGACCCGCAGTTGTCTCCCGCGGCCATGGGTAAACTGGACGCTTGCGTGCCGGTCACCGTCGAACCGGGGGTCCACCTCCCGGGCCGGGGCGGTGTCCGGATCGATGACACGCTCGTCGTGCGCCCCGAGGCGGACGGCGGACCCGAGCTACTCACCATCACGACCAAGGAGCTGCTCGCCCTCTAGGCAGGTGCGTGCACCGGGGTCGTCCACGTCAGTCCAGGAGATTCCGCAACCGTGGCTTCCACGAACGACCTCAAGAACGGCCTGGTGCTCAAGCTCGAAGGCGGCCAGCTCTGGTCCGTCGTCGAGTTCCAGCACGTCAAGCCCGGCAAGGGCCCGGCCTTCGTGCGCACCAAGCTGAAGAACGTGCTTTCCGGCAAGGTCGTCGACAAGACGTTCAACGCCGGCGTCAAGGTCGAGACGGCCACTGTCGACAAGCGCGACATGCAGTTCTCGTACATGGACGGCGAGTACTTCGTCTTCATGGACATGGAGACCTACGACCAGCTGATGGTCGACCGCAAGGCTGTCGGCGACGCCGCCAACTTCCTGATCGAGGGCTTCACGGCCACCGTGGCGCAGCACGAGGGCGAGGTGCTCTTCGTAGAGCTGCCGGCCGCCGTCGAGCTCGTCGTCCAGGAGACCGAGCCGGGCCTCCAGGGCGACCGCTCCACCGGTGGCACCAAGCCCGCCACCCTGGAGACCGGTCACCAGATCAACGTCCCGCTCTTCATCACCACCGGTGAGAAGATCAAGGTCGACACCCGCACCAGCGACTACCTCGGCCGGGTGAACAGCTAACCGTGGCTGCCCGCAACACGGCCCGCAAGCGCGCCTTCCAGATCCTCTTCGAGGGCGACCAGCGCGGAGTCGACGTCCTGACAGTCCTCGCGGACTGGATCCGGCTCTCCCGGGCCGACACCCGGCAGCCGCCGGTGAGCGAGTACACGATGCAGCTGGTCGAGGGCTACGCCGGGTACGCGCGTCGCATCGACGAGCTGATCTCGCAGTACTCGGTCGGCTGGACGCTGGACCGGATGCCGGTCGTCGACCGCAACATCCTGCGTCTCGGCGCCTACGAGCTGATCTGGGCCGACGAGACCCCGGACGCGGTCGTCCTCGACGAGATGGTGCAGCTGGCGAAGGAGTTCTCGACGGACGAGTCGCCGTCGTTCGTCAACGGCCTGCTCGGCCGGTTCAAGGAGCTCAAGCCGTCTCTGCGTCGCGAATAGCGAACAGGTCCGCAGGGAGAGCCGGGGAACGAGGGCCACAGGAGGCCTGCGAGCCCCCTGTGGCTCGTCGTGCGGTTACCCGCGCCCCTCGGGGCGCGAACACGCCGGAGGGCCCACAGCGCACGCTGTGGGCCCTCCGGCATGTGCCGACAAAAAGCCGGGGTGGCCGGAAGCCTCAGGTTCCGGCCACCCCGGCGGCACGTTTCTGCTGAGCTCTGGCGGGCCGCTGGGGCCTCAGCCTTCCTCGTGGGAGACGGCGCGACGCGCGTCCGCGTCCAGGACGCCCCAGCTGATCAGCTGCTCGGTCAGGACCGAGGGGGACTGGTCGTAGATGACGGCGAGCGTGCGCAGGTCGTCCTGGCGGATCGACAGCACCTTGCCGTTGTAGTCACCGCGCTGCGACTGGATGGTGGCCGCGTACCGCTGAAGGGGGCCCGCCTTCTCGACCGGCACGTGGGCCAGTCGCTCCAGGTCCAGGACCAGCTTCGGCGGCGGCTCGGCGGCGCCGCCCGGAGTGGTGCCCGGCAGCAGTTCCTGCACGGGAACGCCGTAGAAGTCCGCCAGCTCGGCAAGGCGCTGCACGGTCACGGCGCGGTCGCCGCGCTCGTACGAACCGACCACGACCGCCTTCCACCGTCCCTGGGACTTCTCCTCGACACCGTGGAGGGAAAGGCCCTGCTGGGTGCGGATCGCCCGGAGCTTGGCCCCGAGCTGTTTGGCGTATTCGCTGGACATATAGCTCCCCGGCACTGGGTCGACGCGGCACGAGCCGCGTGCTGGTAACTCACTGTGAGGTTACGCAGCGTGATTCTTCTGAGTCAAGCCGAATGGTCCACACCGACGCTTCCGTGGTATCGGTGGCCGATTACGCCAAGGGGGTGATCGGGGCGGTGTCCCGGCCTGCTACCGTGGATGGCGCAAATCCGACGTCCTTTAAGGTCCGTCCCGTGAGGCGGAGAAGGAGGTCCGTTTCATATGGACAAGCAGGACATTCAGCAGGACTCCCGGCAAGCCGATGCGCGGCCCGTTCTCGAGGGCCCCGACATCGCGCGGGTGCTGACCCGTATCGCCCACGAGATCGTCGAACGCGCCAAGGGCGCCGACGACGTGGTGCTGCTCGGCATCCCGACCCGCGGAGTCTTCCTCGCCCAGCGGCTCGCCGCCAAGCTCGAGCAGATCACCGACCGCAGGATTCCGGTCGGCTCCCTCGACATCACCATGTACCGCGACGACCTGCGCATGCATCCGCCGCGTGCGCTGGCCCGCACCGAGATCCCCGGTGACGGCCTGGACGGGAAGCTGGTCGTCCTCGTCGACGACGTGCTCTTCTCCGGCCGCACCATCCGCGCCGCCCTCGACGCCCTGAACGACCTCGGGCGCCCGCGCGCGGTCCAGCTCGCGGTCCTCGTCGACCGCGGCCACCGGGAACTGCCCATCCGCGCCGACTACGTCGGCAAGAACCTCCCCACGTCGTTGCGGGAGTCGGTCAAGGTCCAGCTCGCCGAGGAGGACGGTCGCGACACCGTGCTGCTCGGTGTGAAGCCGGACGCCCAGCAGTAGCACGCGCGCGTGCGGCCCTCGGTGCCGTGCGTCTCACAGCCGTGCCCTGCACGTCCGTGATCCCCCTTGTCTGAACTGCCTTACGGAGCCTGACAGATGCAGCGTCATCTCATCTCGGCCGCCGACCTCACCCGCGACGACGCCGTCCTGATCCTCGACACCGCCGAGGAGATGGCCCGGGTCGCCGACCGGCCCATCAAGAAACTGCCGACCCTGCGCGGCCGCACGATCGTCAACCTCTTCTTCGAGGACTCCACGCGCACGCGTATCTCCTTCGAGGCCGCCGAGAAGCGCCTCTCCGCGGACGTCATCAACTTCTCCGCCAAGGGGTCGTCGGTGTCGAAGGGCGAGTCCCTCAAGGACACCGCGCAGACGCTGGAGGCCATGGGCGTCGACGCCGTCGTCATCCGGCACGGCGCCTCCGGGGCGCCCTACCGCCTGGCCACCTCCGGCTGGATCGACGCGGTCGTCGTCAACGCCGGCGACGGCACCCACCAGCACCCCACCCAGGCCCTCCTGGACGCCTTCACCATGCGCCGCCGACTGGTCGGCCGGGACGCCGGGATCGGCCAGGACCTCGCGGGCAAGCGCATCACGATCGTCGGCGACGTGCTGCACAGCCGGGTCGCCCGCTCCAACGTCGACCTGCTGCACACGCTCGGCGCCGAGGTGACCCTGGTCGCCCCGCCCACCCTGGTGCCGGTCGGCATCGAGACCTGGCCGTGCGAGGTGTCGTACGACCTCGACAGCACGCTGCCCAAGTCCGACGCGGTGATGATGCTGCGGGTGCAGCGCGAGCGGATGAACGCCGCGTTCTTCCCGACCGAGCGCGAGTACTCGCGCCGCTACGGCCTCGACGGCGACCGGATGGCGCGGATGCCCGAGCACGCCATCGTGATGCACCCCGGCCCGATGGTCCGCGGCATGGAGATCACCGCCGAGGTCGCCGACTCCGAGCGCTGCACCGTCGTCGAACAGGTCGCCAACGGCGTGTCCATCCGGATGGCCGTCCTCTACCTGCTCCTGGGCGGCAACGAGCCCGCCGTCAGCCACGCCCGCACCACCGAGGAGAAGTAACAACCATGAGCAAGATCCTGATCCGTGGTGCGAAGGTGCTCGGCGGTGAGCCGCAGGACGTCCTGATCGACGGCGCGGTCATCGAGGCCGTCGGCGCGGGGCTGTCCGCCGAGGGCGCCGAGGTCGTCGAGGCCGCAGGCAAGGTGCTGCTGCCGGGCCTGGTCGACCTGCACACCCACCTGCGCGAGCCGGGCCGCGAGGACTCCGAGACGGTGCTGACCGGCACCCGCGCCGCCGCCTCCGGCGGCTACACCGCCGTGTTCGCCATGGCCAACACCTTCCCCGTGGCCGACACCGCCGGTGTGGTCGAGCAGGTCTACCGGCTCGGCCAGGAGCACGGCTACTGCGACGTGCAGCCGATCGGCGCGGTCACGGTCGGTCTGGAGGGCCGCAAGCTCGCCGAGCTGGGCGCCATGCACGAGTCGGCGGCCGGCGTCACCGTCTTCTCCGACGACGGCAAGTGCGTCGACGACGCGGTGATCATGCGCCGCGCCCTGGAGTACGTGAAGGCCTTCGGCGGGATCGTCGCCCAGCACGCGCAGGAGCCGCGGCTGACCGAGGGCGCCCAGATGAACGAGGGCGTCGTCTCCGCCGAGCTGGGGCTCGGGGGCTGGCCGGCGGTGGCCGAGGAGTCGATCATCGCCCGGGACGTCCTGCTCGCCGAGCACGTCGGCTCCCGGGTCCACATCTGCCACCTCTCCACCGCCGGGTCGGTCGAGATCGTCCGCTGGGCCAAGTCCCGCGGCATCGACGTGACCGCCGAGGTCACCCCGCACCACCTGCTGCTCACCGACGAGCTGGTGCGCAGCTACAACCCGGTCTACAAGGTGAACCCGCCGCTGCGCACCGAGCGGGACGTGCTCGCCCTGCGCGAGGCGCTCGCCGACGGCACCATCGACATCGTCGCCACCGACCACGCCCCGCACCCGCACGAGGACAAGGACTGCGAGTGGGCCGCGGCCGCCATGGGCATGGTCGGCCTGGAGACCGCGCTGTCGGTGGTCCAGGAGACGATGGTGGAGACGGGCCTGCTGGACTGGGCCGGGGTCGCGAGCCGGATGTCGTTCAAGCCCGCCCTGATCGGTCAGGCCAAGGGCCACGGGCGTCCCGTCTCGGCAGGTGAGCCCGCCAACCTCACCCTCGTCGACACGGAATACCGTGGGTCGGTGGACCCCGCGGGCTTCGCCTCGCGCAGCCGGAACACCCCGTACGAGGGGCGTGAGCTGCCGGGCCGTGTCACGCACACGTGGCTCCGGGGCAAGGCCACGCTCGTCGACGGGAAGCTCACGTGACATCTGCTGCACTACTGCTCGCGGCCGAAAAGGAATCGGCCGAAGTGACCGACTGGGCCGCGCGCATCGGCTGGGTGGCCGGCCTCGGCCTCTTCGTCGCACTCGTCTACTGGCTGATGCGCGAGGGCTGGAAGTGGCGCGGCACGCTCCAGGGCGACCTGCCCGAGCTCCCCACCGCGCCGGACGACCCCGGCCCGGTGAGACTGGGCATGAGCGGCCGCTACCACGGCTCCACCACCGCCGGGCAGTGGCTCGACCGCATCGTGGCGCACGGCCTGGGCACCCGCAGCCGGGTCGAGCTCACCCTGACGGCCGCGGGACTGGACGTCGTACGCCCCGGCGCGACCGACTTCTTCGTCCCGGTGGCGGCACTGCGTGAGGCCCGGCTCGACAAGGGCATCGCCGGCAAGGTCCTCACCGAGGGCGGACTGCTGGTGGTGACCTGGGCACACGGCGACAAGCTGCTCGACTCCGGCTTCCGCTCGGACCACGCGGCCGAGCACGGCGAGTGGGTCGACGCCATCAACTCCATGATCGACAAGACGGAAAACCCGACGGAAACGGAAGGCGCACGATGACGACCTCCACCAGGGGAACCACCAAGGTTCCCGCCGTACTCGTCCTGGAGGACGGCCGGATCTTCCGCGGCCGTGCCTACGGGGCCGTGGGGGAGACCTTCGGCGAAGCGGTGTTCTCCACCGGCATGACCGGCTACCAGGAGACCCTGACCGACCCGTCGTACGACCGCCAGATCGTCGTCGCGACCGCCCCGCAGATCGGCAACACCGGCTGGAACGACGAGGACGACGAGTCGGACCGCATCTGGGTCTCCGGCTACGTCGTGCGCGACCCCGCGCGGGTGCCGTCCAACTGGCGTGCCAGGCGCTCCCTGGACGACGAGCTCGTCGCGCAGAACGTCGTCGGCATCTCCGGCATCGACACCCGCGCACTCACCCGCCACCTGCGCGAGAGCGGTTCGATGCGCGCCGGCATCTTCTCCGGTGAGTCGGTCGGCACGCAGACCGAGCTCCTCGCGCGCGTGCAGGCCCAGCCGCAGATGAAGGGCGCGAGCCTCTACGAGGAGGTCACCACCAAGGAGGCCTACGTCGTCCCGGCGGTCGGCGAGAAGCGGTTCACCGTCGCCGCCATCGACCTCGGCATCAAGGGCATGACCCCGCACCGCATGGCCGAGCGCGGCATCGAGGTGCACGTGCTCCCGGCGACGGCCTCGGCGGCGGACGTGTACGCCGTCGACCCCGACGGCGTGTTCTTCTCCAACGGCCCGGGCGACCCGGCCACCGCCGAAGGCCCGGTCGCGCTGATGACCGAGGTGCTGCGGCGCAGGACGCCGCTCTTCGGCATCTGCTTCGGCAACCAGATCCTCGGCCGCGCCCTCGGCTTCGGCACCTACAAGCTGAAGTACGGCCACCGCGGCATCAACCAGCCGGTCCAGGACCGTACGACCGGCAAGGTCGAGGTCACCGCGCACAACCACGGGTTCGCCGTGGACGCGCCGCTCGACCGGGTCAGCGAGACGAAGTTCGGCCGCGCCGAGGTCTCGCACGTCTGCCTCAACGACGACGTCGTGGAGGGGCTCCAGCTGCTCGACCAGCCGGCCTTCTCCGTCCAGTACCACCCCGAAGCGGCAGCGGGCCCCCACGACGCCGCCTACCTGTTCGACCGCTTCGTTTCCCTGATGGAGGGCCAGCGTGCCTAAGCGCACCGATATCCAGTCCGTCCTGGTCATCGGCTCCGGCCCGATCGTCATCGGCCAGGCCGCCGAGTTCGACTACTCCGGCACCCAGGCGTGCCGCATCCTGCGCGCCGAGGGCCTGCGGGTCATCCTGGTCAACTCCAACCCGGCGACGATCATGACCGACCCGGAGATCGCCGACGCCACCTACGTCGAGCCGATCACCCCGGAGTTCGTCGAGAAGATCATCGCCAAGGAGCGCCCCGACGTCCTGCTGCCCACCCTGGGCGGCCAGACGGCTCTCAACACCGCGATCTCCATGCACGAGCAGGGTGTGCTGGAGAAGTACGGCGTCGAGCTGATCGGCGCCAACGTCGAGGCGATCAACAAGGGCGAGGACCGCGACCTCTTCAAGGGGGTCGTCGAGGCCGTCCGCGAGAAGATCGGGCACGGCGAGTCCGCCCGGTCCGTGATCTGCCACTCCATGGACGACGTGATCGCGGGCGTCGAGACGCTCGGCGGCTACCCCGTCGTCGTCCGGCCCTCCTTCACCATGGGCGGCGCCGGTTCCGGCTTCGCCCACGACGAGGAGGAGCTGCGCCGCATCGCCGGCCAGGGCCTGACGCTGTCGCCGACCACCGAGGTGCTCCTGGAGGAGTCCATCCTTGGCTGGAAGGAGTACGAGCTGGAGCTGATGCGCGACAAGAACGACAACGTCGTGGTCGTCTGCTCCATCGAGAACTTCGACCCCATGGGCGTGCACACCGGTGACTCGATCACCGTCGCGCCCGCGATGACCCTGACCGACCGTGAGTACCAGCGGCTGCGCGACATCGGCATCGCGATCATCCGCGAGGTCGGCGTCGACACCGGCGGCTGCAACATCCAGTTCGCGGTGAACCCCGAGGACGGCCGGATCATCGTCATCGAGATGAACCCACGCGTGTCGCGGTCCTCGGCCCTCGCCTCCAAGGCCACCGGCTTCCCGATCGCCAAGATCGCGGCCAAGCTCGCCGTCGGCTACACCCTCGACGAGATCCCGAACGACATCACGCAGGAGACCCCGGCCTCCTTCGAGCCGACGCTCGACTACGTGGTCGTGAAGGCCCCGCGCTTCGCCTTCGAGAAGTTCCCGAGCGCCGACTCCACGCTGACCACGACCATGAAGTCGGTCGGCGAGGCCATGGCCATCGGCCGCAACTTCACCGAGGCCTTCCAGAAGGCGCTGCGTTCGCTGGAGAAGAAGGGCAGCCAGTTCACGTTCGTCGGCGAGCCCGGTGACAAGGACGAGCTGCTGCGCGAGGCCGTGCGGCCCACCGACGGCCGTATCAACACCGTCATGCGGGCCATCCGCGCGGGCGCCACCCCCGAGGAGGTCTTCGAGTTCACGAAGATCGACCCGTGGTTCGTCGACCAGCTCTTCCTCATCAAGGAGACCGCCGACGAGCTGGCCGCCGCCGAGCGCCTCGACGTCGAGCTGCTCGCCGAGGCCAAGCGGCACGGCTTCTCCGACCAGCAGATCGCCGAGATCCGCGGGCTGCGCGAGGACGTCGTCCGCGAGGTCCGGCACACGCTGGGCATCCGGCCGGTCTACAAGACGGTCGACACCTGCGCCGCCGAGTTCGCCGCGAAGACGCCGTACTTCTACTCCTCCTACGACGAGGAGAGTGAGGTCGCGCCCCGCGAGAAGCCCGCGGTGATCATCCTGGGCTCCGGCCCGAACCGCATCGGCCAGGGCATCGAGTTCGACTACTCCTGCGTCCACGCCTCCTTCGCGCTCAGCGACGCGGGCTACGAGACCGTGATGGTCAACTGCAACCCGGAGACCGTCTCCACGGACTACGACACCTCCGACCGCCTGTACTTCGAGCCGCTGACGCTGGAGGACGTGCTGGAGATCGTGCACGCGGAGTCGCTGGCAGGACCGATCGCCGGTGTGATCGTCCAGCTCGGCGGCCAGACCCCGCTGGGCCTGGCGCAGGCGCTGAAGGACAACGGCGTGCCGATCGTCGGCACCTCGCCCGAGGCCATCCACGCGGCCGAGGACCGGGGCGCCTTCGGGCGGGTGCTCGCCGAGGCCGGCCTGCCGGCCCCGAAGCACGGCACGGCCACCACCTTCGCCGAGGCCAAGGCCATCGCGGACGAGATCGGCTACCCGGTCCTGGTGCGGCCCTCGTACGTGCTCGGCGGCCGCGGCATGGAGATCGTCTACGACGAGACCCGGCTGTCCTCCTACATCGCCGAGTCGACCGAGATCAGCCCCACCCGGCCGGTGCTCGTCGACCGCTTCCTCGACGACGCCATCGAGATCGACGTCGACGCGCTCTACGACGGCGAGGAGCTGTACCTCGGCGGCGTCATGGAGCACATCGAGGAGGCCGGCATCCACTCCGGCGACTCGGCGTGCGCCCTGCCCCCGATCACCCTGGGCGGCTTCGACATCAAGCGCCTGCGGGCCTCCACCGAGGCGATCGCCAAGGGCGTCGGTGTGCGCGGTCTGATCAACATCCAGTTCGCGATGGCGGGTGACATCCTCTACGTCCTGGAGGCTAACCCGCGCGCGTCCCGCACCGTCCCCTTCACCTCGAAGGCGACCGCGGTGCCGCTGGCGAAGGCCGCCGCCCGGATCTCGCTGGGCGCGACCGTCGCAGAGCTGCGTGCCGAGGGCCTGCTCCCGGCGACCGGCGACGGCGGTGAGCTGCCGCTGGACGCGCCGATCTCCGTCAAGGAGGCCGTGATGCCGTGGAGCCGCTTCCGGGACACCTCAGGGCGCGGTGTCGACACCGTCCTCGGCCCGGAGATGCGCTCCACCGGCGAGGTCATGGGCATCGACTCCGTCTTCGGCACGGCGTACGCCAAGTCGCAGGCGGGCGCCTACGGCCCGCTGCCCACCAAGGGCCGCGCGTTCATCTCGGTCGCCAACCGCGACAAGCGCTCGATGATCTTCCCGGCCCGTGAGCTGGTCGCCCACGGCTTCGAACTGCTCGCCACCTCCGGCACGGCCGAGGTGCTCAGGCGCAACGGCCTCACCGCGAAGGTCGTGCGCAAGCAGTCCGAGGGCACCGGCCCGAACGGCGAGAAGACCATCGTCCAGCTCATCCACGACGGCGAGGTCGACCTCATCGTCAACACCCCGTACGGCACCGGTGGCCGCCTCGACGGCTACGAGATCCGTACGGCGGCCGTGGCGCGGTCCGTGCCGTGCCTGACGACGGTCCAGGCGCTCGCCGCGGCCGTCCAGGGCATCGACGCCCTCAACCACGGGGACGTGGGCGTGCGCTCACTCCAGGAACACGCGGCACACCTGACCGCGGCCCGCGACTAGCAACCCCCAGGGGGACACCGGAAACGGTGTCCCCCTCTTCATGACACCTCTTCGCGAGGCTCCTTGGAGGACATGATCATGTACAGGCAATTCTTCCGGCTGGTCTTCCAGCGGATGGACCCCGAGCGCGCCCACCACCTGGCCTTCCGCTGGATCCGGCTCGCCGTGCGGATCCCGGTGCTGCGCACGTTCGTCGCGGCCGCCCTGGCCCCGCGGTACGAGGAACTGCGCACCGAGGCCTTCGGGCTGCGCATGCACGGCCCCTTCGGACTCGCCGCCGGCTTCGACAAGAACGCCGTCGCGATCGACGGGATGTCGATGCTGGGCTTCGACCACGTCGAGATCGGCACGGTCACCGGTGAGCCGCAGCCCGGCAACCCCGCCCAGCGGCTGTTCCGGCTCGTGAAGGACCGGGGGCTCATCAACCGCATGGGCTTCAACAACGAGGGCTCGCTGGCCGTCGCCGCGCGCCTGGCCTCCCGTACGCCCGTCTTCAAGCCCGTGGTGGGCGTCAACATCGGCAAGACCAAGGTCGTACCGGAGGAGGAGGCCGTCGGCGACTACGTGAAGTCGACCGAGCGGCTCGCGCCGTACGCCGACTACCTGGTCGTCAACGTGTCCTCGCCGAACACCCCGGGGCTGCGCAACCTCCAGGCCACCGAGGCGCTCCGGCCGCTGCTGAGCGCCGTCCGTGAGGCCGCCGACCGGGTGGTGACCTCGCGGCGGGTCCCGCTGCTGGTCAAGATCGCCCCGGACCTGGCCGACGAGGACGTCGACGCGGTCGCCGACCTGGCCGTGGAACTCGGCCTGGACGGGATCATCGCCACCAACACCACCATCGCGCGCGAGGGCCTCGGGCTGATCTCCGACCCCTCGCTGGTGAAGGAGACCGGAGGACTGTCCGGGGCGCCCCTCAAGGCACGCTCCCTGGAGGTGCTGCGCCGCCTCTACGCGCGCGTGGGCGACCGCGTCACCCTGGTGGGCGTCGGCGGCGTGGAGGACGCCGAGGACGCCTGGCAGCGCATCCTGGCCGGTGCCACGCTGGTCCAGGGGTACAGCGCCTTCATCTACGAGGGGCCCTTCTGGGGCCGTGCGATCCACAAGGGCCTGGCCGCCCGCCTGCGGACGAGCCCCTACGCCACCCTCGCCGACGCGGTCGGCGCCGACGTGAGGAAGACGGCATGACCCTGGAGCCCTTCGGCGCGCGGCTGCGCCGGGCCATGGACGAGCGTGGCCCGCTCTGCGTCGGCATCGACCCGCACGCCTCCCTGCTCGCCGACTGGGGCCTGAACGACGATGTCGCCGGCCTGGAGCGGTTCAGCCGCACGGTCGTCGAGGCGACGGCCGACCGGGTCGCCCTGCTGAAGCCGCAGAGCGCCTTCTTCGAGCGGTTCGGCTCACGCGGCATCGCCGTCCTGGAGAAGACGGTGCAGGAGGCCCGGGCGGCCGGTGCCCTGGTCGTGATGGACGCCAAGCGCGGTGACATCGGCTCGACCATGGCCGCGTACGCCGAGTCCTTCCTGCACAAGGACGCCCCGCTGTTCTCCGACGCCCTCACCGTGTCGCCGTACCTCGGTTACGGATCGCTCTCCCCGGCGGTGGCGACGGCGCGCGAGAGCGGCGCCGGGCTGTTCGTGCTGGCGCTGACCTCGAACCCGGAGGGCGGCGAGGTCCAGCACGCGGTGCGGGCCGACGGACGGGACGTGGGCGCGACGATGCTGGCGCACCTGGCCGCGGAGAACGCGGGGGAGGAGCCGCTGGGCTCCTTCGGGGCGGTCGTCGGCGCCACCCTGGGCGACCTCTCGACGTACGACCTCGACATCAACGGTCCCCTCCTCGCCCCCGGCGTCGGCGCTCAGGGGGCGACCCCGGCCGACCTTCCACGGGTCTTCGGGTCCGCGGTGCGCAATGTCGTACCCAACGTGAGCCGGGGTGTGTTGCGTCACGGTCCCGACCTCGTCGCTCTGCGTGACGCGGTGGATCGATTCGCGCGAGAGGTCAGGGCGGCCGTGGACGCCGCCTGACGGGTGTCGGCCGCCCGACCGGGGGCTCGGTCGGGCGGCTCGGGGGCGACTTGAGTCTGGATACATCCTCAAATCCGGGGCGCTATGTCTTGAATGTCCGGCCTGGCGGAGGCTGACCAGGACTTTTCCTTGGTTCTCGCTGACTCTGGCGGAGTTGGCCGCTAGTCTCCGACGGAGAGTGAACGGGCAGCGCGTGTTGCTCGTAACTCACCAGGTGTGGGGCGACTAGGTTCCTCACCGGTCCGTATCCGACAGTTCGACATCCGAGGTGACGTAGGCGTGGCTCTTCCGCCCCTTACCCCCGAACAGCGCGCAGCCGCGCTCGAAAAGGCCGCCGCGGCTCGCCGGGAGCGGGCCGAGGTCAAGAATCGACTCAAGCACTCCGGCGCCTCGCTTCACGAGGTCATCAAGCAGGGTCAGGAAAACGACGTCATCGGCAAGATGAAGGTCTCCGCCCTTCTGGAGTCGCTCCCGGGCGTGGGCAAGGTCCGCGCCAAGCAGATCATGGAGCGACTCGGCATCTCCGAGAGCCGCCGCGTACGCGGCCTCGGTTCCAACCAGATCGCGTCCCTGGAGCGTGAGTTCGGCAGCACCGGCTCCTGATTCCCGGGTGCCACGGGGAGGGAGTCCCGGGCACTCCGGGATTGCTGGAATAATCGCTGCATGGCAGTAAAACTCCGGGGGACGACCCCCGAAACCCCGGACGCACGTCCGCGGCTGACCGTGCTCTCCGGCCCCTCCGGGGTCGGCAAGAGCACGGTCGTCGCTCATATGCGCAAGGAACACCCCGAGGCCTGGCTCTCGGTGTCGGCGACGACCCGCAGGCCGCGGCCCGGTGAGAAGCACGGAGTCCACTACTTCTTCGTCACCGACGAGGAGATGGACAAGCTGATCGCCAACGGCGAGCTGCTGGAGTGGGCCGAGTTCGCGGGCAACCGCTACGGCACTCCGCGCGCCGCGGTGCTGGAGCGCCTGGAGTCGGGCGAGCCGGTCCTCCTGGAGATCGACCTCCAGGGTGCCCGGCAGGTCCGCGAGTCCATGCCCGAGGCCCGACTGGTGTTCCTGGCCCCTCCCTCCTGGGAGGAACTGGTGCGCAGGCTCACCGGGCGGGGCACCGAACCGCCCGAGGTGATCGAGCGCCGCCTGGCGGCGGCGAAGATCGAACTGGCGGCCGAGCCGGAGTTCGACGTGACCCTGGTCAACACCTCCGTCGAGGACGTCGCGCGTGAGCTGCTAGCCTTGGTCGATGTTGTGTGATTACGAACCTGTGATCACGACCGGTCTTTTCCCATCCATCGGAAGGTAGAGCGTGTCCTCTTCCATCTCCGCGCCCGAGGGCATCATCAACCCGCCGATCGACGAGCTCCTCGAGGCCACCGACTCGAAGTACAGCCTCGTGATCTACGCGGCCAAGCGGGCCCGCCAGATCAACGCGTACTACTCGCAGCTCGGCGAGGGCCTCCTCGAGTACGTCGGTCCGCTCGTGGACACCCACGTCCACGAGAAGCCGCTCTCGATCGCCCTCCGCGAGATCAACGCCGGTCTGCTGACGTCCGAGGCCGTCGAGGGCCCCGCTCAGTAGTATTTTCGGTTCACAGTGGGTTTTTCCACAGGCCCGGCAGCACGGCTGCCGGGCCTGTGGTGTCTCATGGACTCGTACGCCGGGAGTCGCGGCGTACGTTTTCCGAGGTCCGGGGAGAGACGGTGGACAAGCAGAAGGTCGTTCTGGGGGTCAGTGGGGGCATCGCCGCCTACAAGGCCTGCGAGCTGCTGCGCAGGCTGACCGAGTCGGGCCATGACGTGCGGGTGGTGCCCACCGCCTCGGCGCTGCACTTCGTCGGCGCCGCCACCTGGTCCGCCCTCTCCGGTCACCCCGTCTCCACGGAGGTCTGGGACGACGTCCACGAGGTCCCGCACGTCCGCATCGGCCAGCAGGCCGACCTGGTGGTCGTCGCCCCGGCCACCGCGGACATGCTCGCCAAGGCCGCCCACGGCCTCGCCGACGACCTCCTCACCAACACCCTCCTGACGGCCCGCTGTCCGGTCGTCTTCGCCCCCGCGATGCACACCGAGATGTGGGAACACCCCGCCACCCAGGAGAACGTGGCGACACTGCGCCGCCGGGGCGCCGTCGTCATCGAGCCGGCCGTCGGCCGGCTCACCGGCGTCGACACCGGCAAGGGGCGGCTGCCCGACCCGGCCGAGATCTTCGAGGTCTGCCGCCGGATCCTGGCCAGGGGAGTGCGCGAACCCGACCTCGCCGGCCGGCATGTCGTGGTCAGCGCCGGCGGCACCCGCGAGCCCCTCGACCCGGTCCGCTTCCTCGGCAACCGCTCCTCCGGCAAGCAGGGCTACGCCCTCGCCCGCACCGCCGCCGCCCGTGGCGCCCGCGTCACGCTGATCGCGGCGAACACCGGCCTGCCCGACCCGGCCGGGGTCGACGTCGTCCAGGTCGGCACGGCCGTGCAGCTGCGCGAGGCGGTACTGAAGGCGGCCGCGGACGCCGACGCGGTCGTCATGGCGGCCGCGGTGGCCGATTTCCGCCCGGAGACGTACGCGTCCGGAAAGATCAAGAAGCAGGACGGCCGGGAACCGGACCCCATCGTTCTCGTGCGTAATCCGGACATCCTCGCGGAGGTCTCCGCCGACCGGGCGCGCTCCAACCAGGTGGTTGTCGGCTTCGCGGCGGAGACCGACGACGTCCTGGCCAACGGCCGGTCGAAGCTCCGGCGCAAGGGCTGCGATCTGCTGGTGGTGAACGAGGTGGGGGAGCGCAAGACCTTCGGCTCCGAGGAGAACGAAGCGGTCGTGCTGGGCGCCGACGGCAGCGAAACCCCAGTGCCGTACGGGCCCAAGGAGGCCCTGGCCGAAACCGTGTGGGACCTGGTGACGCGGCGGCTGGGCTGACTGTTTGATGCGGTTCCCCGTCGTCTTCCCGCTCGGTCGATTCGGGTGTGGCGCCCCTGGCCAACGGTGCACGGCATTCGGCAGAATGCCCGTGCCGCAGGTCACAGCGCTCCCGAGAGGCGAGACGGGTGGCCCGGTGGAGGGGCACGACCGATAAACTGTTCTCGGACGACGCCGGGCGCAGCTCCTGTCGCGTCCGCCAATGATCAGCCAGCAGCCGCTGCAACCCCAGGGAGCGTTGTGTCCCGTCGCCTGTTCACCTCGGAGTCTGTGACCGAGGGTCACCCCGACAAGATCGCTGACCAGATCAGCGACACCATTCTCGATGCCCTGCTGCGCGAGGACCCGGCCTCCCGGGTCGCCGTCGAGACCCTGATCACGACCGGTCTGGTGCATGTGGCCGGCGAGGTCACCACCAAGGCCTACGCGCCGATCCCCCAGCTCGTGCGCGACAAGATCCTCGAGATCGGCTACGACTCCTCGAAGAAGGGCTTCGACGGCGCCTCCTGCGGTGTCTCGGTGTCCATCGGCGCGCAGTCCCCGGACATCGCCCAGGGTGTCGACACGGCGTACGAGAACCGCGTCGAGGGCGACGAGGACGAGCTGGACCGCCAGGGCGCCGGCGACCAGGGCCTGATGTTCGGCTACGCGTCGGACGAGACGCCGACCCTGATGCCGCTGCCGATCTTCCTGGCGCACCGGCTCTCGAAGCGCCTGTCGGACGTCCGCAAGAACGGGACCATCCCCTACCTGCGCCCCGACGGCAAGACCCAGGTCACCATCGAGTACGACGGCGACAAGGCCCTCCGTCTCGACACGGTCGTCGTCTCCTCGCAGCACGCGAGCGACATCGACCTGGACTCCCTGCTGGCCCCGGACATCCGCGAGTTCGTGGTGGAGCCGGAGCTGAAGGCGCTCCTGGACGAGGGCATCAAGCTCGACACGGAGAACTACCGCCTGCTGGTCAACCCGACCGGCCGCTTCGAGATCGGCGGCCCGATGGGCGACGCCGGCCTCACCGGCCGCAAGATCATCATCGACACCTACGGCGGGTTCGCCCGGCACGGTGGCGGCGCCTTCTCGGGCAAGGACCCGTCCAAGGTCGACCGCTCCGCGGCGTACGCGATGCGCTGGGTCGCGAAGAACGTGGTGGCCGCGGGTCTCGCCGCGCGCTGCGAGGTCCAGGTCGCCTACGCGATCGGCAAGGCCGAGCCGGTCGGTCTCTTCGTGGAGACCTTCGGCACCGCCAAGGTCGACGCCGAGAAGATCGAGAAGGCCATCGACGAGGTCTTCGACCTCCGCCCGGCCGCGATCATCCGCGACCTCGACCTGCTGCGTCCGATCTACGCCCAGACCGCCGCGTACGGCCACTTCGGCCGTGAGCTGCCCGACTTCACGTGGGAGCGCACGGACCGCGTGGACGCGCTGCGCAAGGCCGCGGGACTGTAGGTCCTCCCCGGCACGACGCGTGGGCCCGGCCTCCTCGGGGAGGCCGGGCCTCGGCGTTTGCGAGGGTCACCGCCGCGGGTAGCCGACGGCGGGCAGCTTCCGGGCAGCTTCCGGGCAACGTCCTGATCGGTCATGGGCCCCGTCCGACCTCCTGCGGCGCCGGAGGGGGAACAGGGCCTCTGCGGAAGGACCGTTGTCAGTGGCGTTTGGTAAGAATGCAAGCGTGAGCAGCGAGAACGGGCAGGGGGACGGCGGTGCGGCCGGGGAGGGCGCGCCGCCCGAGCAGCTCGCGCTGATCCGGGAGCGCGTGCGGCGGGCCAAGGCGCCCCGGGCCAAGCCCCGGACCTGGCGGGGGGCCGCGCTGGCCGAGGAGCTGCCGGTCGCGCGGGTGCTCGTCGACAAGGGTGTGCTGCATCTGGACCGGTACTTCGACTACGCGGTACCGGCCGAGCTGGACGCCGACGCCCAGCCGGGGGTGCGGGTACGGGTGCGGTTCGGGGCCGGGCGCGGTCGGGTGCGGGAAGGGCGGCGCGAGGGCGGGGGGCTCATCGACGGGTTCCTCGTCGAGCGGCTCGCCGCGTCGGACTACTCCGGGCCGCTCGCGGCGCTCGCCCAGGTGGTGTCGCCCGAGCCGGTGCTGAGCGAGGAGCTGCTGGGACTGGCGCGGGCCGTCGCCGACCGGTACGCGGGAAGCCTGGCCGACGTCCTCCAGCTGGCCGTGCCGCCACGTAACGCGCGCGCCGAGCAGCGCCCCTCCCCGGCGCCGCTGCCGCCGCCGACGCCGCCGGAGGCCGGGTCCTGGGGGCGGTACGAGCGCGGGGGCGCGTTCGTCGAGTCGCTGGCGTCCGGGGGCGCGCCCAGGGCGGTGTGGAACGCGCTGCCCGGCCCCGAGTGGAGCGAGGAGCTGGCACGGGCCGTCGCCGCGACGCTCGCCTCGGGGCGCGGGGCCCTGGTCGTCGTGCCCGACGGACGGGCCGCCGCACGGGTCGACGCCGCGTTGACGGCGTTGTTGGGGGAGGGACGGCACGCGCTGCTCACCGCGGACGCCGGGCCCGAGAAGCGGTATCGGGAGTGGCTCGCCGTGCGGCGGGGTTCCGTGCGGGCGGTCGTCGGGACGCGTGCCGCGATGTTCGCGCCGGTCCGGAACCTCGGTCTGGTCGCGCTCTGGGACGACGGTGACGACAGCCACAGCGAGCAGCACGCGCCGCAGCCCCATGCGCGCGAGGTGCTGCTGCTGCGGGCCGCGCAGGACAAGTGCGGTTTTCTGATGGGTGGTTGGAGCTGCACCGTGGAGGGCGCGCAGCTCGTCGAGAGCGGGTGGGCGCGGCCGTTGATCGCCGCACGGGAGCAGGTCCGGCACAGCGCTCCGCTGGTGCGCACCGTGGGCGACCAGGATCTCGCGCGGGACGAGGCCGCTCGGGCCGCCCGGCTGCCCACCCTCGCCTGGCAGGCGGCCCGGGAGGGGCTGCGGCACGGGCCGGTGCTCGTCCAGGTGCCCCGGCGGGGCTACGTGCCGCGGATGGCGTGTGCGCAGTGCCGGACCGCCGCCCGGTGCCGGCACTGCTCCGGGCCGTTGGAGGCGCGGGACGGGGGTGCGGTGTGGTGCGGGTGGTGCGGGCGTGAGGAGAGCGCCTGGCACTGTCCCGAGTGCGGTTCGTTCCGCTTGCGGGCACAGGTCGTGGGGGCCCGGCGGACCGCCGAGGAGCTGGGGCGGGCGTTTCCCGCCGTGCCGGTGCGGACGTCGGGCCGCGAGCAGGTGCTGGACACCGTGCCGGGGGCGCCCGCGCTCGTGGTGTCCACGCCCGGGGCCGAGCCGGTCGCCGAGGGAGGGTACGCGGCCGCCCTGCTGCTGGACGGCTGGGCCATGCTCGGGCGGCCCGACCTGAGGGCCGGGGAGGACGCGCTGCGCCGCTGGATCGCGGCCGCCGCGCTCGTACGGCCGTCGGGGGAGGGGGGAACCGTGGTCGTCGTCGCCGAGCCGACCCTGCGGCCCGTCCAGGCGCTGGTGCGATGGGATCCGGTGGGGCACGCGGTGCGGGAGCTCTCCGAGCGGGCCGAGCTGGGCTTTCCGCCGGTGTCGCGGATGGCTGCGGTGTCGGGGACGGCGCAGGCCCTGACCGCGTTCCTGGAGGCCGTCGAACTGCCGCCGGAGGCGGAGCTGCTGGGGCCGGTTCCGGTTCCGGTGCCGGCGGGCCCGGCGGGGCGGCCTCGGCGGCCGGGGGCGCCCCCCCCAGGGGAGGAGTGGGAGCGGGCGCTGCTCCGGGTGCCGCCCGGGAGGGGCGCCGCGCTGGCTGCCGCGCTGAAGACCGCGCAGGCGGCTCGGATGGCGCGGGGCGGCGAGGAGGCCGTGCGGGTGCGGATCGATCCCCCGGACATCGGCTGAGGGACGACGCGGAGTCGGCGCCGGGCGCGGTGGGGACGCGCGGTGGGAGTGCGGTGAGGGAGGGCCGGGCGTGCGACTGCCCTCTCGGGCGTGGGCCGAGAGGGCAGGGTGGGGAGGGTGAGGAGAAGACAGGGTGGAGGTGCTCGATGCGGGATGCGGTGCGTCAACCGTTCCGCGGGCCGGGGAAGGCGGTCGGCCTCGCCTCGTCGCGCAGGGCCGGGCTGCCGACGTCGCGCAGGGTGGGGGCTCCCGCCTCGCGCAGGGCCGGGGCCCCGGTGTCGCGCAGGGCCGGGCTGCCGGCCGTCGGCTGGGTCGGCATCGAGCGGGCGGCGGGCACCGTGGGAACCGTCGGGATGCCCGTGTTCACGGTGACCGTGCGGGCGACGGTGGGCTCGGCGGGTCGCTCGGCCTCGGCGGTGGCGGCCTGGGCCGCGGCCCGGCGGGCGCCGTAGCGGCGGTGTACGGCCTGCTTGGTGACCCCGAGGGCGGAGCCCACCGCGTCCCACGAGAAGCCGAGCGAACGGTCGAAGTCCACCGCCGCGGTGACCAGGGTCTCGACGCTGTCCCGCAGCTCCTGGGCGAGGCGGACCGTGGGGGCGGGGGCCCGCCCGTAGACGACGAAGCCCGTGGACGGGCCGGAGCGGCGGGGGCGGTAGACGTTGCCCAGCTGGGCGGTGAGGGTGCGCAGTGCGTCCACCTGCCGTCGGACGCGCTCGATGTCCCGCACCAGCAAGTGCAGGCTGGCCCGGGCCTGGGCGTCGTGGGTTGCATGGTCGGCCATGAACAAGCCTCTCGAACCGGCGTTGAAGAAGGTGTGGTCAACTCTTTCTTGACCAACGCGGGTTCGTGCCGCTGGTCACGGTGTGGGGGCGTATGGGCATATGCGTACGCCCCCCGTGGGGCGCGACTCGTGGGGCTTCCCGCCCGTCGGCGGCCTGCCCGGCCGGCGTCATAAACTTGTGCGTCGCCCGTCGTCCGTCCCGCCCGAGAGGCCCCGCCCACTCATGAAGCTCGTCTTCGCCGGTACCCCCGAGGTCGCCGTTCCCGCCCTGGACGCTCTGATCGCCTCCGGGCGGCACGAGGTGGCCGCCGTCGTCACGCGGCCCGACGCGCCGGCCGGACGGGGGCGCAGGCTGATCGCCTCTCCCGTCGCCCAGCGCGCCGAGGAGGCGGGTATCGAGGTGCTGAGGCCCGCCAAGCCGCGCGACCCGGAGTTCCTGGAGCGGCTGCGGGAGATCGCGCCCGACTGCTGTCCCGTCGTGGCCTACGGGGCCCTGCTGCCCAGGGTGGCGCTGGACATCCCGGCTCATGGCTGGGTCAACCTGCACTTCTCGCTGCTGCCGGCCTGGCGCGGGGCCGCTCCCGTGCAGCACGCCGTGATGGCGGGGGACGAGATCACCGGCGCCTCCACCTTCCTCATCGAGGAGGGACTCGACTCGGGGCCGGTCTACGGGACGGTCACCGAGGAGATCCGGCCCACCGACACCAGCGGTGACCTGCTCACCCGGCTGGCCTTCGCCGGCAGCGGGCTGCTCGCCGCGACCATGGACGGGATCGAGGACGGCACGCTGAAGGCCGTTCCGCAGCCGGGTGAGGGGATCACCCTCGCGCCGAAGATCACCGTCGAGGACGCCCAGGTCGACTGGGCCACCCCGGCGCTGCGGGTCGACCGAGTGGTGCGCGGCTGCACCCCCGCCCCCGGCGCCTGGACCACCTTCCGCGGGGAGCGGCTCAAGCTCATCCAGGTCCAGCCGGTTCCCGAGCGGACCGATCTCGCCCCGGGCACGCTTGTCGTCGGCAAGAACAGCGTGCACGTCGGCACCGGCTCGTACGCGGTCGAGCTGCTGTGGGTGCAGGCGCAGGGCAAGAAGCCGATGCGGGCCGCCGACTGGGCCCGGGGCGCCCGGATCGTGGACGGGGAGGCCGTCGGGGCGTAACGCTCCTGCACAGGCCCCGTCCGGTCCGTGAGCCCCGCCCCCGGTCCGCGGGCCCCGGTCGGCAAGTCCGCCCGGCGTACCACCGACGTACGCTGGACGCACCTTTCCGCCATTCCGCCTTTTCCTTCTTCTCTTCTGCAATCCGGAGCACCTTTTCGTGAGCGACCAGCCCCACCGTTCCCGCAAGCCGGGCAAGCCCTACCGCCGTCCTCAGAAGGACCCCGTCCGCATGCTCGCCTTCGAGGCGCTGCGGGCCGTGGACGAGCGGGACGCGTACGCCAACCTCGTGCTGCCGCCGCTGCTGCGCAAGGCGCGCGAGAAGGAGGGACCCGACAAGTTCGACGCACGGGACGCGGCCCTCGCCACCGAGCTGGTCTACGGGACGCTGCGCCGGCAGGGAACGTACGACGCCGTCATCTCCGCGTGTGTCGACCGGCCGCTGCGCGAGGTCGACCCGCCGGTCCTCGACGTGCTGAGTCTCGGCGTGCACCAGCTGCTCGGGACACGTATTCCGACCCATGCGGCCGTGTCCGCCTCCGTGGACCTCGCCCGGGTCGTGCTCGGCGACGGACGCGCCAAGTTCGTCAACGCCGTGCTGCGCAAGGTCGCGGCGCACGATCTCGACGAGTGGCTCGACAAGGTCGCGCCGCCCTACGACGACGATCCCGAGGACCACCTCGCGGTCGTGCACTCGCACCCGCGCTGGGTGGTCTCCGCGCTGTGGGACTCCCTCGGCGGCGGGCGGGCCGGCATCGAGGAACTGCTGGCGGCGGACAACGAGCGGCCCGAGGTCACGCTCGTGGCCCGGCCCGGGCGGGCCACCACCGAGGAGCTGCTCCGGGAGGAGGCCTCGGTCGCCGGGCGCTGGTCGCCGTACGCCGTGCGGCTCACCGAGGGCGGTGAGCCCGGGGCCATCGACGCCGTACGGGACGGGCGGGCGGGTGTGCAGGACGAGGGCAGCCAGCTGGTGGCGCTCGCGCTGGCCAACGTGCCGCTCGACGGGTCCGACGCGTTGTGGCTGGACGGGTGTGCCGGACCCGGTGGCAAGGCGGCGTTGCTCGCCGCCCTCGCCGCCGAGCGGGGGGCCGCGCTGCTCGCCTCCGAGAAGCAGCCGCACCGCGCCGGGCTCGTCGCCAAGGCGCTCGCCGGCAACCCCGGGCCCTACCAGGTCATCGCCGCCGACGGGACCCGGCCGCCGTGGCGGCCCGGTTCCTTCGACCGGGTGCTGATGGACGTGCCGTGCACCGGCCTCGGCGCCCTGCGGCGGCGGCCCGAGGCACGCTGGCGGCGCAGGCCGGAGGATCTCGACGGGTTCGGGCCGCTCCAGCGCGGGCTGCTGCGGACCGCGCTGGATTCCGTGCGGGTCGGGGGCGTCGTCGGGTACGCCACCTGTTCGCCGCACCTCGCCGAGACCCGGTCGGTCGTCTCCGACGTCCTCAAGCAGTACCCGGAGGCCGAGCTGATCGACGCGCGGCCGCTGCTGCCGGGCGTACCGGGGCTGGGTGACGGGCCCGACGTCCAGCTCTGGCCGCATCTGCACGGGACCGACGCCATGTACCTGGCGTTGATCAGGAAGACGGGCTGAGGCCCGCGCGCACGCAGACGCGAGAAGGCCGGCCCCACGTCCACGGCGTGGGGCCGGCCTTCTGCACGGGCGGGTGCCCCGGGGGGTCAGTCCGTGCCGAACTCCATCGCGGCGCGGTCCAGCAGCTGGTCGTCGTCGGACACCTCGCCGCGGGAGGCGATGGCCTCGGCGCCGCCCTCCGGCAGCTCCGTCATGGTGCCGATGAGACCGGTCGCGGCCGCCTGGTCGGCGCCGATGGCGGGGCTGCCGGTGCCGATCAGACCGAGCGTCGCGTACTGCTCCAGCTTGGCGCGCGAGTCGGCGATGTCGAGGTTGCGCATGGTGAGCTGGCCGATCCGGTCCACCGGGCCGAACGCGGAGTCCTCGGTGCGCTCCATGGACAGCTTGTCCGGGTGGTAGCTGAAGGCCGGGCCGACGGTGTTGAGGATCGAGTAGTCCTCACCGCGCCGCAGTCGCAGCGTCACCTCGCCGGTGACGGCCGCGCCGACCCAGCGCTGGAGCGACTCGCGCACCATCAGGGCCTGCGGGTCCAGCCAGCGGCCCTCGTACATCAGCCGGCCGAGGCGCCGTCCCTCGTTGTAGTACTGGGCGAGGGTGTCCTCGTTGTGGATCGCGTTGACCAGACGCTCGTAGGCGGCGTGCAGCAGGGCCATGCCGGGCGCCTCGTAGATGCCGCGGCTCTTGGCCTCGATGATGCGGTTCTCGATCTGGTCCGACATGCCCATGCCGTGGCGGCCGCCGATGGCGTTGGCCTCCATCACCAGATCGACGGGGGAGGCGAACTCCTTGCCGTCGATCGTCACGGGGCGGCCCTGGTCGAAGCCGATCGTCACGTCCTCGGTGGCGATCTCGACCGACGGGTCCCAGAACCGCACGCCCATGATGGGCTCGACGGTCTCGACGCCGGTGTCCAGGTGCTCCAGTGTCTTGGCCTCGTGGGTGGCGCCCCAGATGTTGGCGTCGGTGGAGTACGCCTTCTCCGTGCTGTCCCGGTAGGGCAGGTCGTGGGCGACGAGCCACTCCGACATTTCCTTGCGGCCGCCGAGCTCGGTCACGAAGTCCGCGTCCAGCCAGGGCTTGTAGATCCGCAGGTGAGGGTTGGCCAGCAGGCCGTAGCGGTAGAACCGCTCGATGTCGTTGCCCTTGAAGGTCGAGCCGTCGCCCCAGATCTGGACGTCGTCCTCGAGCATCGCCCGGACCAGGAGGGTGCCGGTGACGGCACGGCCGAGGGGCGTGGTGTTGAAGTAGGCGCGCCCGCCCGAGCGGATGTGGAACGCCCCGCAGGTGAGTGCGGCCAGGCCCTCCTCGACCAGTGCGGCGCGGCAGTCGACCAGGCGCGCGATCTCGGCGCCGTAGGTCTTCGCGCGGCCGGGCACCGAGGCGATGTCGGGCTCGTCGTACTGGCCGATGTCGGCGGTGTAGGTGCACGGGACGGCACCCTTGTCGCGCATCCACGCGACCGCGACCGAGGTGTCGAGCCCGCCGGAGAAGGCGATGCCGACGCGCTCGCCGGCGGGAAGGGAGGTGAGGACCTTGGACATAGGAAGATTATGCATGAACTCGCATGGTCATGCAAAGGGCTCTCAGGTCTCGGTGCTCTCGGCCGGCTGCGCGGGTTCCTTCGAGAGGGTCGGGCGGCTTTCCCGGGCCAGCCGGTGCGGCCACCAGATCTTCGGTCCGATGTCCAGGAACAGCGAGGTGACGAGCACCGACCGCACGATGAAGGTGTCCAGGAGGACGCCCAGGGCCACCGCGAAGCCGATCTCCGCGAAGGCGACCATGGGAAGGGTGGCGAGGGCCGCGAAGGTGCCGGCCAGGACCAGGCCCGCCGAGGTGATCACCGAGCCGGTGGCCGCCAGACCCGTCACCACGCCCTGCCGGGTGCCCTGGCGTGCGGCCTCCTCGCGGATCCGGGTGGTCAGGAAGATGTTGTAGTCGATGCCCAGGGCCACCAGGAACACGAAGACGAACAGCGGGAAGTCCGTCGACTCGCCCGCGTAGTCGAAGAGATGGCGGAACGCCAGCGCGCTGAGGCCGAGGGCCGCCGCGAAGGACAGGATCACCGTCCCGACCAGCAGCAGCGGGGCGATCACGGAGCGCAGCAGGGCGCCGAGGATGAGCAGGACCACGGCCAGGACCAGCGGGATGATCAGCAGGTTGTCGTGGGTGGTCGCCTTGTCCATGTCGAGCAGCGCCGCCGTACCGCCGCCCACCTGGGCGTCGGCGTCGGGTATCTCGTGCACGGCGTCCCGGACCCGTTCCACGGTCTGCTTGGCGGCCTCGCTGTCGGCCGGGTCGGTCATCGTCGCCTCGAACAGCACCTGGCCGTCGTGGACGGGTTTGGTGCCCGGCGGCAGGCCGAGGGACGTCGGCACCACGCCCTCCGTCCCCGCGACCGCGCGTTTGACCTGCCCGGCGCGGGCCTGGTCGGCGATGACGACGAGCGGGTCGCCGCTGCCCGCCGGGAAGTACTTCGCCGACACCTCCTGGCCCGTGATCGAGTCCGGTTTGCCGGTGAACGCGTCCGCGTTGCCGATGCCCTCGGCGCGCAGCTGGATCAGGCCGAGCGAGCAGACCGCCAGGACCAGCGCCGTCACGGCCCAGACCATGCGCGGGCGGCGGGCGATGCCACTGCCCGTGCGGGCCCAGACGCCGTGCGCGGTCGGGTCCGGGGAGCCGAAGTGCGGGATCGCCGGCCAGAAGATCCAGCGGCCGCAGATCACCAGCAGGGCGGGGAAGAGGGTCATCATCGCCAGCAGCGCGACCGCCACGCCGATGGCCGCGACCGGGCCCAGCCCGCGGGTGGAGTTCATCTCGGCGGCCAGCAGCATCAGCATGCTCAGGACGACCGTGGCGCCGGACGCCAGGACGGCGGGGCCCGCGCGGTGCAGCGCCAGGGCCATCGCCTCGTGCCGGTCCTCGTGCCGGCGCAGCTCCTCCCGGTAGCGGGCCACCAGCAGCAGGGCGTAGTCGGTGCCCGCGCCGAACACGAGCACCGTGAGGATGCCGGCGCTCTGACCGTTCACCGTCAGGCCCGCGTACTCGGCCAGGAAGTAGATCAGCGCCTGCGCGGTGAACAGGGCGGCGACCACGGCGAGCACCGGGACGACGAGGAGGGTGGGGCTGCGGTAGGTGATCAGGAGCATGACGACGACCACCCCCATCGCCGCCAGCAGCAGGGTCGAGTCGATGCCCTCGAAGGCCTCGGAGAAGTCCGCGGAGGTGCCGCCGGGTCCGGTGATGTGCACTGCCAGACCGGCGCCGCCGTCGCCGACGACGTCACGGATCGAGTCGACGGCCGGCCCGATGCGCTCCCAGCCCTGCTCGTCCATGGTGATCGGCACGTAGATCTGGGCGGCGCGCGGGTCGGCCGGGCGGTCGTAGACCGGGCCGCGGGTCTCGGCGCCGCGGATGCCGTGGTCGGTGAGCTGCCTGAGCTGCGCCGCGTCCTCGGTGATCTGCGCCCGGTCCTCGGCCGTCAGGCCCGCGTCGCGGGCGTAGACGACGACCGCCGGGATCTGCTCGGGCCTGAAGTCCTGCGAGATCTCCAGCACCTGGGTGGACTCCGCCGACCCCGGCAGCCAGGAGGCCGCGTCGTTGTCCTGGGCGTCGGTGAGCTTCTGGGCGAAGGGCGCCGTCAGGAACAGCAGCACCAGCCACAACGCCAGCACCAGCCACTTGGCGCGCCGCCCGCAGACCAGGTGCGCGACACCGCGATTCTCGGCCATGCCTACCCTCCGAGCCGTTCTGTCGCCGTCGTGTGCGGCCGCCTCCCGCAGAGGGCGCGGGGAGCCGCGCGATCAGTCGCAGCCGGTCCGCGGGCGACGAACCACGCTCCCCCCGAGGGACCGATGCCCGCAACCCCTGGAGGGCATGGCAGGCTTGGGTCATGGCCGTGCAGATCAACCCCAGCATCCTGTCCGCCGACTTCGCCCGCCTTGCGGACGACGCGGAGGCGGTCGCCGGAGCCGACTGGCTCCACGTCGACGTCATGGACAACCATTTCGTCCCGAACCTCACGCTCGGTGTGCCGGTCGTAGAGTCACTGGCCCGTGCGACGGACACCCCGCTGGACTGCCATCTGATGATCGAGGCCCCCGATCGCTGGGCCCCGCAGTACGTCGAGGCGGGTGCCTCGTCCGTCACCTTCCACGTCGAGGCCGCCGCCGCACCCGTGCGGCTCGCCCGCGAGATCCGGGCGAAGGGCGCCCGTGCCTCCATGGCACTCAGGCCTGCGACGCCCATCGAGCCGTACGAGGACCTGCTGCCCGAACTCGACATGCTCCTGATCATGACGGTCGAGCCGGGTTTCGGGGGCCAGGCCTTCCTCGACATCATGCTCCCCAAGATCCGCCGGACCCGCGAGTTGATCAGCAAGCACGGCCTCGACCTGTGGCTCCAGGTCGACGGCGGCGTCTCGGCCTCGACGATCGAGCGGTGCGCCGAGGCGGGCGCGGACGTGTTCGTGGCAGGCTCGGCCGTATACGGGGCGGACGACCCGGCGGAGGCGGTCCGTGGCCTGCGGGCTCAGGCGGAGGCGGCGACCGCCGGCGCCACCTGGGCATGCGGGCACTGAACCAACCACTTACCGACAGGTATGTGAACGGCTCCCAACAGAGCTGATCAACTGCGCCGGATCTGCGAGGATGAACGGCGTATCCAGAGTGTGAACAGCAGTGAGGAGAACGCCGTGTCGGGTATGTCGGCGGGCCGGTCAGCCATGCGGATGGGACCCGCTGAGCTGGTGCAGGCGGCGGCCATGGCCCGCCGCTTCTACCTTGAGGGGAAGTCCAAGATCCAGATCGCGGAGGAGTTCGGCGTCAGCCGCTTCAAAGTGGCCCGGGTCCTGGAGACCGCCCTCGAACGGGATCTCGTACGGATCGAGATCCGCGTGCCGGCCGAGCTGGACGCGGAGCGCTCGGACGCGCTCCGCGCCCGCTACGGCCTCAGGCACGCCGTCGTGGTCGAGTCCCCGGCCGAGGCCGAGGAGACCACGGACCCCGAGAACCTCGGGGAAGTGGCAGCGGACCTGCTCGGCGAACTGGTCGACGAGGGGGACGTACTGGGGCTGGCCTGGGGCCGGTCCACCATTCACATGGCGGCGGCGCTGGACCGGCTGCCGCCGTGCACGGTGGTGCAGCTGACGGGTGTCTACGACGCAGGGACCGCGGAGCGCGGCTCGGTCGAGGCCGTCCGCCGTGCCGCCCAGGTGTCCGGCGGCGACGCGCACCCCATCTACGCGCCGATGCTGCTGCCGGACGCGGCCACCGCGGCCGCGCTGCGCCACCAGACCGGGATCGCCCGCGCCTTCGAGTACTTCGACAAGGTCACGGTCGCCTGCGTCTCCATCGGCTCCTGGGAGCCGGGTATCTCGACGGTGCACGACATGCTCAGCGACGAGGAGCGGGCGCACTACGCCTCGCTCGGGGTCGCCGCCGAGATGTCCGCGCACCTCTTCGACGCCGAGGGGCGCCGGGTCGGGCGGGACCTGGGCGAGCGGTGCATCACGGTCAAGACCGACCAGTTGCGCCGGGTTCCCGAGGTCGTCGCGATCGCGGGCGGGCAGCGCAAGGCGGCCGCGATCGACGCGGTGCTCCGCTCCGGGCTCGTCACCAGCCTGGTGACGGACACGTCGGCGGCCGACTACCTGATGACGGCGGGGCCGACTCCGAAGCCCGCCCTGGGCCGGACGGACCCGGACGGGATCTGACCCGCCAGGAAAGCAGGCCATGACCGGAAGGCAGGCCGGGACCGGAAGCAGGCCATGAGGGGACGGCCGTGACAGCATCGAACGCATGCTGCTGCGGTTCGTCCCCCGCGTGCTTGTGTGCCTGCTCCTCCCGCTCGCCCTGCTCACCGGCTGTACGACGGGGCAGCCGGGCCCGCGGGACTCCACCCCTGCCGTCGCCACGGCCGCCGACCCGCCCTGGGCCGGCGGCCTGGCCGCGGTCCGGGAGTCCGAGCTGCCCGCCGAGGCCCGCCGGACGCTTCGGCTCATCGACGAAGGCGGCCCCTTCCCGTACGCCAGGGACGGCGCCGTCTTCGGGAACTTCGAGGGGCTGCTGCCCGCGCACAAGCGGGGTTACTACCACGAATACACCGTCGAGACGCCGGGCTCGCGCGACCGCGGGGCCCGACGCGTTGTCACCGGGCAGGGCGACGAGATCTACTACACCGATGATCACTACGACACGTTCCGGGCGGTGCTGAGATGACGCAGTTCGTGGTCACGCTGGATCTGGACGGGGTGACCGACAAGTCCGCCCTGATGGACCGCTGCGCCGACGCCCTCGGCCTGCCCGACTGGTTCGGACGCAACTGGGACGCCCTCGCCGACAGCCTCACCGACCTCCAGGCCCCGCCCGGGGACGGCGGGCTCCAGATCGTCGTACGGAACTGGCGCCCGTACGCCGAGGCGCGGCCGCAGGAGTGGGTGATCGCGCAGGACGTGTTCGCCCAGGCGGTCGACCAGGTGCCGGCGCTGTCCGTGCTGCTTGCCCTCGGAGGATCCTCCTAAGGCCCCCCTGAGCTGCTTGGACGTTCTGTCCGGGCATCGCATCGCGACCGTCGTGGGAGAATGAAGTACGTGCTTCTCCCCCTTGGCTGACCTGTCCGGGGGTCACCTCTGATCGACTGGGATGTGCGGCACGTGCGTTTCCTCAACGACATCCAGCCCGCGTACGACCTCACCTACGACGACGTCTTCATGGTGCCGAGCCGCAGCGCGGTCGGATCGCGTCAGGCTGTCGACCTGGCCGCCCCGGACGGCACGGGCACCACGATCCCGCTGGTCGTCGCCAACATGACCGCCGTGGCCGGCCGCCGGATGGCCGAGACCATGGCCCGTCGCGGCGGGCTGGTGGTGATCCCGCAGGACATTCCGATCGATGTCGTCACCGACGTCGTCACCTGGGTCAAGAGCCGCCACCTGGTGCTGGACACCCCCATCGTGCTCGCCCCGCACCAGACGGTCGCCGACGCCCTGGCCCTGCTGCCCAAGCGCGCGCACAACGCGGGGGTCGTCGTCGACGAGGAGTTCCGCCCGGTCGGTGTCGTCACCGACGCGGACCTGAGCGGGGTCGACCGCTTCACCCAGCTCGAGGTCGTCATGTCCCGGGACCTGCTGCTCCTGGACGCCGACATCGACCCGCGCGAGGCCTTCAACACCCTCGACGCGGCCAACCGGCGCTACGCCCCCGCCGTCGACCGGGAGGGCAAGCTCGCCGGCATCCTCACCCGCAAGGGCGCCCTGCGCGCCACCCTGTACACACCGGCCGTCGACGCGGCGGGCAAGCTGTGCGTCGCCGCGGCCGTCGGTATCAACGGCGATGTCGCGGGCAAGGCCAAGCAGCTGCTCGACGCGGGCGTGGACACGCTCGTCATCGACACCGCGCACGGTCACCAGGAGTCGATGATCAGCGCGATCCGGACCGTGCGCTCGCTCGACCCGAAGGTGCCGATCGTCGCCGGCAACATCGTCTCCGCCGAGGGCGTCAAGGACCTGGTCGACGCGGGCGCCGACATCATCAAGGTCGGGGTCGGACCGGGCGCCATGTGCACCACCCGCATGATGACCGGTGTGGGCCGGCCGCAGTTCTCGGCGGTCCTGGAGTGCGCGGCCGAGGCGAAGAAGTACGGCAAGCACGTGTGGGCCGACGGCGGTGTCCGGCACCCGCGCGACGTCGCCATGGCGCTGGCCGCCGGTGCGTCCAACGTGATGATCGGGTCGTGGTTCGCGGGCACCTACGAGTCCCCGGGCGACCTCCAGCAGGACGCGGGCGGCCGGCTGTACAAGGAGTCGTTCGGCATGGCGTCCGCGCGCGCCGTCGCCAACCGCACCTCCGACGAGTCGGCGTACGACCGTGCCCGCAAGGCGCTGTTCGAGGAGGGCATCTCCACCTCGCGGATGTTCCTCGACCCGGCCCGCCCGGGTGTCGAGGACCTGATCGACTCGGTCATCGCGGGCGTCCGCTCCTCCTGCACGTACGCGGGCGCGGGCTCCCTCGAGGAGTTCGCCGAGAAGGCCGTCGTCGGGATCCAGAGCGCGGCCGGTTACGCCGAGGGCAAGCCGCTGCACGCCAGCTGGTAGCTCCGCGTGCGGCTCCGCTGGTCGCGCGTGTGAGCGGGGCTGATCGTCGTCTTTCGGGCGCGGGTTCGCCGTGGCTGGTCGCGCCCACGCGGCGCAGCCGCATGTCGACACGGCCCCGCGCCCCTTCAGGGCGCTCAGCCCCCGTGCAATGAACAGGCATCCCCGTGCGATAGACGCAACGATCTTGCGTGTGTGCGCAAGGTTGCAGCATTACAAGCGCTACGGCCCTGCTCGTAGGGTCGTGCGCTGTACGTAGCGTGGCGGGGACCCCGCTCGGTGGGTTCCTGCTCGCGCAGGTGTGCCGCCGGTCCCCGTCACGCCGAGAGGCAGCGACGAAGGAGTCAGCGCGTGCTCGATCAAGGCGCACCCCCGCAACAACGCAGTCGGACCGCCCCCGCGTCCCCGGGGCCCGTCGCGCGTCTCATGCGGCGCAAGCCCGTGGAACACCTGGTCGCCGAGGGTGGCCAGGGCGAGGGAGGGTCCCTCAGGCGCTCCCTCGGGCTCTGGCAGCTCACGATGATCAGCATCGGCGCCACCCTCGGCACCGGCATCTTCGTCGTCCTCGGCGAGGCGGTGCCCAAGGCCGGCCCCGCCGTCACGCTCTCCTTCGTGATCGCCGGACTCACCGCGCTCTTCTCGGCTCTGTCCTATGCCGAACTGGCGGGCACCATCCCGGTCGCCGGCTCCTCGTACTCGTATGCGTACGCGACGATGGGCGAACTGATCGCCTGGATCTGCGGCTGGTGTCTGGTCCTGGAGTACGGCGTGTCGGTCGCCGCCGTGGCCGTCGGCTGGGGCGAGTACCTCAACGAGCTGCTCGACGGCACGATCGGCGTGACCATCCCGGACGCGCTGTCGGCGCCGCCCGGGGACGGCGGCATGTTCAACCTGCCGGCCCTCATCGTCGTCCTGCTCGCCATGGCCTTCCTGCTCGGCGGCGCCCGCGAGTCGGCGCGCGCCAACACCGTCATGGTGGCCGTGAAGATCGCCGCGCTGGTGCTGTTCTGCGCCATCGGCGTCCAGGGTTTCCGCTCCGGCAACTACGAGCACTTCATGCCGCTGGGCATGGCGGGCGTCAGCGCGGCCGGTGCGACGCTGTTCTTCTCGTACATCGGCTTCGACGCCGCCTCCACCGCCGGTGAGGAGGCGAAGAACGCGCAGCGCGACCTGCCCCGCGCGATCATGCTGTCGCTCGTCATCGTGACGGCGCTGTACGTCCTCGTCGCGGCCGTCGCCGTGGGCGCCAAGCCCTGGCAGCGGTTCGGCGACTCCGAGGCCGCGCTCGCGCAGATCATGCGCGAGGTGACCGGCCAGTCCTTCTGGGGCACCCTCCTCGCCTTCTGCGCGGTCATCGCCATCGCGAGCGTCGTCCTGACCGTGCTGTACGGCCAGACCCGCATCCTCTTCGCGATGTCCCGGGACGGCCTGGTCCCCAAGGTGTTCTCCCGTGTCCACCCGAAGACCGGCACGCCCCGCACGAACACGGTGATCGTGTCGCTGTTCTGCGGTGTGCTGGCCGCCGCGATCCCGTTGGGCCAGCTGGCGGACGCCACCAGCATCGGTACGCTGTTCGCGTTCGGTCTGGTCAACATCGCGGTCGTGGTGCTGCGCCGGACCCGTCCCGAGATGCCCCGGACCTTCCGGGTGCCGCTCTCGCCGGTCCTGCCGGCCCTGGGGCTCGCCTTCTGCGTCTGGATGATGGGCAGCCTTTCGGCCGTCACCTGGGTGGTCTTCGGGGTCTGGATGGCGGTCGGGCTCGTGTTCTACTTCCTCTACGGCCACCGCCGCTCCCGCCTCGCAGCACCCGCACCATCTGAGAAGTGATCAACCCACTGTGCTGAACGATCTCGACGAACGCATCGTGCACGCCCTCGCCGAGGACGCCCGCCGCTCCTTCGCGGACATCGGGCAACTGGTCGGCCTGTCCGCGCCCGCCGTGAAGCGGCGCGTGGACCGGCTGCGGGCCACCGGGGCGATCACCGGCTTCACCGTACGGGTCGACCCGGCGGCCCTCGGCTGGGAGACCGAGGGGTTCGTCGAGATCTACTGTCGGCGCAACACCTCCCCGGAGACCATCCAGCGGGGCCTGGAGCGCTACCAGGAGGTGGTGGCCGCGTCCACCGTCACCGGGGAGGCGGACGCCGTCGCCCAGGTCTTCGCCGCCGACATGCGCCACTTCGAGCGGGTCCTCGAGCGCATCGCGGGGGAGCCGTTCGTGGAACGGACGAAGTCCGTGCTGGTGCTGTCGCCGCTCCTGCGCCGCTTCTCCGCGGGCTCACCGACCTGAGAACCATCGCCGGCCCGCGTCGGCCTACCCGGCCGTCTTCCGGGCCAGCGCGTTGTTCCCGATCGAGTTGTGCACGCTGAAGCTGACCGCGTCCGAGCGGTAGCGGTCGTCCGACCACTCCACCGGGCGGCCCTCGCGGGTCGTGGTGACCCGGCGGACGCGCAGCAGGGGGCTCGTGCGGCGGATGGCGAGCAGTTCGGCGTCCTCTACAGCGCCGAGGGCCAGAACCTGTGGCTCAAGGGGTACGCCCGGCCGGCCCTGATGACCGCCAAGACGGCCTCGACCTCACCGTCCGGCCGGGTGAACTCCTCGCCCTGCTGGGCCCCTCCGGCTGCGGCAAGACCACCGCGCTGCGGATGCTCGCCGGGTTCGAACACCCCGACGCCGGCGAGGTGCTGGTCGACGGCGAGGACGTCACCCGGGTGCCGGCCCACCGTCGCGACGCCGGGATGGTGTTCCAGTCGTACAGCCTCTTCCCGCACCTCGACGCGCTCGGCAACGTGGCCTTCGGGCTGCGGATGCGCAAGGTGCGCACCGCCGAACGGCGTTCCCGGGCCGCCGAGTTGCTGGAGCTGGTGGGCCTCGCAGACAAGGGCGCACGGTTCCCGCACCAGCTCTCCGGCGGACAGCAGCAGCGCGTGGCCCCGGCCCGCGCCCTCGCCCTGCGCCCGCGCGTGCTGCTCCTCGACGAGCCGCTCTCCGCGCTCGACGCCAAGGTGCGGCTGACCCTGCGCGAGGAGATCCGGCTGCTCCAGCAGGAGCTCGGCATCACCACCCTGTTCGTCACCCACGACCAGGAGGAGGCCCTGTCGATGGTGGACCGGGTCGCCGTGATGCAGGCCGGCCGGCTCGAACAGTGCGCCGCCCCGGCCGAGTTGCACGGCCGATCCGGTACGGGAACCCGGGCACACCTGGTCCCCGGTCCACGCCGAGCACGCGGACGGCAGCGGCCGCCCGGAACCGCAGGACCGGATCGACTTCGTGCTCCACCGGGGCCTCAGGGTGCTCGACTCCCGGACCCATGTCACCGGCAGCCCCCGGCCGTGGCCGGACGTCGAGGACAACGACTGGCCCTCCGACCACGCCGCGGTGATCACCACCTTCGCGGTCACCACCTCCGGGATCACCGCCTCCGCGCCCACCGGAAATCCGGTGGGCGGCGGCGCGTGAGCTGACTACCATCGGTGGCATGACCTGGCGACATTGATCCCCGACCGGCTCCGACGTCCGTCGACTGACCGCCACGCTGTACGCGTACGCGTTCCTCGACGAGTTCGTGCTGCTCTACCCGGTGTACGCGCTGCTGTTCTCGGACAGCGGCCTGTCCGTCGGGCAGATCTCCTCACTGTTCGTCCTGTGGTCGCTGACCGGCGTCCTGCTGGAGGTGCCCTCGGGCGCCTGGGCGGACGCCGTCTCCCGACGGCTGCTGCTGTGGATCGGCCCGCTGCTGGGCGCGGCCGGCTTCGCCCTGTGGGTGCTGTTCCCGTCCTACTGGGCCTTCGCGGCCGGCTTCGTCCTGTGGGGTGCGCGCGGCGCGCTGGGCTCCGGCGCGCTGGAGGCACTGGTCTACGAGGAGCTGGACCGGGCCGGCGCCGCGGACCGGTACGCCCGGCTCATGGGCCGCGCGCACGCGGTGGGCCAGGTGGCCGTGATGACGGCGATGGGCCTGGCAGGGCCGGTCTTCGCGGTCGGCGGATACCCGGCCGTCGGTGCGGCCAGCGTGCTGGCGTGTCTGCTCTGCGCCGCGACGGCGACCCGCTTCGCCGAGCACCGGCGGCCGGTGGTCGACGGTGACAGCGGGGCCGCCACCTTGCGGGCCGGACTGGCCGACGCCCGTCGCGACCGCTCCGTACGCGGTGCCCTGCTGCTCGTCCCGGCCGTGACGGCGGTGTGGGGCGCCCTCGACGAGTACACGCCCCTGCTGGTCGGGGAGACGGGCGTACCGGAGGCGAACGTCCCCCACCTGCTGGTGCTGATCTGGGCCGGCGTCACCGTCGGAAGCCTGCTGGCCGGACCGGCCGAGCGCCTGGGCCGCACAGGATTCGCCGCGCTGCTCGCCCTGTGCGCGCTGGCCCTCGCCGCCGGAGGGATCAGCGGCACGCCGGCCGGCATCACCCTCGTCGCCCTCGCCTTCGGCGGCTTCCAGCTGGCGACCGTGCTGGCCGACGTCCGGCTCCAGCAGCGCATCGAGGGCACCGGCCGGGCCACCCTCACCTCGGTCGCGAGCCTCGCCACCGAGCTGGTGACCATCGCGGTGTACGGCGCGTACGGCGCCCTCGGCTCGACGTTCCCGCACGGCGTCGTCTTCGCCCTGTGCGCGGTGCCGTACCTGCTGACGGCGCTGACGATGTCGACGGTGGCCCGGCGGAGGAGCGGGTGAGGGGGCGAGTGAGGGCGGCGAGTAAGGGGGAGGTGGGTGAGGGAGGCGGGTGAGCGGACGCAACGAATCGCCGCTCGCCGGTCCGCGCACGCAACGTTGCGCGCACCGGCGCGCAACGGCTCCTTCTTGTCCGGCCCGGGTGGGCGCCCGTACCGTCTAGATGGCCCCCACAACCACCCTTTCGCCCGGTGAGGATCACGCATGCGCACCGCCCTGCTCCAGAGCTCCGGCCGCCCCGGCTCCGTCGTCGAGAACCTGAAGGTCCTCGACGAGGCCGCGGACCGGGCCGCCGCCGCGGGCGCCGGGCTGCTCGTCGCGCCGGAGATGTTCCTCACCGGCTACGCGATCGGCGACGACATCGCCCGCCTCGCCGAGCCCGCCGACGGGGACTCCGCGGACGCCGTCGCCGAGATCGCCGGCCGGCACGGCCTCGCGATCGCGTACGGCTACCCGGAGCGCGCCCCCGAGGCCGTGTACAACTCCGCGCAGCTGATCTCCGCCGACGGCGGCCGGCTCGCGAACTACCGCAAGACCCACCTCTTCGGCTGCTTCGAGCGCGACCACTTCCGGCCGGGCGGGCAGCCGGTCGTCCAGGCCGAACTGAACGGCCTCACCGTCGGCCTCATGATCTGCTACGACGTCGAGTTCCCGGAGAACGTCCGCGCCCACGCCCTGGCCGGCACCGACCTCCTCGTCGTGCCGACCGCGCAGATGCACCCCTTCCAGTTCGTCGCCGAGTCGGTGATCCCGGTGCGCGCCTTCGAGAACCAGATGTACGTGGCGTACGTCAACCGGGTCGGCCGGGAGGGCGAGTTCGAGTTCGTCGGCCTCTCCACGCTGGCCGGTCCCGACGGAGTCGCCCGCACCCGCGCCGGACGCGGTGAGGAGCTGGTGTTCGCCGACGCCGACCCGGTCGCCCTGGCCGCGTCCCGCGAGGCGAACCCGTACCTGAAGGACCGTCGCCCCGGCCTCTACGGGTCCCTGGTCTGACCCCGGCCCGCGCCCGCCCCGCACCTGTCACCGCCTGAGCCCCGAGTCACCACGCGCAAGGAGTCCGTACCCCATGACGTCCACCGTGCCCAACGCCGTCGAGCACGCAGACGAGCAGCAGCCGCCGATCACCATGTTCGGCCCGGACTTCCCCTACGCGTACGACGACTTCCTCGCCCACCCGGCGGGCCTGGGCCAGATCCCCGCGACCGAGCACGGCACCGAGGTCGCCGTCATCGGCGGCGGACTGTCCGGCATCGTCGCCGCGTACGAGCTGATGAAGATGGGCCTCAAGCCGGTCGTCTACGAGGCCGACCGGATCGGCGGCCGGCTGCGCACCGTCGGCTTCGACGGCTGCGACCCCTCCCTCACCGCCGAGATGGGCGCGATGCGCTTCCCGCCGTCCTCCACGGCGCTCCAGCACTACATCGACCTGGTGGGACTGGAGACCCGGCCCTTCCCCAACCCGCTCGCGGAGACGACCCCGTCGACGGTCGTCGACCTCAAGGGCGAGTCGCACTACGCCGAGACGGCCGAGGACCTGCCGCAGGTCTACCGCGATGTCGCGGCCGCCTGGAACAAGTGCCTCGAAGAGGGCGCCGACTTCTCCGACATGAACCAGGCCATGCGCGAGCGGGACGTGCCGCGCATCCGCGAGATCTGGGCGAAGCTCGTCGAGAAGCTCGACAACCAGACCTTCTACGGGTTCCTCTGCGACTCCGAGGCCTTCCGGTCCTTCCGCCACCGTGAGATCTTCGGCCAGGTCGGCTTCGGCACCGGCGGCTGGGACACGGACTTCCCGAACTCCATCCTGGAGATCCTGCGGGTCGTCTACACCGAGGCCGACGACCACCACCGCGGTATCGTCGGCGGCTCCCAGCAGCTGCCGCTGCGCCTCTGGGAGCGCGAGCCGGAGAAGATCGTCCACTGGGCGTACGGCACCTCGCTGGCGATCCTGCACGAGGGCGGCGAGCCCCGCCCGGCCGTGACCCGGCTGCACCGCACCGCCGGCAACCGGATCACCGTGACGGACGCGAACGGCGACATCCGCACCTACCGGGCGGCGGTCTTCACCGCGCAGTCCTGGATGCTGCTGTCGAAGATCGCCTGTGACGACTCGCTCTTCCCGATCGACCACTGGACGGCGATCGAGCGCACCCACTACATGGAGTCCAGCAAGCTGTTCGTGCCGGTGGACCGGCCGTTCTGGCTCGACAAGGCCGTCGACGACAGGGGGAACCCCACGGGCCGGGACGTCATGTCGATGACGCTCACCGACCGTATGACGCGCGGCACCTACCTCCTCGACGACGGCCCGGACAAGCCGGCCGTCATCTGCCTCTCGTACACCTGGTGCGACGACAGCCTGAAGTGGCTGCCGCTGTCGGCGAACGAGCGGATGGAGGTCATGCTGAAGTCGCTCGGCGAGATCTATCCGAACGTCGACATCAGGAAGCACATCATCGGCAACCCGGTGACGGTCTCCTGGGAGAACGAGCCCTACTTCATGGGCGCGTTCAAGGCCAACCTGCCCGGCCACTACCGCTACCAGCGGCGCCTGTTCACCCACTTCATGCAGGACCGGCTGCCCGAGGACAAGCGCGGCGTCTTCCTCGCCGGAGACGACATCTCCTGGACCGCGGGCTGGGCCGAGGGGGCCGTGCAGACCGCGCTGAACGCGGTCTGGGGCGTCATGCACCACTTCGGCGGGACGACCGACGCGACCAACCCGGGCCCGGGCGACGTGTACGACGAGATCGCGCCGGTGGAACTCCCGGAGGACTGAGGCCGCACGGCACGAGGCCGCACGGCGCGAGGTCCCACGGTGCGGGGCCTCACCACGCGAGGCCCGACAGCGGTGTGATCATCATGCGGCCCGCGAAGCCGACGGCCGTGTCGAGGCGTTCGGTGAACTCCTCGGCCACGTCGGGGAGCCGGCGCAGCGCCCACAGTGCCCGGGCCGCCGTCCAGGTGGCGTCCCGGGCGCGCTCCAGGCTCCAGGAGCCGAGCAGATGGGTGAGGGGGTCGGCGATCTGCAACAGGTCGGGGCCCGGCATCAGCTCTTCGCGGATGCGTTCCTCCAGCGAGCCGAGCAGCTCGCCCACGCAGTCGAACTCGTCCTCCAGCTCGGCCGGTTCGCAGCCGAGGCTACGACAGGCGTCCACCACGGCGAGCGCGAGATCGTGCCCGATGTGCGCGTTGATGCCCGCGAGCGCGAACTGCAGCGGGCGTACGCCGGGATGCCGGCGGAACTGGAGCAGCGGCCGCCAGCAGGCCGGTGGCCGCCGGTCGGCCGGCCCGGGATCGACCGCGTCCAGGTAGCGCCTCGCGAACCGGACGTCCAGCGTGGTGGCGGCCCGCGGGTCCGGGAACCGGCCGGTGTCGATGCGCCGGTCGACCTCCTGTGTCACCGAGAGGTAGACGCGGTTGAAGACCGCGATGCCGTCCCCGGGAGGCAGGGCCGCGTCGAGGGCGCGCATCCGGGCGAGCACGTCGTCGACATTCGTGCGGTCCGTGTCGAGGCCTGTCTCGACGGGAGCGGTGAACTGTTCCGATTGCGGCATGGGGGCAGGGTGACAGTCCTAGGCTGGCCCGCGTGTCGGCGGGCCCGACGCTTCCCCGGAACGGGGGAACGAGCCCGTCGCACGGGAGGGGAACAGCACGGTGCGAGGCGTACGTGAGCGACGGTCCGGACGGCGGAGTGTGATGGTCGCCGCCGCCTCGGTGGTGGTGGCCCTGGGCGCCGCGGCCGGGCTGCTGACCGCACTCGGCGACGGGGACGACGGCGACGACCCACGGGGTGCGGACCGGGCCCGTCCGAAGGTGAGCGCGACGCTCCTGTCCCCCTCGACCGCGAACCCGCCGTCCCCGTCCGGGTCCCCCTCGGCCTCCGCCGCCACCGTGCGGCCGACTCCCTCGCCCGGCCGTACCGCGCGAAAGCCTCGGGCGGCCACCGTGACCGCGAGCCTCTACCGCCACCCCGAGTCCCAGGTCCTCGACTGGGTCCGCGCCAACCCGGCGGATCCGCGCACCGCCGTCATCGAGTCCCGGATCGCGAGCCGGCCGGCGGCCGTGTGGTTCACCGAGTACGCCCCCGACGCGGTGACCTCGCGGGTCCGCGCGGTCACCGCGGGCGCCGCCGGTCAGGGCCGGGTGCCCGTCCTCGTGGCGTACGCGATCCCGGACCGCGACTGCGGCGGCGCCTCCGAGGGCGGGGCGCCCGACCTCGACGCCTACGCGGGCTGGATCGACGCTTTCGCCGCCGGGCTCGGCTCCGGCGAGGTCGTGGTCGTCCTGGAGCCCGACTCGATAGCCCAGACCGACTGCCTC
Source organism: Streptomyces zaehneri (assembly GCF_032248645.1). Taxonomy (NCBI): domain Bacteria; kingdom Bacillati; phylum Actinomycetota; class Actinomycetes; order Kitasatosporales; family Streptomycetaceae; genus Streptomyces; species Streptomyces zaehneri. The sequence continues at coordinate 231,593 of NZ_JASTTJ010000010.1, forward strand.
GACGAGGCCGGGCGGGCCGGCCGCCTCGCCGCGCTGGCCCGCGCGGGACGCGTGCTGAAGGCGGCCGACCCGAAGGCGCGCGTCTACTACGACGCCGGGCACTCCGGCTGGAACGCCCCCGCCGAGCAGGCCGCGCTGCTGAAACAGGCCGGTGCCGCCTCGGCCGCCTCCTCCGACGGGATCTTCAGCAACGTCTCCAACTTCCACCGCACGGCGGACGAGGTGGCCTACGACCGCCGGGTCCTGGACGCCCTGGGCGGCCCGCCCGGCCTGGGCGCCGTCATCGACACCAGCCGCAACGGCAACGGCGCGCCCGCCGGCGGCGAGTGGTGCGACCCGGACGGCCGGAGCATCGGCCGGGCCCCGACCTTCCGGACCGGCGAGGCCCGGATCGACGCCTACCTGTGGGTGAAGCTGCCGGGGGAGTCGGACGGCTGCAAGGGGGCGGCCGGCGAGTTCAGCCCGTCGTACGCCTACGAACTTGCCTCGTCGTAGCTGCTGGTGCCCTCGTCGAGCAGGGGCCCCGACTTGAGGTGGGTGGGAGCGAACGCGCGCAGTGCGTGGTAGCCCGTGATGACGACGACCGTGCCGAGCGCGATACCGCTCAGGGAGAAGGTGTCGGTGAACTCCAGCGTGATGTTGCCGACGCCGATGATGATGCCCGCCGCGGCCGGCACCAGGTTCAGCGGATTGCGCAGGTCGACCCCGGCGGTGATCCAGATCTGCGCGCCGAGCAGGCCGATCATGCCGTAGAGGATGACGGTGATGCCGCCGAGGACGCCGCCGGGGACCGCGGCGACGATCGCGCCGAACTTCGGGCACAGCCCGAAGAGGAGGGCGAACCCGGCGGCGGCCCAGTAGGCGGCCGTCGAGTAGACCCGGGTCGCGGCCATCACGCCGATGTTCTCGGAGTAGGTGGTGTTGGGCGGCCCGCCCACCGCCGTGGACAGCATCGAGCCGACGCCGTCGGCGGAGATCGCCGTGCCGAGCCGGTCGTCCAGGTTGTCGCCGGTCATCTCGCCGACCGCCTTGACGTGGCCCGCGTTCTCCGCGACCAGGGCGATGACGACGGGGAGTGCCACGAGGATCGCCGACCACTCGAAGGACGGGCCGTGGAAGGACGGCAGCCCGATCCAGTCGGCGTGACCGACCCCGGACAGGTCGAGCCGCCAGTGGTCGGTGACCTTGCCGCTCGCGTCGGCGGAGTGGATCCGGCCGAAGATCCGGTCGAACGTCCACGAGATGCCGTACCCGAAGACGAGGCCGAGGAAGATCGCGATGCGGGACCAGAAACCGCGCAGGCAGACCACCGCCATCCCGGTGAACGCCATGACCAGCAGGGCCGTCCACTGGTCCTGCGGCCAGTAGGTGGTGGCGGTGACCGGGGCGAGGTTGAAGCCGATGAGCATCACGACCGCGCCCGTCACGATCGGCGGCATCGCGGCGTGGATGATCCGCGCCCCGAAACGCTGCACGGCCAGTCCGACGGCGAACAGCGCGACCCCGACGACGAACACCGCGCCGGTGACCGTGGCACTCGTCCCGCCCTGCGCCCGGATGATCGCGGCCACGCCGACGAAGGACAGCGAGCAGCCGAGGTAACTGGGCACCCGGCCACGGGTCGCGAGCAGGAAGATCACGGTCGCTACGCCGGACATCATGATGGCGAGGTTGGGGTCCAGACCCATGAGGACGGGTGCGACGAAGGAGGCCCCGAACATCGCCACCACGTGCTGGGCGCCGAGCCCCACCGTGCGGGGCCAGGAGAGCCGCTCGTCGGGACGGACCACCGCGCCGGGCGCCGGGGTGCGTCCGTCGCCGTGCAGTTTCCAGCGGACGCCAAGATCCATGGTGCGGGTTCGCTTTCCTGGGGGTGCGGGTGTCCGGACCATTCTCACGTGAAACCGGAGGGTGAGCGACCGCTTAGCGACCCCGTACGATGAGGGTCGTTTCCTCGTACACACACCTCGTACCCGCACAGGAGCCCCAGCCGTGACCGCCGAAGCCCCCATCGCCCCCGTCGTGTCGTACGGCCGGCTCCTGCCCGTCACCGTCCACTTCGACGACCTGGACGCACTGGGCATGCTGCACAACGCCCGCTACCCGCTGCTCGTCGAGCGGGCCTGGAGCGAGTTCTGGCAGGACAACGGGGTCCGCTTCGAGGGCGACTGGGCGAGCGCCGGGGATGCCTGCAACGTGGTCAAGGAACTGCTGATCGGCTACGAGGCCCCGGTCACCCGTACCGGCACGTACGCCGTCCACCTCTGGCTGGACCGGCTCGGTACCACGGGCCTGACCTACGGCTTCCGGTTCTGCTCGGCGGACGGAGCCACGACGTACGCGCGCGGTACCCGCGTTCTGGTGCGACTCGACGCGACCACGATGCGCCCCACGCCGTGGAGCGACGCGTTCAGGGCCGCGGGCCGGGCACTGCTGCGGCCTGCGGACTGACCTTCGCGCCGATCCGCTCGCCGCCCCGCAGCACTCCCGCGAACAGCACGAGCCCGCACGCCAGGACCGTCACCACGACGAAGGACACCACCAGGCTGGTCGCCTGGGCCACGCCGCCGATCAGGCTCGGGGCGATCAGCCCGGAGGTGTAGGTGATCGTCGCGACGCCCGCGATGGCCTGGCTGGGGTTCGGCCCGCTGTGCCCGGCCGCCGCGAAGCACAGCGGTACGACGACCGCGATGCCCAGTCCCATCAGTCCGAACCCGCCCATCGCCACCGCCGGGTGGCCCGCGACGACGATCAGCAGCCCGCCCAGCGCGGCGAGGACACCGCCCGCCCGGACGGTACGCACCGCGCCGAACCGGTTCACCACCGCGTCTCCCACGATCCGGGCCACCGCCATCGTGAACATGAAGCCGGTGGTGCAGGCCGCCGCGGCCCCGGCCGACGAGCCGAGCTGGTCGCGCAGGTAGACGGCCGACCAGTCCAGGCTGGCGCCCTCCGCGAACACCGCGCAGAAGCCGACCGCGCCGATCAGCAGCGCCGAACGGGGCGGCAGCGTGAACCGCGGGGGCGGCTCCTCGTCCTCGGCGGGCCGCAGATCCAGCACCCAGCGGCAGGCCAGCAGGCCGAGCAGGGTGAGGACGGCCGCCGCCAGCACATGGTGCACGCGCGCGTCCGCACCGAGGTGCGCGGCGAGCGTCCCGCCCGCCGAACCGATCAGGGCGCCCGCGCTCCACATGCCGTGCAGCCCGGACATGATCGACCGGTCGAGCAGCCGCTCCACCTCGACGCCCAGGGCGTTCATCGCGACGTCGGCCATGCCCGCGCTCGCGCCGTACGCGAACATCGCCAGGCAGAGCGTCAGCAGGTCGGGGGCGAGGGCGGGCAGCGTCAGCGACAGTGTCCACAGGGCGAGCAGTCCGCGCAGGGCCGCGCGGCTGCCGAAGCGGTGGGTGATCGAGCCGGCCAGCGGCATCGCGCAGGCCGCGCCGAACGCCGTGAAGGCGAGCGCGAACCCGAGCTGTCCGGTGGAGACGTCGGCATGGTCCTGGATCCACGGCACGCGGGTGGCGAACGAACCGGTGACCGCGCCGTGCACGGCGAACACGGCCGCCACGGCGTACCGGGCGCGCCGCACCTCCGCCGGTGCGTGGATCACTTCGTCCACTCCGCTCATTCTCCTGTCCCTTCCGGATCCGCGCCGCGCCGTCGCGATGCCGTCGTAAACTATCAGGAACCCTGCCTGATAAATAGATGCCGACGGTCGGCGGCAGCCGATCGGGCCCCCTCGGCCATGGGAGGATTCCCGCCATGCCCGCATCTCCGAGCACCGCCCGGGCCATCAACGACCGGCTCGCCCTCCGGCTGCTCCAGCACGAAGGCCCTTTGACGGCAGGGCGGTTGAAGCAACTCACCGGCCTGTCCCGCCCGTCGGTCGCCGACCTGGTCGAACGTCTCACCGCCTCCGGCCTGATCGAGGTGGTCGGGGAGGCGGGCGAGCAGCGCCGCGGGCCGAACGCCAAGCTCTACGGCATCGTCGCCGACCGCGCCCGTCTGGCCGCGTTGGACGTGCGCACCGAGGGGGTCACGGTACTCGTCTCGGACCTGGTCGGCCGGGTGCTCGCCGAGGCGTCCGTGCCGATCGGCGGCGACACGGGCACCGGGACGGCCGTGGAACAGGCGGTCTCGCTGGTCGAGCGGGCGGCGAAGGAGGCCGAGGCCGCCGGGGCACCCCCGCGCGAGGGTCTCCGGGCCCGGGGGCTGCTGCACACCCTCGGCATCGGGGCGCCGGGACTGATCGACCCCGCCAGCGGCGAGCTGCGCGACTCCAGCGGCCTGCCCGAGTGGCACCGCCGACTGGTGGCCGCGCTGCAGGAACGCTTCCCGTCCGCGCATGCGCACGTCGAGAACGAGACGAATCTCGCCGCCCTGGCCGAACAGCGCGAGGGAGCCGCCCGGGACCGCGACACCTTCGTGCTGCTGTGGCTCGGCCACGGCACCGGCGCGGCCGTCGTCCTGGACGGCGCACTGCGCCGCGGCGCCTCCGGCGGCACCGGCGAGATCGGCTTCCTGCCGGTACCCGGCACCGACGGCCTGCCCTCGGCGACCGACTGCGAGGGCGGCTTCCACTCGCTGGCCGGTTCGGCGGCGATCGCCGCACTGGCGGGGGAGTACGGGCTGACGGCGCACGCGCGCCCCGACGAGCCGGTGGCGGCGGCGCTGGTGCGAGCGGCGGTGGACGCGCCGGACACCGGGTCCGCCGCCGGTTTCCTCGACGCCCTGGCCGATCGGCTCGCCCTCGGCGCGGCCAGCGTCGTCGCCGTCCTCGACCCCGGCTGTGTCGTCCTCGGCGGGGAGGTCGGACAGGCCGGCGGAGAGGTGCTCGCGAGCCTGGTGGCACGGCGGCTCCGGCGGATGGCGCCGCTGCCCACGGAGGTGCGCGCCAGTGCCCTGGGCGGCGGCGCGGTGCTGCGCGGGGCGCTGCTGACGGCCCGTGACGCCGCCCAGGAGGAGCTCTTCACGGCGGCGCACAGGACCGAGACGCACCAGGTCGTGTCCGCGACCCAGGTGTATTGACCCGCAGCGTTGCTGACGCGGCTGATGGGTGGCCGGCCGCCGGGTGCGGTGTGGCAACGCTCGTGATCAGTACACCTAGCGGCGGATGCGCGTCGCCAGGTAGTCCTCGAAGGTGCCCTTGCCCACCGCCCGATCCGGCGCCAGGTGGCCGCCCGCGCGAAAGCCCCGGTAGGCCGCGCCCCACAGCGGCACGTTCACCACCGCGCACCGTCGGCCGCTCGCCTTCAGGAACGCGCGGGCGAGCGACTCGAAGGTGCGGACCTCGGGCCCGGCCATGTCGTCGACCCGGCCGGCCGGCGCGCCCGCGGCCAGCTCCGTGAGCCGGTCGGCGACCTCGGCGACCTCCACCGGCTGGTCGCTCACCCCGGCCGGCAGCATCATCACCGGTACCCTGGCCAGTCCCTGGAAGAGCTGGACCAGCAGGTCGTGGAACTGGGTCGCCCGCAGCACGGTCCAGCCGAGCCCCGACTCCGCCAGCAGTTCCTCCACGGCGAGTTTGGCCTTGTAGTAGCCGAACGGAACCCGGTCGACGCCGACGATCGAGATGTAGAGCAGGTGCGGCACCCCGGCCTGGCGCGCCGCGGCGATCAGGTTCTCGGCCGCCTGCACATCGTCTCCGCGCGGAGCGCTCGCGCAGTGCACGATCGTGTCCACGCCCGCGACGGCCGTGTCGAGTCCTGGCCCGCCCTCGCGCAGGTCCACGGCGTACGGCCGGCTGTGCCGGCTCAGCACCCGTACCTCGTGCCCGTTCGAGCGCAGCCGTTCGGTGACGAGCCGGCCCAGGGTTCCCGTTCCGCCGGTCACGAGGATCGTGGTCATACCGTTTCAGTCCCTTCGGACACCGGGCGCTCCAGGCCGGAACGTCCTCCGTCGGGTCAAGCTTGTCGGGCTCGGCCACGGCTCGCATGTCCCGCGGCTCCCGGTGGGGGTCCCGTCGGCCGGAACGCGCGGCGATCGGCGGGTGAGGGGACCCGGCGGCGGGCAAGGGCCGTCGTCACCGCCGCCGGGCCGTACTCCGCCGACCCTAGAAAGGACTAGACCAGTCCGTCAATAGGTATGGACCAGTCCCCGTTCGAGTCGGGACAGTCCTCGAATCGGGCCGGGCGCAACCCGAATTGACGACCTGTGAGCCACCCCACATCTTTCACCTGTATGGACGCCTACCCGGCGTGGCACACTGGCCCTGTAAACCAAAGCAGCGCACTCCGGGGTCGGTGAAAGTCCGAACCGGCGGTTACAGTCCGCGACCCGGTCGCTTCCAGCGACCGGTTGACCAGGTGAAATTCCTGGACCGACGGTTAAAGTCCGGATGGGAGGCAGTGCGCGGCGGGCGGGCATTCGTGCGCGCCGCCGTATACGTACTCGTCCGCGGACGAGTGTGTCCGGCGTCGCCCCCGGTGTCGTTGCCCGTACCTGCTGTCGTCATCGACAGGCCCCGGAGTCCGTGCCCGAAGAGGCAGGAGGACCCGGGAAGTGTTCACCGGAATCGTCGAAGAGCTGGGTGAGGTCACCGCCGTCGAGAATCTCGGCGACGCCTCCCGCTTCCGGCTGCGCGGCCCCGTCGTGACCGACGGCGCGAAGCACGGCGACTCCATCGCCGTGAACGGGGTCTGTCTCACCGTCGTCGAGCACGAGGGTGACGAGTTCACCGCCGACGTCATGGCGGAGACCCTGAACCGCTCCAGCCTCGGAGCACTCGGCGTCGGCTCCCGTGTCAACCTCGAACGCCCCACCGCCGTCGGCGACCGCCTCGGCGGGCACATCGTGCAGGGTCATGTCGACGGCACCGGCGCGGTGTTGGAGCGCAAGCCCTCCGAGAACTGGGAGATCGTCAAGATCTCCCTCCCCGCCGACCTCGCCCGCTACGTCGTGGAGAAGGGCTCGATCACCGTCGACGGCATCAGCCTCACGGTCGTCGAGGCCGGACCCGACTTCTTCACCGTCAGCCTCATCCCCACCACCCTCGCGCTGACCACGCTCGGCCTCAAGCAGGCCGGCGACCCGGTCAACATCGAGGTGGACATCGTCGCCAAGTACGTCGAGCGCCTGCTGAACACCACCCGGGGAGCGGCGCAGTGAACTCGCTGAACTCCGAGGCCTTCACCCTCCTCGACCAGCACATCCTCTGGTCGGACATGATCGGCAACATCCTCGGCCTGATCACCCTCGCCCTCGGCTGGCGCCGCTCGCTGTGGACCTGGCCGGTGCAGTTCCTCTCCGGGCTCGTCCTCTTCGGCGCCTTCTTCGGACATCTGACCGGCAGCGCCGGCAAGCAGGTCGTCGTCATGGTCGTCGCCCTGTACGGCTGGTGGCAGTGGAACCGCAGCAGGGGGCGGTCCGCGGACGGCCAGATCACGCCTCGTTTCGCGACCTGGATCGAGCGCGCGGCCATGGCCGGCGCCGCCGCCGTCGGCACGGTCGCCGTGGCCCTGCTCTTCAAGGCCTACCCGTCCCTGTCCTGGGACCCCTGGCCGGACGCCTACATCTTCGTCGGCACCATCGTCGCCATGTACGCCCAGGCACGCGGCATGGTCGAGTTCTGGATCGCCTGGCTCCTCGTCGACCTCGTCGGCGTCCCCCTGAACTTCGCCAACGGCTACGCCTTCTCCGGCTTCGTCTACGTCATCTACGGCGCGCTCGTCCTGTGGGGCATGCGCGACTGGTGGCTGCGCTCCCGCAAGGCCTCGCAACCCGCTCTGGAAGGAGCGCCGGCATGAGTACCGCACCGATCCTCTACAGCACGGACGGCATCGAGGACTTCGCGCTGGACCCCGTCGAGCGGGCCATCGCCGACATCGCCGCCGGCCGCCCCGTGGTGGTCGTCGACGACGAGGACCGCGAGAACGAGGGAGACCTCGTCATCGCCGCGGAGAAGGCCACCCCGGAGATCGTCGCCTTCATGATGAGCGAGTGCCGCGGCCTGATCTGCGCCCCCATGGAGGCCGACGAACTGGAGCGCCTGCAGCTCCCGCAGATGGTCGAGGACAACACCGAGTCGATGAAGACCGCGTTCACGGTCTCGGTCGACGCCTCCGCCGCCCATGGCGTGACCACCGGTATCTCCGCCGCCGACCGCGCCACCACGCTGCGGCTCCTGGCGAGCGGCGCCACCGAGGCCACGGACTTCGTCCGCCCGGGACACATCTTCCCGCTCCGCGCCAAGCCCGGCGGTGTGCTGACCCGCGACGGCCACACCGAGGCGGCCGTCGACCTCGCCCGTCTCGCGGGGCTGCGCCCGGCCGGTGCGATCGTCGAGATCGCCGGCGAGGACGGCCGGATGCTCCGCCTGCCCGAACTGATCCCGTTCGCCCGCAAGCACGGCCTGACGATCATCTCCATCGAGGACCTGATCGCCTACCGCCGCAGCGCCGAGCCCACCGTCCGCCGCGAGGCGCAGACCCGGCTGCCCACCGTGCACGGCACCTTCACCGCGTACGGCTACCGCTCCACCGTCGACGGGGTCGAGCACGTCGCCCTGGTCCACGGCGAGATCGGCGACGGCGAGGACGTCCTCGTCCGGGTGCACTCCGAGTGCCTCACCGGCGACATCTTCGCCTCCCAGCGCTGCGACTGCGGCCCCCAGCTCGACACCTCCCTGGAGCGCATCCAGAGCGAGGGCCGGGGCGTGGTGGTCTATCTGCGCGGGCACGAGGGCCGGGGCATCGGTCTGCTCTCCAAACTGAGGGCCTACGAGCTCCAGGAGCAGGGACACGACACCCTCGACGCCAACCTGGAGCTGGGCCTGCCCGCCGACGCCCGTGACTACGCGGCCGGCGCGCAGATCCTCGAGGACCTCGGCGTGCGCAGTGTGCGCCTGCTGACCAACAACCCCGAGAAGACCGACGCCCTCGTCCGGCACGGCATCGAGGTCACCCGGCGCGAGCCGATGCCCGTACAGGCGGGCGAGCACAACATCCGCTACCTGCGCACCAAGCGGGACCGGATGGGACACGACCTGCCCTGGCTGGACACGGCCCCCGTGTCCCCCTGCGGCAACCAGTAACACCAGTCGGCAAGGCACGAAAGGCAAGAGGAGAGACGTGAGCGGCAAGGGCGCACCGGAGCTGTCCGTACGCAATGTGGGTGACCTGCGGGTCGCCGTCATCGCGGCACAGTGGCACGAGAAGGTGATGGACGGACTGGTCGACGGCGCGCTGCGCGCCCTGCACGACCTCGGCATCGACGAGCCGACCCTGCTCAGGGTCCCCGGCAGCTGGGAGCTCCCGGTCGTCGCCAAGGTGCTGGCCGGGCGGGGCTACGACGCGATCGTCGCCCTCGGCGTCGTCATCCGCGGCGGCACCCCGCACTTCGAGTACGTGTGCCAGGGCGTCACCCAGGGACTCACCCAGGTCTCCGTCGAGACCGGCGTGCCCGTCGGCATGGGCGTCCTCACCTGTGACACCGAGGAGCAGGCCCTGGACCGGGCCGGCCTCGAGGGCTCCAACGAGGACAAGGGGCACGAGGCGGTGACGGCGGCGGTGGCGACCGCGGCCACCCTCCGCTCAGTATCCGAACCCTGGCGGTAGGCAGGCCGGCACAACGGCTAGGGTGGGATCACCATGTCCAAGAAGACGTTCGAGGAGCTCTTCACCGAGCTCCAGCAGAAGGCCGCCAGCGGCGACCCCGCCACTTCCCGCACCGCAGAACTGGTCGGGAAGGGCGTCCATGCCATCGGCAAGAAGGTCGTCGAAGAGGCCGCAGAGGTCTGGATGGCGGCCGAGTACGAAGGCAAGGAAGCAGCCGCCGAGGAGATCTCGCAGCTGCTCTACCACGTCCAGGTGATGATGGTCGCCCGCGGAATCTCGCTGGACGACGTGTACGCCCACCTGTAAACATCATTTCTCAGACACCACCGCACATATCCGCCCCGATCGTCACGTTCCACGCGAAGGAAGCCGACCTCATGCTGCGCATCGCCGTCCCCAACAAGGGTTCCCTGTCAGGCCCCGCGGGGGAGATGCTGCATGAGGCCGGCTACCAGCAGCGGCGCGAGTCCAAGGAGCTGCGGATCGTCGACCCGGTCAACGACGTCGAGTTCTTCTACCTCCGCCCCCGGGACATCGCGATCTACGTCTCCTCCGGGCGCCTCGACATCGGCATCACCGGCCGTGACCTGCTGATCGACTCCGGCGCCAACGCCGAGGAGATCCTCCCGCTCGGCTTCGCCCGCTCCACCTTCCGCTTCGCCGGAAAGCCGGGCACGGCCGCCGGCCTCGAGGACCTCCAGGGCCGGACGGTCGCCACCTCCTACGAGGGCATCGTCGCCAAGCACCTGGCCGAGCAGGGCGTCGACGCCTCCGTGGTCCACCTCGACGGCGCGGTCGAGACCGCGATCGAACTGGGTGTCGCCGAGGTCATCGCCGACGTCGTCGAGACCGGCACCTCCCTGCGCAACGCGGGCCTCGAGGTCTTCGGCGAGCCCATCATGAAGTCCGAGGCCATCGTGATCCGGCGCACCGGCGCCGACGTCGAGGAGCCCAAGGTGCAGCAGTTCCTGCGCCGCCTCCAGGGCGTCCTGGTCGCCCGGACGTACGTGATGATGGACTACGACTGCCGCGTCGAGCAGCTCGAGAAGGCCGTCGCGCTGACCCCGGGTCTGGAGTCGCCGACCGTCTCCCCGCTGCACAACGAGGGCTGGGTCGCCGTCCGCGCGATGGTCCCGGCCAAGGAGGCCCAGCGGATCATGGACGACCTCTACGACATCGGCGCCCGCGCCATCCTGACCACGGCCATCCACGCCTGCCGACTCTGACCTCAGCCGGGAACATGTCCAACCTGCCGACCCTCCCCGTCACCTTCCGGCCAGGGCGCACCCGTGTGGTGTTGCTCACGGCCGGAGTGGTGATCCTCCTCGTCATCTCCGCCGTGGCGATGCTGCTGGAGCAGCTCGGCCCGGGGGAGCGGCTCAGCTTCATCCTCACCGGCGCCCTCATCTTCTGGGTGCTGGCCCAGCTCGCCCGGGTGCGGGTCGTCGCCGACGACTCCGGTGTCACCGTCGTGAACATCGCCAGCAGGCGGCGCCTGGACTGGGCCGAGATCGTCCAGGTGAACCTCCGTCCGGGCGACCCCTGGGTGTTCCTCAACCTCAGCGACGGCACCAGCCTGCCCGCCCTCGGTATCCAGCCGGGCATCGACAAGCAGCAGGCCATCGCCGACGCGCGCACCCTGCGGACCCTCGCGGAAGCCCGGTCCGTCCGGGACCCCGAGGAGTCCACAGAGCAAGATCAGGGCTGACTCGGGGCTGTCCACCCTGCCGCTGAAGCCCGTGTCTTGATTAATCTGGTGACGGAGGCGTTCCTCTGACGCCTCCGCCCCTGTGGCTCCCAGCCGGGTGCACAGGGGTTCCTGCTACCCGAGGAGTGACTCCCTCCGGCGATGGACGGTTCGTCCTGTAGTACCTGCGCCGCCCCTGTCCGACCTCTTTCGGAGGCGGCGGCATCATGACCACCCCGTTGCTGCTCCTGGCAGCCGCGTTCCTGCTCATCCTCGCCAACGGCTTCTTCGTCGCCGCCGAGTTCGGCCTCGTCACGGTCGAGCGGCCGGACGCCGAGAAGGCCGCCGCCGAGGGCGACAGACGAGCCCGTACGGTCGTCGAGTCGCTGAAGGAACTGTCCTTCCAGCTCTCCGGCACCCAGCTCGGCATCACCATCACCTCCCTCGTCGTCGGCATGCTCGCCGAGCCGGCGCTGGCCGAGCTGCTGCACGGCCCGTTCGCCGCGATCGGCATCCCCGAGGGCGCCGTCTCCGGTGTCGCCGTGGTCGTCGGCATGCTGCTGGCCTCCGCCGTGCAGATGGTGATCGGCGAGCTGGTGCCCAAGAACTGGGCGGTGTCCAAGCCCCTCCAGGTCGCGCGCTTCGTCGCGGGCCCGCAGGCCGGCTTCTCCCGCCTCCTCCGGCCGGTGATCGCGGCGCTCAACACCGTGGCCAACCGGCTGGTGCGCGCCCTGGGCATCGAGCCCACCGCGGAGCTGGCCTCCGCGCGGACCCCCGGCGAACTCGTCTCGCTGGCCCGGCACTCGGCCCAGGCCGGGGCGCTCGAACAGGACACGGCCGACCTCTTCGTCCGGACCCTGTCGCTGGCCGAGCTGACCGCTCAGCACGTCATGACCCCACGGGTGAAGGTGAGCGCCCTGCAGTCGTCGGCCACCGCCGAGGACGTGGTCAACCTGACCCGCGCCACCGGGCTGTCCCGGTTCCCTGTCTACCGCGAGAAGATCGACGAGATCGTCGGCATGGTCCACCTCAAGGACGCCCTGGCGATCCCCGTCCACGACCGGCTGCGTACCCCGCTCGGCCGTATCGCCCGCCCCGCGCTGCTGGTCCCGGAGACCCTGCCCGTCCAGCCCCTGCTGGCCCGGCTGCGCAGCGAGCAGCCCATCGCCGTAGTCGTCGACGAGTACGGCGGCACGGCCGGCGTGGTCACGCTCGAGGACATCGTCGAGGAGATCGTCGGCGAGGTCCGTGACGAGCACGACGGCCAGGACACGCCCGAACTCGCCGCGGCCCCGCCCGAGGAGGGCAGGCCCGCCTGGGACGTGGACGGCAGCTGCCGTGTCGACACCCTCCAGCGCATAGGTCTGGCGGTCCCCGAAGGACCGTACGAGACGGTCGCCGGGCTGGTCGCCGACCTGCTCGGCCGGATCCCGGCCGTCGGCGACCGGGCCGAACTGCCCGGCTGGCGGGTCTCCGTGCGCCGCGTCGGCCACTACCGCGCCGAGCGGGTCCGCCTGGTGCGGACCGGCCAGGTCGTGGAGGTCGCCCGATGAGCGCCTTCCAGCTTCTCTTCGCCGCGCTGCTCGTGCTCGCCAACGGATTCTTCGTCGGCGCCGAGTTCGCGCTCGTCTCCGTGCGCCGCAGCCAGATCGAGCCACTGGGCACCGCGCGGGCCCGTCAGGTCCTCTACGGTCTGGAACGCCTGCCCCAGATGATGGCGGCCGCCCAGTTCGGCATCACCGTCTGCTCCCTCACCCTGGGCGCGGTCGCCGAACCGACGGTCGCGCACCTGCTGGAGCCGGTTCTCGAGGCGGTCCACCTCCCGCACGGCATGATCCATCCGCTGGGCTACGTGGTGGCCCTCGCGGCCGTGGTCTTCTTCCACCTCGTCATCGGCGAGATGGTCCCGAAGAACCTCGCCATGGCGGCCCCCGAGAGGGCCGCCCTGTGGCTCAGCCCCGGCCTGGTCGCCTTCGCCCGGGTCTGCCGGCCGATCACGGTGGCCCTCGGCGCCTGCGCCCGCGGCATCCTGCGGCTCTTCCACGTCGAACCCAAGGACGAGGTCGAGGCCGTCGTCACCAGCGAGCAGCTGAACCGCCTGCTGGAGGACTCCGGCCAGGCCGGCCTCCTCGACCCCGAGGAGCAGGAACGGCTGGAGGACGCGCTGGAGCTGGGTTCCCGCCCGGTGACGGACGTGCTGCTGAAGCGCGAGTCCCTGGTGACGGTCAGCCCGTCGGTCACCCCCGGGGAGATCGTCGGGCTGACCGCCCGTACCGGCTACTCCCGCTTCCCGGTGGCCGCGGAGAAGGGCGCCTTCATGGGCTATCTGCACGTGAAGGACGTCCTCGACCTGGAGGAGTCCGAGCGGGCGGTGCCGCAGCAGGTGTGGCGACCGATGACGACGCTCCGCTCCGAACTGCCGCTGGACGACGCGCTGACGGTGATGCGCCGGGCGGCGACCCACCTGGCGCAGGTGGCCGACGCGTCCGGCAGGGTGCTCGGCCTGGTCGCCCTGGAGGACGTGCTGGAGCTGCTGGTGGGCGAGGTCACCGACCCCGCGCACCGGGAGGTCTCCGGGATCCGGCTGACGGAGCCGAGGGGGGGTTCCCCCAAGGTCTCGGCCCCGCTGGAGCAGGGCGGACCCCCGTCCCCGGAGGAAGCGCTGGCGAGCTGAGCGGCGCCGCGGGATCCGTCACACCGCCGGATCCTGCGGCCCCCTCCCCGACAGCACCTCCCCGTACGCCTGCATCAGATCCGGCAGGCGCAGGGTCGCGAGGTCGTCCCGGGTCAGTCCGCCCGGATAGGTCGACAGCCGAAGATCGCGGTAGGCGCAGCTCTTCTCGTACAGGGTGCGCAGGAACCGCCCGTTGCCCAGTTCGTCGATCCACCCCTGGTCCACGACGTGCCCGGCGATGGAGCGCAGCTCGTCCAGGGCCTCCTCGTCCCAGGCGTCGCCGTTCTCCGCGGCCAGCACCTCGCCGATGGAGGTGAGCTCCAGGGGCCGGTAGGACGGGAAGTCGACACGGGTCGTGAAGCGGGAGGACAGCCCGGGGTTCGCGGCCAGCAGACGGTCCATGCCCTCCGGATAGCCGGCCAGGATCACCACCAGGTGGTCCCGGTTGTCCTCGGCCCGCTTCAGCAGTACCTGGAGCGCCTCGTCGCCGTACGCGTCGCCCTTGCCGTAACCGGAGTTCGAGAGCGAGTACGCCTCGTCGACGAAGAGCACGCCACCGAGGGCGGAGTCGATCAGCTCGTTGGCCTTCACCGCCGTCTGGCCGAGGTACTCGCCGACCAGGTCGGCCCGCTGGGCCTCCACGAGATGGTCTCCGCCCAGCAGACCGAGGGCGTAGAAGACCCGGCCGAGGATGCGGGCCACCGTGGTCTTGCCGGTGCCGGAGGGACCGGAGAAGACGAAGTGGCGCTTCGGCGGCTGGACCGGAAGGCCCTGGCCGGTCCGCAGCCGCGCCATGTTGAGCTGTGCCGAAAGGGCCTTGACCTGGCGTTTCACCGGCTCCAGGCCGACCATGCCCTCCAGTTCGGCGAGCGCCTCCTCGAGTAAAGCGGGATCGGTGGGCCCGGCCGGCAGCGACGAGGCGACGACGCTCTTCTCCCGCACCGCAGGGTCGGTCACCGACGGCAGCGGGCCGACGGGCGGCAGGTCGGAGGGCTCGGTCAGCCGCAGATCCCGGCCCTCGGTGCCGAACAGCGGGTCGAAGCCGTCGGGGCCGTCCACCATGTCCTGCCCGATTCCGGTGAGCGTGATCGCCGCGAAGTCGGCGGGGTCGTCGTATCCGTCGCCCTCGGCGATCGCGGCGAGCCGGGCGGAGGTGTCCATGAAGGCGGCGTCGACGCGGTGCACCGCCCGGTAGAGGGGGAGAGCCGCCGCCGAACGGCCCGTTCCCTCGTGGGCGCGGGCCAGCCAGTACCGCAGCTCCTTGCGCTGCGGCTGCTCGCTGCGGCAGCGCATCAGGGCCGACGACAGCAGCGGTTCGGCCTGTCCGTACATCTCCAGCCGGACCCGCGCCATCCCGCCGAACAGACCGGCCTCGATGCCCAGCAGGGGGTCGTCGAGCAGCGGGTCGGTGTGCCGTACCAACTGCTCCCAGTCCTTGACCAGATAGGCGCGGCAGGCGTGCAGGAAGCGGACCTGGTGATCGGTGTCGACGGGCGGCAGCCCGGCGAGCGCCCGGTCCAGTTCGGGCACATGGCGGCCGTCCAGCCAGTGCGAGGCGTGCGCCAGCAGCAGGTCGCGCGGACTCTCCAGCACCGGTTGCACCCACCAGCCCAGCCAGTACCAGGAGTTGAGGGTGCGGCGGTGCCGGGTGCGCTGCTCGCCGAAGCGCTCGCGGTGCCGGAACATCCGCAGCAGCGCGGTCGTCGTGTCGACGCGCAGCGCGTGCAGCCCGAGCCAGCCGTCGGCCATCCCGGGATCGATCCGCACCGCCGTGCGGAACTCCTCCTCCGCCTGCGGATAGGCGCCCATCGTGTAGGCGTCCACGCCTCGCAGCCAGGCGAGGTCGGCCGGGGCGTCGGGGCCCTGCGTGCCGAAGTCCATCACGTCCCCCACAAACCGTGCCCCCGTCGGTGTGCCGCCGGGCGTCGCCCTTCGGCTGCCTTGGTCGAACCGCTGTGCCGCGGACCGGAGTTGCAAGGTGCGCGAGGCAGTCGCCCAGGTCGCACCGAGGGCATCGTACCTGCGTGGGAGCCGCTCGCCGTAGGGTGCGCACAGGCCGTTCGGCGAGGTGGGAGCGGACGGGGCGCATCGCGCGTGGTGACCCTGGGTGAGCGAATCGTGCCGTGGCGCGTCCGGAAACGAGGCGTCGGACGGGATGAGGACAGAACGAAGCCCCCGATCACGGGGGAACAACCGGGGGCTTCGCGTCCGAGGGCGGCTGTGATAGCCGCACATTCAGAACGTAAGTCCTGTACGGGCCGCCGGTCAAGCATGGTTGAGGCAGTTGGCGAAGTTCGAACGCAGGGCCCTTCACGCGTTCACCACATCGCGGGTGGTCCGTCACGGTGGGTGACATCCCGGTGTGGTCCAAGGTCTCCCACCGGCCCCGGCAGCACCGCGTACCCCTGCCTCAACTGCCGTACCAGCAGGGTGGCATGGGGGCGCGAAGGATCATCGGCGAAGTGACGGATCTCGGCCGCGACCCACCCGTCCCAGAACTCCCGTTGCTCCTCCCCGTCCCGGGACCGTCCGCGCGCCCAGGCCTCCTCGGGCGGCATGTCCATCCACAGCAGACACGCCAGGAACGGGCGCAGGGCGCGGCGGCCGGCGCCGACCCCCTCGATCAGGACGACCGGGGCCGTCGGCAGCGGCCGCGGCGGGCCGAAGCGACGGGCGCGCCAGTCGTAGGGGGCGTAGTGCGCGCTCTCGCCGCGGCCGAACGGCTCGATGACCTGGGTCAGCAGCCGCCCGGTCCAGGCGAACAGCTCGTCGTGGCTGGCGAGGTCGTCGAGACGCAGCACCGGCGCGCCCCCCAGCGCCTCGGCGAGCCTTTCGGCCAGGGTGGACTTCCCCGAACCGGCGTGTCCGTCGACACCGATCAGCCGGACCGGCCCGCAGGACGGCGGCAGACGGCGCAGGCGGGAGGCGAGCTGACGGAGGGCGAGCTGATGGATGGCGGTTCCCGGGGGGAGCGGGGTCAGGGGGGCGTCGTACGGTGCCGAAGTCTACGGTCGACCGCGCGCGCCGCCAGTGGCCCAGACCAATATTGGCGGCGTGGCACGGGCGGAAGTGCTGGAAGGCGGCGCCCGCTCCGTCCATAGTTGGCGCACAGTCGCGCAGACACCCTGGGGGTCTTCCGCACATGAGCAGAGCCGAACAGCCGTCCCGCAGAACGGTCCTCGCCGCCGCGGTCGCCGCCGCGGTGACAGGGGGCTCGGCCCCGGCCGCCGCGGCCGCCGACGCGGCGGACACCGCGATCGCCGAGTCGGCCCCGGCCCGGACCGTCGACTACCGCTCCTGGACCACGTACGCCGACTGGCGCGCCGGCACGGCCAAGGGCACCCGTGCCGTGGCGGGCCTGCGCCCGGGCGTGGCCGTCGGCGCCCCGCTCGGCACCGTCGACTACACCGACCCGCACACCAAGACCACGGCCACCTGGGAGTACGCGACCTGGACGTCCCCGGTCCAGAAGCTCGCCGTCCCGGCGACGGAGGTGATCGCCTCCTGGAACGCGAGCACCCCGGCCGGCACTTGGCTCCAGGTCGAGCTGAAGGGCACGTACTCCGACGGCACGGACACCCCCTGGTACGTGATGGGCCGCTGGGCCTCCGGCGACCAGGACATCAAGCGCACCTCGGTCGACGACCAGAGCGACGGCCGGAGCACCGTCTGGACCGACACCTTCGCGATCGACGACGCCTCGACCGGCCTGCGTCTCGCCGCCTGCCGCCTCCGTCTCACGCTGTACCGCCGGCCCGGCACCAAGCTCACCCCGACCGTGTGGCGGCTGGGCGCGATGGGCTCCGACATCCCGGACCGGTTCACCGTCCCGGCCTCCGCGCCCGGCCTCGCGCAGGAGCTGGCCGTCCCGCGCTACTCGCAGGAGATCCACCTGGGCCAGTACCCCGAGTACGACAGCGGCGGCGAGGCCTGGTGCAGCCCCACCTCCTCGCAGATGATCGTCGAGTACTGGGGCGGCCGGCTCACCGCCGGGCAACTGGCGTGGGTCGACCCGTCCTACGCCGACCCGCAGGTCTGTCACGCGGCCAGGCACACGTACGACCACCAGTACGCCGGCTGCGGCAACTGGCCGTTCAACGCCGCCTACGCGGCCACCTTCAAGGATCTCCAGGGCGTCGTCACCCGGCTCGGCTCGCTCACCGACCTGGAGACGCTCGTCGCCGCGGGGATCCCGGCCATAACGTCCCAGTCCTTCCTGAAGGAGGAGCTCACGGGCGCGGGATACGGCACATCCGGGCACCTGATGACCGTGATCGGCTTCACGGCCGAGGGCGATGTGATCGCCAACGACCCGTTCTCGGCGGACGACACGGCCGTGCGGCGCGTGTACCGGCGGCGGGAGTTCGAGAACATCTGGCTCAGGACCAAGCGGTACAACGCGAGCGGCAAGGTCGCGTCCGGCACCGGAGGCGTCTGCTACCTGTACTTCCCGGCGCGCCCCACGGCCCGCCAGTGCATGGCCCTCACGGCGGTGGGGGTCCCCATGTGAGCAAGGTCTCCGCCGCAAAAGCCCCGGCGGGTGGCAAGGTGGACGGAACGGTGGGGGGACCGCCCTGTCCGTCCGACCTCAGCGAGACACCATGACCGCACAGACAGCCACCGCCACCCGCACCCGTACCGGCGGCCCCGGGACCGACGGCCCGAAGGTCCTGGAGCACGTCATGGGCTGGGTCCTCGTCGCGGTCGTCGCGATGCTGGTCACCCAGCTGGGACTGCTGTGACGGGCGTGACCTGACGCACGGTTGACCTGACATACTGCGGATGTCCCGCCGACCGCCCGAGACCAGGGTCGAAATTGAATATCAGTGACCAGCGCGAAGTTGCCCGTCCCCGGGCACGCGGCACCGAGCGCTCACTGGCGCGCCGCGCCGAACTCATCTCCATCGGGCGGAAGTTGTTCGCCGACACGTCCTACGACGCGCTCTCGATGGACGACATCGCCCGGCAGGCGCATGTCGCCAAGGGGCTGATCTACTACTACTTCCAGTCCAAGCGCGGCTACTACCTGGCGATCATCCAGGACTCCGTCGCCGATCTGGTCACCTTCGCGGCGAGCGGCCTCGAACTGCCCCAGGTGGACCGGGTGCACCGCACCATCGACAGCTATCTGCGCTACGCCGAGCACAACACGGCCGCGTACCGCACGATCGTCAGCGGCGGCGTCGGCTTCGACACCGAGGTGCACGCCATCCGGGACGGGGTGCGCGCGGCGATCGTGGCGACCATCGCCGAGGGCGCGTACGGCAGCAGCGACATCCCGGCAGTGCCCCGCATGGGCCTGCTCTCCTGGGTGTGCAGCGTCGAGGGCGCCACCCTGGAGTGGCTGGCCCGCCCCGAACTCTCCCGCGAGATCATGGGCGATCTGCTGGTGAAGACCCTGG
This sequence comes from Streptomyces zaehneri, assembly GCF_032248645.1. Taxonomy (NCBI): domain Bacteria; kingdom Bacillati; phylum Actinomycetota; class Actinomycetes; order Kitasatosporales; family Streptomycetaceae; genus Streptomyces; species Streptomyces zaehneri. The sequence goes on from NZ_JASTTJ010000010.1 coordinate 250,913, forward strand.
GCGGCTGTCTGCGCGCCATCGAGGAGCTCGAACCCGCCTTCGCCGCGCCGAAGCCGGCCCGCCGCGCGGACTGACGCACGGGGCCGACGCGCGCAGGGGAGGCGCGAGGCAGGCGAGCGGAGGCGCGAGGCAGGCACGCGGGGCGGACGCACCGGGGGCGGAGGCTCGTGGTCCTCCGCCCCAAGTGCCCGGTGAACCGGGCTATTTGATCGCGTGGATCAGCTCGCCGTCGGCCGTGTCCCCGCTCAGCTCCCAGAAGAACGTGCCGCCCAGCCCCTGCCGGGACTTGTACTTCATCTTCGTGGCGATGGTCGCGGGCGTGTCGTAACTCCACCAGTCGTTACCGCACTTGGCGTAGGCGGTGCCGCCGACCGTGCCGGTCGCCGGGCACTTGGCCCTGAGGACCTTGTAGTCCTCGCTGCCGTCCTCGTACGTTCCCTTCGCGGGACCGGTGGCCGTGCCGCCCGGCTTCGCCTGGGTGACGCCGGTCCAGCCACGCCCGTAGAAGCCGATGCCGAGCAGCAGCTTTCGTGACGGGATGCCCAGGCGCTTGAGCTTGGCGATCGTGGCGGCGGTGTCGTAGCCCTGCTGCGGGATGCCCGGGTACGAGGTCAGCGGCGAGTGCGGTGCCGTCGGGCCGGTGGCCGCCCATGCGCCGAAGTAGTCGTACGTCATCGGGTTGTACCAGTCGACGTACCGCGCCGCGCCCCCGTAGTCCGCCGCGTCGATCCTGCCGCCGCCGGTCGCGTCCGCCGTGATCGCCGCCGTGATCAGCTCGCGCTTGCCGAACTCGGCGCGCAGCGCCTTCATGACGTCCCGGAAGGCCTCGCGGCCGCTGGTGTCGCAGGTGAGGCCGCAGGCGTTCGGGTACTCCCAGTCGATGTCGATGCCGTCGAAGACGTCCGCCCACCGTGAGTTCTCGACCAGGTCGTGGCAGGACCTGGCGAAGGCCGCCGGGTCCCCGGCCGCCTCGCCGAACCCGCCCGACCAGCTCCAACCGCCGAACGACCAGATGACCTTGAGCTTCGGGTGCAGCTTCTTGAGCTTGCGCAGCTGGTTGAAGTTGCCGCTGAGCGGCTGGTCCGCCGTGTCGGCGACGCCGTCCACGGACTCCTCGGCGGTGAACGGCCGGTCGGTGTCCGCCCAGGAGTCGCCCAGGGCGCACTTGCCGTCGGTGACGTTGCCGAAGGCGTAGTTGATGTGGGTGAGCCGGTCCGCGGAGCCGGACGTCTCGATGTTCCTGACGTAGTACCGGCGGTCGTAGATGCCCCAGTCGGTGAAGTAGCCAACGACCTTGGAGCCGTTCGCGCGGGCCTCGGCGGGGCGGGGTTCGCCGGCGGTGGCGGTGCCCGCGCCGGCGAGCAGGGCGGCGCCGAGCGCGGCGCAACAGACGGCGGACAGCAGCGTCCGGAACCGGGCGCGGGGGCGGAGCGGGGTGTGCATCGGGTGTCTCCTCGCAGGGACAGAGAGGGGATCGCACGCCGATTGGCATGAACGCGGGGAAGCGTTGGAGCGAAACGGTAGGAGGACTAGACCACTTCGGTCAATGGTTCGGACCAATCGGCCGACCGTCCGTCCTGCCGTCCCTGCGGCGGTCCGCCCGTGCGGCGGCGGTGTCCCGCGGGCATACTCACAGCGCGAAGCCGCTGGTCAGTCCGGGAGGAGGAAGTCGCCATGCCCGACCGCGCGCCGCCTTCGGTGGACCGCTCCCTGCCCACGGCCGAAGCCCGGGAACTCATGGCGCTGGTGCGTGACATCGCCCGGCGCGAGATCGCCCCGGCCGCCGCCGAGGAAGAGGACGCCGGGCGCTTCCCACGCGAGCTGTTCACCCTGTTGTCCGCATCGGGGCTGCTCGGCCTGCCGTACGACTCCGCGCACGGCGGTGGCGACCAGCCCTACGAGGTGTACCTCCAGGTCGTCGAGGAGCTCGCCGCGGCCCGTCTCACCGTGGGGCTGGGTGTCAGCGTCCACACGCTCGCCTCCTACGCGCTCGCCGCCCACGGCACGGACGCGCAGCGGGCCGCGCACCTGCCCGCCATGCTCGGCGGCGGGCAACTCGGCGCGTACTGCCTCTCCGAGCCGTCCTCCGGGTCGGACGCGGCCTCGCTGCGGACCAGGGCCGTGCGGGAGCGCGGCGGGGACTGGGTGATCAGCGGTACCAAAGCCTGGATCACCCACGCCGGGCTCGCCGACTTCTACACCGTCCTGGCCAGGACCGGCGGCGCGGGCGCGGCGGGGATCACCGCCTTCCTGGTGCCCGGTGACGCCGCGGGACTGAGCGTCGCGGCCCCCGAGCGCAAGATGGGGCTGAAGGGGTCGCCCACCGCCCAGGTGCACCTCGACGGGGTACGGATCCCCGACGCCCGGCGCATCGGCGACGAGGGCCAGGGCTTCGCGATCGCCCTGGCCGCGCTGGACTCGGGGCGGCTCGGCATCGCGGCCTGCTCGGTCGGTCTCGCCCAGGCGGCCCTCGACGAGGCCGTCGGCTGGGCGAGGCGGCGGCGGCAGTTCGGGCACCCGATCGCCGACTTCCAGGGCCTGCGCTTCCTGCTCGCCGACATGGCGACCCGGATCGAGGCGGGCCGGGCGCTGTACCTCGAGGCCGCGCGGCAGTCAGACGCCGGACGGCCGTTTGGCCGGCAGGCGGCCATGGCCAAACTCCACTGCTCCGACGCGGCCATGCAGGTCACCACCGACGCCGTCCAGGTCCTCGGCGGGTACGGCTACACCGCCGACTTCCCCGTCGAGCGCTATCTGCGCGAGGCCAAGGTCCTGCAGATCGTCGAGGGCACGAACCAGATCCAGCGGATGGTCATCGCCCGTCACCTGCTGGGTCCGGAAACCCGCTGAACTGTCCCGGCCGCACCTGCGGGGCCGCCAGCCGTACCCACTCCGGGTCGTGGCGTCCCGGCAGGGTGCGGCCCCGGTCCGCCCAGGTGCGCAGCAGGTCGCGGTAGATGGGCGGGTCCTGCGGGGGTGGCGGGGTCAGCGGAAGCGATTCTGCCCGGACGGGTTCCGGACGCGCGGGGGCGAAGAGCTGGCGGTGACGCCCGGGCGCGACTGACTGGGTGGGGGCCATACCAGGGCAACGCGAAGCCGGCGGACAGGTCACCGGCGGAAATGGTCGAGCGTGAGTTCGGGGAGTGCCCCCGGTTTTGGCGCGAAGCCGCGACCGGTCGGCAGGCGCAACCCGACGTCCCGTCAAATCCCTTACGGAGCGGAAAGGTTGACGCGACGTGCCGCCGCGCACCGCCCACCGGCAGGGGCACTTCGCCCGCGCCGGTCTCCCGGTCGCTCCGGGCGCACTGATCCTGCACCACGGCGACCTGCCGGCCATGGTGCAGGGCAGCTACGGGAGTCGAGCCGGTGAGACGGGCGCGGGAGCGGCGCTCAGGCGGCCAGGCGACGCATCGTCGGAACGCGCATCGGGCGCGAGCCCGGGCCGCCGACGTGGGAGAAGGGCTGGGTGCGCCAGTCCAGCCCCTGAGGGAGCGTCAACAGCAGCGCGGTGTCCTGCTCCTGGGGCTCCACGGACTCGTCCGCGGGCCGGGCCTCGGAGGCTCCCCGTCCCGTCCCGGCGCAGACCGTCAGCCCGAAGGGGTTCCACGGCGAGGCGCACAGCGCGTGCTCCGGCAGGACCTCCTCGTCCGCCAGCAGCGCGATGGGCTGCGCACAGTCCGGGCAGATCACCCGGTACATCTCGAAGGTGTCGTACGCGTCGAAGTGATCGGCGTCGTCGACGTCGAAGCCGTCGGAGTAGTCCGCGTCGGGTTCGACGCCCTCCGGCTCGGGTTCGACGACGGACTGGAGCCGCTTGGGCGCGGTGCGACCAGGGCGCTTAGGACTCTGCATGGGATTCTCCCCCTCGGGCTGGGCCGTGAAGGCACTGCGGCCTCGACCACAGCAAGCACTTCCCGCCCCGTCTCGGCGGTAATCACGAGGACATCACGAAGAGTTGGGGATGGCTGTGGCATTCGTCACATGCCGCTTGCAGATGCCTCGAGGTTCGGTCGAGCGGCCGAGCGACGCGTACCCGGCCGCCGTCGACTCTGGGCCACATCACGAACCGGCTATGACCTGGGCTGCATAGGTATACGCGGAGATCGCGCGCACGGTAAGTTCTTGCGTCATGGAGGAGCTGGACCGACAAATCGTGCAGCTGCTCGTCAAGGACGGGCGGATGAGTTACACCGATCTGGGCAAGGCCACGGGCCTGTCCACCTCGGCCGTGCACCAAAGGGTGCGCCGACTGGAACAGCGCGGTGTCATCCGCGGATACGCGGCCGTCGTCGACTCCGAGGCCATCGGGCTGCCCCTGACCGCCTTCATCTCGGTGAAACCGTTCGACCCCAGCGCCCCCGACGACATCGCCGAGCGGCTGGCCGGCGTACCGGAGATCGAGGCCTGCCACAGCGTGGCCGGTGACGAGAACTACATCCTCAAGGTGCGCGTGGCCACCCCGCACGAGCTGGAGGAACTGCTCGGGCGGCTCCGGGCGCTCGCCGGCGTGTCGACGCGTACGACGGTCGTGCTGTCCACCCCGTACGAGGCCCGGCCGCCCCGCATCTGAGGGGATCCGAGGGGTCCGCGTGCCGAGCCGCCGAGGCGAGGCGCGAGACTGTTCCCCATGAGTGAGCGCACCGCCGAGCCGAAGACCGTCCTGCTCCGCCGAGGAGAGGTACACAGCCCTGCCGACCCGTTCGCGACCGCGATGGTCGTCGAACGCGGCCAGGTCGCCTGGGTCGGCTCCGAAGGCGCCGCCGACGCCTTCGCGGACGGCGTCGACGAGGTGGTCGACCTCGACGGAGCCCTGGTCACCCCGGCGTTCACCGACGCCCATGTGCACACCACGTCCACCGGCCTCGCGCTCACCGGTCTCGACCTCTCCACCGCCCCCTCCCTGGCGGCCGCCCTCGCCCTCGTGCGGGCCTTCGCGGCGGCCCGTCCGCAGGACAAGGTGCTGCTCGGGCACGGTTGGGACGCCTCCCGCTGGCCGGAGGGCCGCCCGCCCCGACGGGAGGAACTGGACGAGGCGACCGGCGGCCGACCGCTCTACCTCAGCCGGATCGACGTCCACTCCGCCGTGGTCACCACCGCCCTGCTGGAACTGGCACCCCGGGCCCGCGCCGAGCCGGGCTTCGCGGACCGGGCGCCGCTCACCCGGGACGCCCACCACGCCGTCCGTGCCGCCGCGTTCGCAGCCGTGACGCCCGCCCAGCGCGCCGAGGCCCAGCGGGCCGCCCTCGCGCACGCCGCCTCCCTCGGTATCGGTTCGGTCCACGAGTGCGCGGGACCCGAGATCTCCTCCGAGGACGACTTCACGGACCTGCTGCGGCTCGCCGCCGAGGAGCCCGGCCCCCGGGTCGTCGGCTACTGGGCCGAGCGGGACGTCGACAAGGCCCGGCGGCTGGGCGCGCTCGGCGCCGCCGGAGACCTGTTCGTCGACGGCGCCCTCGGCTCCCACACCGCCTGTCTGCACGCCGCCTACACGGACGCCGACCACACCGGCACCGGCTACCTGGACGCCGCCGACGTCGCCGCGCATGTGACGGACTGCACCGAGGCCGGCCTCCAGGCGGGCTTCCACGCCATCGGCGACGCAGCCGTGACCGCCGTCGTCGAGGGCGTGCGCGCCGCCGCGGAGAAGGTCGGGCTCGCCCGGATCCGCGCCGCCCGCCACCGCATCGAACACGCCGAGATGCTCACGCCCGAGACCATCGCCGCCTTCGCCGAACTCGGCCTCACCGCCTCCGTCCAGCCCGCCTTCGACGCCCTGTGGGGCGGCGAGGAGGGCATGTACGCCCAGCGTCTGGGCGTCGAGCGGGCGCGCACCCTGAACCCCTTCGCGGCCCTGCTGCGCGCGGGTGTCCCGCTCGCCTTCGGCTCGGACAGCCCGGTCACCCCCCTCGACCCCTGGGGCACGGTCCGCGCCGCCGCCTTCCACCGCACCCCCGAGCACCGGGTGTCCGCCCGCGCGGCGTTCACGGCCCACACGCGCGGCGGCTGGCGCGCGATCGGCCGGGACGACGCGGGCGTCCTGGTCCCGGGCGCGCCCGCCGACTACGCGGTCTGGCGCACCGAGGAACTGGTCGTCCAGGCCCCCGACGACCGGGTCGCCCGCTGGTCCACCGACCCCCGCTCCGGCACCCCCGGCCTGCCGGACCTGACCCCCGGCAGCGACCTCCCGGTGTGCCTGCGTACGGTGGTGGGCGGCCGGACCGTGTTCCTGCGGCCGAGCGAGTGATCTCCCGGGGCGGCCCGCGGAAGATCACCCGTCCGCCTGTCGACATACGCCCGGTGTCTTCTCCGCGCTGACCTGGGCATTGACGGAAGATCCGCAGGTCAAGCCGCTGTTGACAGCCGATGGCGGGGGGCCGGTAGGTTCGGCGGAGTCCACCACCGGACGCCCCGCCCGGGGAACGCCCGCGCACTCGCCGCGGCGCCGCTGGGTCAGGGACGGTGAGCCGTACCGGCGCACCGCCACTGGCAGCCAGGCTCAGCGCCCGCGCCGCAGCGAGGGAAGTTCCGGCCGGTCGGGGAGGTGTGACCCGGATGGGGCCCGGGCGCTCAGTAGACAACGGCTTTCGGTCGACCCGCAGCCAGCGGGTCCCGGGCCGGCCCGAAGAGCGCCGGGCCCCCATCCGCAGCAGGCCCGTGCCGACCCCCGCTCGCGCTCACCCCTACGGGGCAGGTGCGTACATACAAGCCCAAAGGCACGTTCTTACCCCGCTTTCGCGGGTTCGACACCACCTTACGTACTTCCCGTCACGTCACCGCAGGCGGCGGCCACTATGGTGGTCCCCTGCGTACGGACTTGAAGGGGCAGTAGTGAACGACGGCGACGGGACCCTCGCGGCACAGGACCGGGAAAGGCAGTTCGGTCCGCTCGGCACGGCCTTGGTGATCATCCCGACCTACAACGAGGCGGAGAACATCAAGACCATCGTCGGCCGGGTGCGCGAGGCCGTCCCCGAGGCGCACGTCCTCGTGGCCGACGACAACAGCCCCGACGGCACCGGCAAGCTCGCCGACGAGCTGGCCGTCGGTGACGACCAGGTCCAGGTCCTGCACCGCAAGGGCAAGGAGGGCCTCGGCGCCGCCTACCTCGCGGGCTTCCGCTGGGGCCTGGAGAACGGCTACGGCGTGCTGATCGAGATGGACGCCGACGGCTCCCACCAGCCCGAGGAACTGCCCCGCCTGCTCACCGCGCTCAAGGGCGCCGATCTGGTCCTGGGCTCCCGCTGGGTGCCGGGCGGCCGGGTGGTCAACTGGCCCAAGTCCCGTGAGGTCATCTCCCGCGGCGGCAGCCTCTACTCCCGCCTCGCCCTCGACCTCCCGCTGCGTGACATCACCGGCGGCTACCGTGCCTTCCGCCGCGAGACTCTGGAGGGCCTCGGCCTGGAGGAGGTCGCCTCCCAGGGGTACTGCTTCCAGGTCGACCTCGCCCGCCGTGCCGTCAAGGCCGGCTTCCACGTCATCGAGGTCCCCATCACCTTCGTCGAGCGGGAGCACGGCGACTCCAAGATGAGCCGGGACATCCTCGTCGAGGCCCTGTGGCGGGTCACGGCCTGGGGTGTGGGGGAGCGGTTCGGCAAGATCACGGGCCGGAGCGCCGACCGTCCGGAGCGCCCGCAGGCGCCCGCCGCCTCTCACGGCGACGGCTGAGTCCCACAGCAACGGCTGATCCTCCCCTTATGCCGCTCTGAGCCTGTTCCGGGCACACTGGGAGCATGACGACTGGCTCTCCGACCCCCGCGTACCAGACACCCGCCCGGCCCCCGGCCCAGCCCCGCCGCTCCCGCCTGCGGACGTTCCTGCCGCTGGGGCTGGCCGCATGGCTGGTGCTGGAGATCTGGCTGCTGACCGTGGTCGCGGGCGCGACGAGCGGGCTGGTGGTCCTCCTGCTTCTGGCCGCCGGGTTCGTCCTGGGCGCCGTGGTCATCAAACGGGCGGGTCGCCGGGCCTTCCGGAACCTGAACGAGGCGCTTCAGCGCGGCACGGCCTCCTCCGACCGGGGCGGCAACGGCCTCATGATGCTCGGCGGCCTGTTCCTGATGATCCCGGGCCTGGCATCCGACGTGATCGGCCTGCTCCTGTTGCTCCCGCCGGTCCAGAAGGCGGTCAGTGGCTATGGGGAGCGCAAGCTGAGGGCGGCCGCGGCCACGCCCGGCACGCTGGGAGACGCGTTCCAGCAGGCCCGCATCCACCGCCCGGACGGCAAGGTGGTGCAGGGCGAGGTCATCAGGGACGAGCAGTGAGCCAGGGGGCCAGGGGGCCTGGTCGGGCCGGTGTGAGTCACGGGGCTGATCGGCTTCCCGGCCAGCCCTGGGGGCCGGGGAGACGCTCGCCCTCACTGCCCTGCCCGTAGCGGGCGGCACTGCATCGCAGAGGGCAGCACGACGACCGCGGGCGCCGTACGTGATTCACGTACGGCGCCCGCGGTCGTTGTCGTGCGCTGTGAAGCTGGTCACAGCCCCTTGGGGCTATGCGCTTTTACGGCTGTCACGGGGATGTACCGCAAGGTTCATCGCCCCGGACCGCAGAACGGCGAGCCGCTCCTCGAGGACCTCTTCGAGTTCCTCGCGGGTCCGCCGCTCCATCAGCATGTCCCAATGCGTACGCGCGGGCTTGGCCTTCTTCTCCTCAGGGCCGTCGCCGTCCACGAGGAGTGCAGGGGCTCCACAGACCTTGCACTCCCACTCCGGCGGAATCTCCGCCTCGACCGAGAAGGGCATCTCAAACCGGTGCCCCTTCTCGCATGCGTACTCCACGGCCTGGCGCGGGGCCAGGTCGATGCCGCGGTCCGTCTCGTAGCTGGTCACCACGAGGCGCGTGCCGCGAAGAGCTCGCTCACTCATGAATCGTGCCTCCCGGGCTTGTCGCCCACAGGACAGGTGTCGCTGTCGTCGTCATCCGGTCAACGTCCGGTCGGCGGTAAAGATTCCCGTTCGGAGTCCCGTTCCGGGTCATGCGTCGCCGTCGTAGCCGCGGTCTTGTCAACCAGTGCAGTACCCACCGGCGCCCGGTTTGTCACATCTGAAAGGAGATGTCACCCAGCGTTTCGGCATCTTTGACGCGCAGTAACGGTACGCCTGGCAGGCCAAACGCGTACACTACCGCCCTTTCGCCTTGAGCGCTAAATCTTCTCGGGCACCGGGTTCCCCGCGTCGCCGATCGCCTGCCGTACCGGCACCCGGACGAGCAGCAGGAAGCCCACGACGAAGAAGACCACCAGCGAGATGATCGCGTCCCGGTAGCTCCCGGTCAGCTGGTAGGTGACGCCGAACAGGAGCGGGCCGAGCCAGCTCATGCCGCGGTCGCTCATCTCGTACGCCGAGAAGTACTCGGCCTCCTTCCCGGGCGGCACCAGATGGGAGAAGAGGGAGCGGGACAGCGCCTGGCTGCCGCCGAGGACCAGGCCGATCGCGGCCGCCAGCAGGAAGAAACCGACCGGCGCCCCGGCCGGCAGGAAGTAGCCGGCGCCCAGGGTGAGCGTCCAGGCCGCCAGTGAGCCGAGGATCGTGCGCTTCGCGCCGTACGTCCGGGCCAGCCGCCCCATGCCCAGCGCGCCCGCCACGGCCAGCACCTGCACCAGCAGGACGGCGCCGATCAGCGTGGACTGGCCGAGACCGAGCTCCTCGGAGCCGTAGACCGAGGCCTGGGAGATCACGGTCTGGATGCCGTCGTTGTAGATCAGGTACGCGAGGAGGAAGGAGAGGGTCAGTGGGTGCCGGCGCATGTCGCGGACCGTCGCCGCGAGCTGACGCAGCCCAGGAGCCGTGCGGGCCGTCCGGTCCGTCGGATCCGGCCGGGCGGTCGCCTCCCGGGCGGCGGTCGGCCGGTCGCGCAGCCGCAGCAGCGGGATCAGCGTGAAGCCGCCCCACCACAGGCCGGCCGAGGCCAGGCAGATCCGCACCGCCGTCGACTCGGAGACGCCGAAGGAGTCGTGCGCGAGGTAGAGCACCAGGTTGACGACCAGGACAAGCGAGCCCGCCGCATAGCCGAAGGCCCACCCCCGGGAGGAGACCGCGTCGCGTTCCTCGGGCGGGGCGATCTGCGGCAGGTAGGAGTTGTAGAGCATCATCGCCACGGACTGGGCCGCGTTCGCCACGATCAGCAGCGCGCCCCCCAGCAGATAGCGGTCGCCGCCCAGGAAGAACATGCCGGTCGTGGCCGCGGCGCCCACATAGGCGGCGGCGCCCAGCAGGGGCTTCTTGCGGCCGCTGCGGTCGGCGGCCGCACCCACCAGGGGCATCACCAGCACGGCCACGATCACCGACAGGGACACCGAGTACGCGAAGAAGGAACCCGCCCGCACCGGAATGCCCAGCGGATGCACGTACCCGTCGGCGTCCGCCGCCCGCTTGGCGACCGATGTCAGGTACGGGCCGAGGAACACGGTGAGCACGCTCGTCGAGTAGACGGAGCACGCCCAGTCGTAGAAGTACCAGCCGCGCTGCTCGCGCCGCCGTTCGGCGGCCTCGTCGGACGCCGCCGTCCGCACGGTGTCGATGTCCACCCGTGCCCTCGCTTCCCGCTGCCGCCGTCGCGCGCGGGCGACGGGCCCGAGGTCAGACCCAGACGCCGCGGTCCTCCATGACCTCGCGCAACGTGTCGATGTGATCGGTCATGATGCCATCGACCCCGAGGTCCAGGAGCCGGTGCATCCGATCCGGATCGTTGATCGTCCACACATGCACCTGGAGCCCGCGCGCATGGGCGGCCCGGACGAAGCGACGGTCCACGACCCGGATGCCCGACTGGCTCTCGGGCACCTGTGCGGCGACCGCCGAGCGACGCAGCGCCGCGGGCACGCCCCAGGACCGCAGCCGCAGGTTGAGCACGCCCCGGGTGCCGTACGAGGTCGCCAGGCGCGGCCCGGCCAGCCGCTGGGCCCGCACCACGCGTGCCTCCGAGAACGAGCCGACGCAGACCCTGTCCCATGCGCCGGTGCGGGCGATCAGGTTGAGCAGCGGGTGCAGGGCGGGCTCCGCCTTGAGATCGACGTTCCACCGCACCTCGGGGAAGGTTTCCAGGAGTTCCTCGAAGAGCGGCACCGGCTCCTTGCCCGCCACACGCGCGTGCCGCATGTCCGACCAGAGGAGGTCCGCTATGCGGCCGGCGCCGTCGGTCATCCGGTCCAGCGTCGCGTCGTGGAAGGCGACGAGCCTGCCGTCCCGCGTGGCGTGCACATCGGTCTCGATATAGCGGTAACCCGCCTCGACCGCGCGCCGGAACTGCGCGGTGGTGTTCTCCAGGCCGTCCGCGGCCCCACCGCGGTGGGCGAACGGGATGGGCCCCGGATGGTCGAGATACGGGTGGGTCATGAGGCTGGTCACGGACGCAGTATGGCTCCCTGTGGTGTCCCGGTGGCAACGACCGTGCTGCCGCCCGGTGCAGCGGGAACGGCGAACATCCGCAGGAAGAGCTGGGCGAGCGGACCGATCGTCACCGCGTAGAGCACGGTGCCGACGCCGATGGTGCCGCCGAGGGCGAACCCGGTCACCACGACCGCCACCTCCACGGCCGTCCGCATCAGCCGGATCGAACGCCCGGTACGCCGGTGCAGCCCCGTCATCAGCCCGTCGCGCGGGCCGGGCCCGAAGCTGGCGGCGATGTAGAGACCGGTGGCCGCCCCGTTGAGGACGATTCCCGCCAGCAGCAGCGGCACCTGGAGGCCGAGCCCGTGCGCGTCGGGGACGTACGCGAGCGTGCCGTCCATCGCGAGGCCGACGACGAAGACGTTGGAGACCGTGCCGAGTCCCGGACGCTGGCGCAGCGGGATCCACAGCAGCAGTACCGCCGCGCCCACGACGATCGACACGACACCGATCGTCAGGCCGGTGAGCTCGCCGAGACCCTGGTGCAGCACGTTCCAGGGCTCCAGACCGAGCCCCGCCCGCACGAGGAGGGCGGAGCTGGCGCCGTAGAGAGTGAGGCCGACGTACAGCTGGATCAGCCGGCGGGCGAGGTGGCCGTGCGGATCCCGCGGGGGTGTCTCCTGCGGTGGCGGCTCGGACAAGGGATCCCCCTGGTGGTCGTAGTGGCCTGACCCGTGACACTCTGTGGCTTGGAAGCGCAGGGCATCCATGGCCAATTCGGGGAAGGTGGACTGGTAATCATGGCGCAGTGGACCTCGGCGGTGGGGGCCGCGCAGCTCGCGCGGCTGCTCAAGTCCCAGCAGGACCGCCCGGCCGGCCCCGGGTCGCGCCGGCCGCCCGCCTATCGGGCGCTCGCCGACGGTATCCGGCTGCTGGTGCTGGAAGGCCGTGTCCCCGTCGCCGCGCGCCTGCCCGCGGAACGTGAACTGGCCCTCTCGCTGTCCGTGAGCCGGACGACCGTCGCCGCGGCCTACGAGGCGCTGCGCGCCGAGGGGTTCCTGGAGTCCCGGCGCGGCGCGGGCAGCTGGACGGCCGTCCCGGCCGGCAACCCGGTTCCGGCGCGCGGCCTGGAGCCCCTGCCGCCCGAAGCCCTCGGCTCGATCATCGACCTGGGCTGCGCGGCGCTGCCCGCGCCCGAGCCCTGGCTCACCCGGGCGGTGCGGGGCGCGCTGGAGGAGCTGCCGCCGTACGCCCACACGCACGGCGACTACCCGGCGGGCCTGCCCGCGCTGCGGTCGATGATCGCCGAGCGGTACACCGCGCGCGGGATCCCGACGATGCCCGAGCAGATCATGGTCACCACGGGCGCGATGGGCGCCATCGACGCCATCTGCCATCTGTTCGGCGGGCGCGGCGAGCGCATCGCCGTCGAGTCGCCCTCCTACGCCAACATCCTCCAGCTGATGCGTGAGGCGGGTGCGCGCCTGGTGCCCGTCGCGATGGCCGAGGGGCTCGCCGGGTGGGACATGGACCGCTGGCGCCAGGTCCTGCGCGAGGCCGCGCCGCGCATCGCGTATGTCGTCGCCGACTTCCACAACCCGACCGGCGCGCTCGCCGACGAGGACCAGCGGCGCCGACTCGTGGAGGCGGCCCGTTCCGCCGGGACCGTGCTGGTCGCCGACGAGACCATGAGCGAACTGTGGCTCGACGACGGTGTCGAGATGCCCCGGCCCGTGTGCGGCTTCGACCCCGCGGGCTCGACGGTGATCACGGTGGGCTCGGCGAGCAAGGCCTTCTGGGCCGGGATGCGCATCGGCTGGGTGCGCGCGGCCCCGGACGTGATCCGCAGCCTCGTCGCCGCGCGCGCCTACGCCGACCTGGGCACACCGGTGCTCGAGCAGCTGGCGGTGAACTGGCTGTTCAGCACCGGCGGCTGGGAACAGGCCGTCGAGCTGCGCCGCCACCAGGCCCGGCAGAACCGGGACGACCTGGTCGCGGCGGTGCGCCGGGAGCTGCCTGAGTGGGAGTTCGCCGTGCCCGAGGGCGGGCTGACGCTGTGGGTGCGGGCCGGGGGTCTCTCCGGGTCACGGCTCGCCGAGGCGGGGGAGCGGGTGGGCCTGCGGGTGCCGTCCGGACCGCGGTTCGGCGTCGACGGCGCCTTCGAGGGGTATGTGCGGCTGCCGTTCACCGTGGGAGGCGCGGTGGCGGAGGAGGCGGCCGCCCGGCTGGCGGCCGCGGCCCGGATCGTGGAGAGCGGGGGGACGGTCGGCGCCGAGGGGCCGCGCACGTTCGTCGCGTAGAAGAACGCGGGCGGGAGCGGTCACCCGCCCGTGCTCGACACCTGCTCCGCGCCCACTGCGTCGGCCGCCAAGGCGTCGGCGCCCGTGGCCTTCGCGGCCTCGGCGTCCGTGTCCACGCGTTTGGTGAGCACGACCTCGCCCGGTGCCGGCGGCAACGTCTCCGTGTCGGCCGGGGTGGAGCGCGGCGGCAGGAGGTCCAGCACCGCCTGCCGATGGGCGTCGCTCGTCGCGTCGTCGTACGGGTCCGGCGTCGCCGGCACCTGGAGCCGGTGCACCGGCCCCGAACCGAGCCGGGCGTATCCGCGTCCCGGCGGTGTGTGGTCGACGGGCGTGGTGTGCGGGGGTGCGCCGAGGACCGCCTCCAGCTGCTGCTTCGACGCCGGCCCGAGCGCGACCCGCGCGCGGGTGTGCTGCCGTACGGCGTCGCTCAGCGAGTCCAGGGCGTCGAACTGCTCGGCCACCACCACCGTGACCCCGACCGCGCGGCCGTGCCGGAGGGGGACCTGGAGGAGGGACTGCGGGTCCGTGCGGCCGTCCGTGTCGGCCAGGTGGGTGAAGGCGGTCGGGCGGTCCAGCAGGATCCACAGGGGGTGCCTGGTGTCGTCCGGTGGCGGGTCGCCCGCCTGCCGGGCGCGGTTGGCGGCGATGAGCCGGCGCTCCGTCTCGTGCACGGCCCACTCCAGGGCGGCCAGTGCTCCGGCCAAGCCGACCTCGACGCCCAGGACGCCGTCCCGTCCGGCGAGACAGGCGTACTCGCCGGTGCTGCCGCCCTCGATCACCAGCACCTCGCCGTGCTGGAGGGCCTGCAGGGCGATGGAACGCAGCAGGGTGGAGGTGCCGCTGCCGGGCTGGCCCACCGCCAGCAGGTGAGGCTCGGTGGAGCGGACGCCGGTGCGCCAGACGACGGGTGGTACGTCGCGCCGCTCCTCACCGTGGGCGAGGGGGAGCGTGCGCTGGACCCGGGAGGGGTCGGTGAAGCCCAGGACGGTCTCGCCGGGGGCGGTGACGAAGCGTTGGGCCGCGAAGTCGGCGGGGAGCGGGCCGAGGACGCTGAGGGTGAGTTCGTTGCCCTCCTCGTCCCAGACGAAGAGGTACTCGCGGCCACGGCCGGACTTCGCGGCGAGCAGCTGCTCGATCCGCGCGCGCGGGGCGGCCTCTCCGTCCGGGAAGAACGCCGGGTAGCGGATCACGAGGAGGGCTACGCGGCCCGAGTCGTCGAACTCCTGCGTCGGGAAGACGGTCTCCCAGTCGCCGCCGTGGGCGTACAGGGGAGCGGGGTCGTCGGCCGTCGAGAAGTACGGTACCAAGGCCTCGTACAGCACCTGGAGTCGCTGGATCTGCGACTCGTCGGGGCCGTCGGGAGCCGGTGGGGTGCGGTCCCTGCCCTGCCAGGCCGCTGCCGCCATCAGGGTGATGACGGCGAGCAGCGGGCCGTACGGCACCAGCACCACGACCAGGATCAACGAGGCCACCAGGAACAGCAGCGGTCCGCGCTTGTCCTTGGGGGTCTCGGCCCACCTGCGCCGCCCGGCCGAGGCCAGCCGGCGCAGTCCGCGGGTGATCGTGATCAGGGGATGGAGGACATCGGTGGCGCTGTCGGCCGCCGTCCGGGCCAGCTCCCGGCTCCGGGCGATCTGCGCGCTGCCTGTGCTCAGGATGCTGGGAAGGGGGCGCCGGGCCACTGCTGTCTCCTGTGAGGTGCGTACGGACGGGACGGGCGGCGTCAGAACTTGATGCCGCCGAGGAGGCTCGCCAGGCTCTCGCCGCCTGCCTTGATGCTCGGGGCGATGGCCGTGCTGGCCATGTAGAACCCGAACAGGGCCGAGACCACGGCGTGCGACGCCTTGAGCCCGTCCTTGCGGAAGAAGAGGAAGACGATGATGCCGAGCAGCACTACGCCTGACATGGACAGGATCATTTGGGTTCTCCTGGTTCGCGGGGGACAGTCACCATGAGTACTTCCAGGATCACAGGATGTATCCATACTATAAAAGGTGCAACTGGGTGAAATGCGGCCGATTTCCCCCGGCTGGCGGAAGGCCTGGTGGGCTGCCTGAGCAGGAGAGTTGCGTCGAACGGGTCTGCCCGTGATCTTTGCCGCCGACGGGACCGGCCATGTTTGCGACGAGCCAGTACGCTGGCGATTCACCTGAACGGTTGAGTGGAGAGGCGGACCGGCCGATGAGCGAAGGCCCCGACCCCGAGGTCGTGGAGCTGGCGACCAAGATCTTCGATCTGGCCCGCGGGGGCCGGACCGAGGAGCTCGTGGCGTACGTCGACGCGGGCGTTCCGGCCAACCTCACCAACGACCGCGGCGACTCCCTGGTGATGCTCGCCGCATACCACGGCCACGCCGACGCGGTCCGGGCCCTGCTGGCCCGCGGCGCCGAGGCCGATCGCATCAACGACCGAGGCCAGACCCCGCTCGCCGGGGCGGCCTTCAAGGGCGAGACGGACGTCATCAAGGTCCTGCTGGAGGCCGGCGCCGACCCCTCCCAGGGGACCCCGTCGGCCGTCGACACCGCTCGCATGTTCGGCAGGGCGGAGCTGCTCGAGCTGTTCGGCGTGCACTGAGCCGACGGTTGCGAGCAGGTCAACGAGAGTTCCTGACCAGGTAAATCGACGACCACGGGGGAGGCGGTACAAGGCCGCCGGAAATTTCGGTCGCGGCAGGTAGAACAGCCGGGTCATCATGACGTCGTGATTCACGGACGCGATGGCTGGGCAGGTGTTGCCGCACCGCGCGGGCCGTGACGCGGTCCGCATGGGCCACCGACGAGAGGCAGAGGAAAATGGTCTACAGCAAGCAGGAAACGGCGGGCGCCCCGACGTGTTGTCACGCGGCCAGGTAATGCACGTCCCCGGTTGCGTCGACGCTTGATGTGAGGCTGTTTCCCATGTTCGATCCGGTCATAGCGCCCAGCGGTACGCTGCTCGGCCTGCTCCAGAGGGGGCGCGGCGACGGCACGTTGCACGCGCTCACCGCTCCGCGAGCCGAGGCGCTCGCGGCGCTCAACCACTGTGTGCTGCGGGACCCCCGCCACGACTGGCAGGTGGAGAACCGCTCCCTCTACTACGCCCGTCTCTACCTCGATCTGCACGGCGAGCTGGACGAGATCGAGGCCCACCTCTTCGATGTCGAGGACTTCTTCGACACCGAGGAGTCCCGCACGGGCCTGGCCCTGGCAGTCCTCGGCCACCTCGCCTCCTACGGCAGGCGGGAGGCCCTGGCCCTGCTGCGCCGGTACGCGGCCTCAGGAGCCAACTGGGCCTGGGCCCTGGACGAACTCGCCCTGCGCGACGACGACGCCGGTCTGCGAGCCCTCGCGGCACCCGTGCTCGCACGGTTCGCCACCGATGCCGAGGGCGAGGCCGAACTCGCCGCCGCCGTACGGGACGCCTTCGAACCACGGCCCTGGCGGCTGTGGGCCGAGGACCCCCGCGAGTACATCTCCACGCGCGTGCGTGCCGCTCAGGAGGCCGGCTGTTTCGACCGCTGGCAACGGCAGATGAGTCCGAGCGGACCGCGCCCCGGCTGGAGCGTCCAGGCCGTCTTCGAATGGGCCCAGCAGGGCGTCGAACGCGGAGCCGCGCTCCATGTGCCCGCCGCCCGCTGCCTGTCCGCCGTGGCCGGGCCCGAGGACCGCGCCGAGATCGTGCAGGCGGCCAAGGACGGCACCGAGGGAGCCCGCTGCACCGCCCTGCGCTACCTCGCCGACTTCAACGATCCCGACGCCCTCCTCCTGATCGAGCAGGCCGTGGCCACCGGCTCGACGCCCGTCGTCGAGGCCGCCGTCGACGCCTTCGAGCGCATGCGCAGCGTCGCCGCCGTGGACCGGGCCCGCGGCTGGGCCCACCGGCCCGACCCGCTGGGTGCCGCGGCCGGCCGCATGCTCGCCTGCCGGGGCGGCACGCAGGACAGCGATCTCGTCCTCGGCGCGCTGCGCGAGGCCGTCCGCGGAGAGGGCTGCGACGCGCCGAGCCTGTGGACCCTCGTCGACGGCGCCGGACGGCTCGGCATCGTCTGCGCGGCACCCGTACTGCGCCATATCTACCGCGAGACGGCCTCGTCCCATCTGCGCGGGCGCTGCGCCCGCGCACTCGCCGCCACCGACCCCTCCTACGCCACCGGCTTCGCCGTCGAGTGTCTCTGGGACTGTGAGGAGGGCACCCGGGAGATCGCCGCCCGGCACGCCGAGACCGGTGACGCCCGGGTCGTGGAGCGCCTGCGCCGGCTCGCCGCCGATCCGGCCGAGGAGGCGGAGGTCCAGACGGCCGTGCGGAGCCGGATCGGACCGGACGCCGCGTCCGCGATGTGAAGCTCGGGACAGGCCGCCGCCCGAGGGGAGCCTGGCGGCGGCCGGCCCGGCAGATGAACATCCGATGGCCCGCCGGGCGGACCGGCATGGACGCCGTCCGACCTGCGCGGAACGTATAGCGCGCGCACGTCCTGCGCAGCGCAACGCTCACGGGACGTTTGTCGTTCGGAAAGATCCACTTTGACGCGTCCACGTCCGGGGCGGCGACAACACGGGTATGCGTGTCGTCATCGTGACCGAATCCTTTCCCCCCGACGTGAACGGCGTGGCCCATTGCGCCTTCCAGACCGCCCGACACCTCGTCGATCGCGGTCACGCCCCCGTCGTCGTCGCCCCGGCCACCGCCGCCGGGACCGGGCCGGACGCCGAAGCGCCCTGCCCCGTCGTCCGAGTCCCCTCCCTTCCGCTCCCCGGCTACCCCCAGGTCCGCGTCGCTCTCCCCAGCCGCCGCGTCGCCGCCGCCATCGCCGAGCACCGGGCCGACGTGGTCCACCTGGCCAGCCCCTTCATCCTCGGCGTACGGGGCATGTCGGCCGCCGCCCGGCTCGGCATCCCCGCCGTCGCCGTCTACCAGACCGACCTGGGCGGCTACGCCCGCACCTACATGGGCGCCGGCGAGGCAGCCGCCTGGCGCCGGATACGGTCCGTCCACGCCGCCGCCGACCTCACCCTCGCCCCCTCCAGCGCGGCCCTGCACGACCTGGACACGCACGGTGTGCCCCGGGTGAAGCTGTGGCCGCGGGGCGTGGACACCCTGCGCTTCCGCCCCGACCGCCGCGACGAGGCACTGCGCCGCGTGCTTGCCCCGAACGGCGAGCTGATCGTCGGCTACGTCGGACGGCTCGCCCCCGAGAAGCACGTCGAGCTGCTGTCCGGCGTCTGCGGGCTGCCGGGTGTGCGGGTCGTGGTGGTGGGCGACGGACCGAGCAGGCCTTCCTTGGAGGAGACCCTGCCGGGCGCGGTCTTCCTGGGCAACCGCACCGGCGACGAACTCGCCCGGATCTTCGCCTCACTGGACGTGTTCGTGCACACCGGCCCCTTCGAGACCTTCTGCCAGACCGTGCAGGAGGCCATGGCCAGCGGTGTGCCGGTGGTCGCGCCCGCCGCGGGCGGCCCCCTCGACCTGGTCGCCCAGGGGCGTACCGGCCTGCTCGTCCCGCCCCGGGACGCCGCCGTCGTGCAGGACGCGGTGGCGGCGCTGGTGGCCGACCCCGCGCGGCGGGCCGCCTACGGCGCCGCCGGGCGGGCCACGGTCGCGGGACGCACCTGGGCCGCCGTCGGCGACCGGCTCGTCGGCCACTACGAGGACGTGCTCGCCGCGCGTCGACCGGTGGTGGCGGCATGAGCGCCACGGACGGCGGCAACGGCTCCGCCCGCCCCACCTCCACGAGTGCCGGGCCGCTGCGGATCGTGCGGCTCGCCAACTTCGTGGCCCCCGCCTCGGGCGGTCTGCGCACGGCCCTGCGTGAACTCGGCAAGGGCTATCGCGCGGCCGGCCACGAGCCGGTCCTGATCGTGCCGGGCGAGCGGGAGAGCGACCGTCGGACCGAGCAGGGGCGGGTGATCACCCTGCCGGGACCGCTGCTGCCCGGCACCGGCGGCTACCGCGTCCTGACCGACAAACGGCGGGTCGCCCGCCTGCTGGAGGAACTCGCCCCCGACCGCCTGGAGGTCTCCGACCGCACGACGCTGCGCTGGACCGGAAGGTGGGCCCGGCGGGCCCGCGTTCCCGCCGTGATGGTCTCCCACGAGAGCGCCGACGGCGTCCTGCGCACCTGGGGCGTGCCGGAAGGTGCGGCCCGGCGCGCCGCCGACGCGCTCAACCTCCGTACGGCACACACGTACGCGCGCGTGGTGTGCACCACCGAGTACGCCGAGCGGGAGTTCGTGCGGATCGGGGCGCGGAACGTCGTGCGGGCGCCGCTGGGCGTCGACCTCGTCGAACGGCACCCCGCCCTGTACGACGCCGGGCTGCGGGCCCGTCACGCGCGCGAGGACGAGACCCTGCTGGTGATGTGCACACGTCTGTCCGTGGAGAAGCGGCCCGGCACGGCGCTGGACGCCCTGGAGGCGCTGCTGCGGCGCGGGGCGCGGGCGGTCCTGGTCGTCGCGGGCGACGGACCGCTGCGGCCGCGGCTGGAGCAGCGGGCCCGCGAGCGCGGGCTGCCCGTGACGTTCCTGGGGCATGTCTCCGACCGCGGCGCGCTCGGGGCCCTGCAGGCCGCGGCCGACGTGTGTCTGGCCCCGGGACCCGCGGAGACGTTCGGGCTCGCCGCCCTGGAGGCCATGGCGTGCGGGACCCCCGTCGTCGCGAGCGCCTCCTCGGCGCTCCCCGAGGTGATCGGCGCCGCGGGGGCCACGGCGGCCGACCGGGGGGAGGCGTTCGCGGACGCCGTGGAGAACCTCCTGGCGCGCCCCCTCGCGGCCCGCCGGGAGGCCGCACGAGCGCGTGCGGAGTGCTTCGGCTGGGGTACGGCGGTCGACGCCTTCCTCACGGCGCACGACGCGGCGGTGCCGGTCCCGGCACCGGTGACCGCACCTGTGCGTCCTCTCGCACCCGGAGGCCTCGGATGAGACGCCTGCGCTTCGTCGCGCGGGGGACGAGCGCCCGACTCGATCTGCGGGCCTGCGCGGCGGTGTCCGCGGCGCTCGCCGCGCTCTCCGTGGCGGAACGGCAGCCGGACGCCGCCTGAAGCCCGGAGCGGCCGACACCGTCGACGACAGCTCCGGCGTCACCTTCGGCGCACGGCCACGAAGCGGACCGGCGTTCCGGGCACGGCCTGGGCCGCCGCCGCGAGATCGCCCGCGCGGACGACCCCGATCACCGGGTAGCCCCCCGTGGTCGGGTGATCCGCCAGGAACACCACCGGCCGGCCGGCGGGCGGAACCTGCACGGCGCCCAGGACCATGCCCTCGCTCGCCAGCTCACCGCCGCGCGCACGCTCCAGGACGGGCCCCTCGGTGCGCAGTCCGATGCGATTGCTCGCCGAGGACACGAGGAAGGTCCGCGAGGTGAAGGCGCGGAGCGCGTCCGGCGTGAACCAGTCGTCCCGTGGGCCGAGCGTCACCCGGAGGACGAGTTCGGATGGGGGCGCAGGCTGCGGGGCGACGTCCACGCGCGCGTGCGGGACGAGTTCGTGCCCCAGCGGCAGGACGGCGCCGTCCGTGAGCGGCGCGGGGCCCAGTCCCGAGAGCAGGTCAGTGGACCGGCTGCCGAGGACCGGCTCGACGATGACGCCGCCGGCCAGGGCCACGTAGGTGCGTACGCCGCAGACGGCCGGTCCGATCTCCAGGAGGGTCCCGGCGCGTACCCGTACGGGCGCGCCCCAGGCGACCGGCCGGCCGTCCACCGTGACCCGGCAGGGCGCGCCGCCGACCGCGATGGTCACGTCGGAACGCGGCCTGAGGGCGCAGCCGTTGAGCGTCGTCTCCAGGACGGCCGCGTCGGGCGGGTTGCCGACCAGCCGGTTGACGAGGGCCGCCGCGGGCGCGTCGAGAGCGCCGGAACGGGGCACGCCGAGATGCGCGTGTCCCGGGCGGCCCCGGTCCTGCACCGTGGTGAGCGCCCCGGCCCGGACGACGCAGACTGCGCGGTCGCTCATGAGGTGCCCACCGGTCCCGTCCGCCCCACCGGGACGAAGCGCACCCGCGTGCCCGGCGACAGCAGCGCGGCCGGCACGCGCGCGTGGTCCCAGAGCACCGCGTCCGTGCTGCCGATCAGCTGCCAGCCGCCCGGCGACGAACGCGGGTACACACCCGTGTACGGCCCCGCCAACGCCACCGAACCGGCCGGCACGGCGGTGCGAGGGGTCGCCCGGCGCGGCACGTCGTAGCGCGCAGGCAGGCCGGTCAGATATCCGAAGCCGGGCGCGAACCCGCAGAAGGCGACCCGGAACTCGGTGACCGCGTGGATGCGGGCCACCTCCGCCTCCGGGACGCCCCAGTGGGCGGCGACCTCGGCCAGATCCGGGCCGTCGTACCGGATCTGGATTTCCACGGCCGCCTGTTCACGTGAGGGGGCCGGCGGTACGTCGGACGCGGCCAGCTCGGACGCCAGCCGACCGGGGTCGGTCAGACCGTTCAGGAGGACGGTCCGCGCCGCCGGGACGATCTCGCGAACGCTGAGCAGACCCGCCCCGCGGCGACGCAGCAACTCCGCGTGCAGTGCCTCGGCCTCCGCGCCCGACGCCACCTCGACGAGCAGGGCGTCGTCGCCGACGGACAGCACGCGCACGCTCATACGAAGGCCTCCACCCGTACGCCCGACTCCTCCAGTCCACGCCTGACCCGGCGGGCCAGCTCCACCGCGCCGGGCGTGTCGCCGTGCAGACACAGGGAACGCGCGCGTACGTCGATGGACGATCCCGCCTGGGAAGTGATCTGTCCGAGGCGAGCCAGCCGCACGGACCGTTCCACGACGGCGTCCGGGTCGGTGATCACGGCCCCGGCCCTCCCACGAGGGACGAGCGTGGCCTCCTCGGTGTAGGCGCGGTCCGCGAAGGCCTCCGGGACGGCCGGGAGTCCCGCCTCCCGGGCCCGCTCCAGCAGGCGCGACCCCGCCAGCCCGAGCACGGGCAGCGCGGCATCGGCGAGGAGCACCCCGTCGATCACCGCGCCGGCCTGCTCCTCGTCGTGCACGACCCGGTTGTGGAGCGCGCCGTGCGGCTTCACGTATGCCACGCGCGCGCCCGCCGCCCGGGCGAACACCTCCAGGGCGCCGATCTGGTACGCCACCTCGGCGGCCAGTTCGGCGGGCGGCACGTCCATGGCGCGCCGCCCGAATCCGGCCAGGTCCCGGTAGGAGACCTGCGCGCCGATCATCACGCCCCGCTCGGCCGCCAGGTCGCACACCCGCCGCATGGTGATCGCGTCCCCGGCGTGGAAGCCACAGGCCACGTTGGCGCTGCTGACGACGGACAGCAGTTGTTCGTCGTCGGTCAGCTGCCAGCGGCCGAAGCCCTCGCCGAGGTCGGCGTTCAGATCGATCGCGGTCGTCGCGGTCATGGTTCCTTCGTATCTCCTTATCAAGCCACGCGGTACTGCTCGTCGCGGGCGTCGGTGAGGAACATCTGTCCTGGGGCGTGGGTGAGGGCGAACGGCGGGCGCGAGGCCATCACCACGGCCTGCGGGGTCACTCCGCAGGCCCAGAACACCGGGATGTCGTCCGGCGCCGCTTCCACCGGGTCGCCGAAGTCGGGCCGGCCGAGGTCGTCGATGCCCAGTCCCGACGGATCGCCGCAGTGTACGGGGCCGCCGTGCACCGCCGGGAGCAGGCTGCTCTCGCGGATGGCCGCCGCGAGGTGCTGCGGCGGCACCGGACGCATGGAAACCACCATGGGGCCGTGCAGCCGCCCCGCGGGCCGGCAGCGGCGGCTCGTCACGTACATCGGGACGTTGCGCCCCTGCTCGACGTGCCGGATCGGGACGCCCGCCCCGGACAGCGCCCACTCGAAGGTGAAGCTGCACCCGATCAGGAACGACACCAGGTCGTCACGCCAGTACGCGCGCACGTCCGTCGGCTCGTCCACCGGTTCCCCGTCCGCCCAGACCCGGTAGCGCGGCAGATCTGTGCGCAGGTCGGCGCCCTCGGCGAGGGCGGTCGTCCAGGAACCGGCGTCCGTGACGTCGAGGACGGGACAGGGCTTGGGGTTGCGCTGGCAGAACAGGAGCATGTCGTACGCCCAGTCCGCGGGCACCGAGATCAGGTTGACCTGGGTGTGGCCGCCCGCGACCCCGGCCGTGGGGCCCGCCAGGCCCGCGCGGAAGCGGGCCCGGGCGGTGGCGGGGCTCCACGCGTGCGCGTGCTCGTGGAGGAGGGTGACCGGACGGTCGTCGACGCGGGGCGGACGGCTGTCCTGCGTGAGGATCGGACGGTTCACTCCAGTTCCTTTCCGCGGGTCTCCGGCAGCCCCAGCAGCGCCAGGGCGGCGATCGCGTAGCCGATCGCACCGAACACCAGAGCGCCGCCCACGCCCCAGCTGTCGGCGAGGAAGCCGACCGTGGTGGGGAAGACGGCGCCCACGGCGCGGCCGGTGTTGTAGGTGAAGCCCTGTCCCGTGCCGCGCAGGGCCGTCGGGTACAGCTCGCTCAGGTAGGAGCCGAAGCCGCTGAAGATCGCCGACATGCAGAACCCGAGCGGGAAACCGAGGACGAGGAGCAGGGTGTCCGCGCCGCTCGGGATGTTCGCGTAGGCCAGGATGCACACCGCGGACAGCAGGGCGAACAGCCAGATGTTGCGGCGCCGGCCCAGCCGGTCGGTGAGATAGCCGCCCGTGAGGTAGCCGAGGAAGGCCCCCGAGATCAGGAAGGTCAGATAGCCGCCGGTGCCGACCACCGACAGGCCGCGCTCCGACTTCAGATACGTCGGCACCCAGGTCGCCAGGGTGTAGTAGCCGCCCTGCACACCGGTGGAGAGCAGGCCCGCGAAGAGCGTGGTCCGCAGCAGTGACCCCTTGAAGATCGCCGGGAAGGAGCCCTTCTCGGCGCTCTGTTCGCGGGCGGCGGTGGCCTCCGGAGCGTCCTGCACCCGGCGCCGCATCCACACCACGAGCAGCGCGGGCAGGGCGCCCGTCCAGAACATCACGCGCCAGGCGACGTCGTCGCCGAAGAACGAGAAGACCAGCGTGTACGCCACTACCGCGAGACCCCAGCCGACGGCCCACGAGCTCTGGATCGCGCCGATGGTGCGGCCCCGGTGCTTCGCGCTCGCGTACTCGGCGACCAGGATCGCGCCGACCGCCCACTCGCCGCCGAAACCGAGGCCCTGGAGGGACCGGAAGACCAGCAGCGTCTCGTAGCCGGGCGCGAAGCCGCAGGCGACGGTGAAGACGGCGTAGGTGATCACCGTGATCATCAGGGCCCTGACCCGGCCGATCCGGTCGGCCAGCACCCCCGCGACGGCGCCGCCGATCGCCGAGGCGACCAGGGTCACGGTGGTGAACAGGCCGGTCTGGCCGCTGTCCAGGCCGAAGTAGGCCGCCAGCGCGACCATGCTCAGCGGCAGCGTGAAGTAGTCGTAGGAGTCGAGGGCGTAGCCGCCGAACGCGCCGGCGAAGGCGCGGCGGCCGCGCGGGCCGAGGGCCCGCAGCCAGGCCAGAGCGCCGTCGTCGGGAGCGCTGCCGGGAGAGTGAGGGGCGTCGGGGGAGGGAGCGGCGTCGGCGGGGCGGGTGTCGGTGGCCGGGGTCCGGGGTGGAGGGGGCGTGCTCATGAGGCACCTCGCTGAGGGAGGACGGAGGGTGCGGGGAGTGAGCTGTGCCGTGCGGAGGCGGTCGCCGCGGAGGGGATGGGCGGCGCCATGAAAGGAAGGTAGAGGATCGTTGAACGATCCTTCAATACCCACGTTGTTTCGTTCTCGTGTCTGCGGTTGAATTCCGGGCATGGCAGAGCAGCTGGCGGGACTGGCCGACGACCGCGCCCTCCTGGGCCGCACGAGTACGGCCGAACGGGTTTCGGACATCCTCAGAAGCCGCATCGCCGAGGGCTACTTCCCGCCCGGGACACGACTGTCGGAGGACAGCATCGGCGGGGCGCTGGGCGTCTCCCGCAACACGCTGCGCGAGGCGTTCCGGCTGCTCACCCATGAGCGCCTGCTCGTCCACGAGCTGAACCGGGGCGTGTTCGTCCGGGTTCTGACCGTCGAGGACGTCGAGGACATCTACCGCACGCGCGCGCTCGTCGAGTGCGCCGTGGTGCGCGGGCTGGGGGAGCCCCCTTACACGCTGGAGGGCCTGCGGGCGAGCGTCACCGAAGGACAGGTCGCGGCCGTCGAGGGTGACTGGAAAGGACTGGGCACCGCCAACTTCCACTTCCATCGTGAACTGGTGGCCCTGGCCGGAAGCGTGCGCACCGACGAGCTGATGCGCAGCGTCTTCGCCGAGCTGCGCCTCGCCTTCCACCTCGTCGACGAGCCGCGCCGGCTGCACGAGCCGTACCTCCAGCGCAACCGCCGGATCCTCCAGGCCCTGGAGGCCCAGGACACGGCGGAGGCCGAGCGGCTGCTGGCCGTCTACCTGGCCGACTCGTCGGAACGCGTACTCGAGGCCTACCGGCGAAGGGTCGAGGGCGACAGTGCCCGGTAGGGGCGCGGGTCCGTGATCGATCTGCGGCTCCGCCGCGGGGGCTCGACCGGCCCCCACCGGCCCGCAGCCGGAGAACGACCCGTGGTCGTCCGGCCCTCCCGCCGGAGGCGATCCGCGTCGTTTGGGTCGATGTCAGACCGAGGACCTAGTCTGTGCACCGTGACTTCGCCTGCGTCGACGGACCGTGTTCCGCCCCAGCTCAGCGCGGCGCCGCGCCCCGCTCCGGGCCCGGCGGCCGACGAGGGGCTGGCGCGGCGGCTGCGCGCGCTCGCCTGCACCGCGCCGATCCACGACCTCGACGCGCGCAAGGCCAACCTCGCCGGTGAGTACTCGGTCTACGGCATGGCGGAGATCGCCCTCGCCGCCATCGACCTCGTCACACTCAACATGGACTTCGACACCGGCGCCGATCACGACCAGATAGTGGCCCGCCTCATGCCGCGCATCGCCGCGCAGGCCCCGCGGCGGCCCGTCGCCGAGCACGAGCGGGTGGCCCGCTGGGTGCTGGAGAACCTGATCAACGTCGGCAGCGTCGACCGCGGCTTCCGCGCCGCGTACGGCACGTTCGCGCCGGACGGCACCTATGTGCGCCGCGACTACGACTTCAAGCTGATCGAAGAGGTCCCCGGCTACGACGGCGCGGTCTACCTCCGCACGACCGACGAGGCGGTCAACGTCCTCGTCGGCGCCCTCGACACCGACGTCACCAGCGCGCAGATCGCCGCCGAGGTCAAGCTCGAGGTGCTCATCCGGCGCGGCCGCCTCGCCGACGCCCAGCTCGCCGCCGAACAGGCCCGCTACCGCACCGTGCAGTACTCGGAGACACTGCGCCGCGCCCTGGAGGCGACCCGGCGCAACGTGCGCGCGGTGGACTGGCTCAACGCCGTCCCCGACATGATCGCCGAGGCCCTCGATCACGTCGCCGACCGCTACCGCCACGAGAACGCGATCCTCACCAACATCCGCAGGGCACGCGACGAGATCGAGGACGCGGAGAACAAGCGGCGGGCCGCCGAGCTCGTCGACATCGTGAAGGACTGCATCCGCCGGCACACCCAGTTGCAGTCCCGGCTCCTGGAGGCCGGCCCGCTGTTCCGTGCCGAGCAGGACCGACAGGCCTTCGCCACACCCATGACCTCGTCGGGGATCGACCTGTACGGGCACCTCGTCACCCCCGTGCTGCCGCTGCCACTGGAGCAGGCGGTCCGGGTCACCGACGCGTTCTTCGCCCACGGGACCGGACTGCGCACGCCGGTGTCGGTGCGAGTGGGCGACCTCGTCGACCTGCTGCTGACGCCGCCGGTGGAGCGGGAGCACCTGGGCGCGGAGATGCCGGAGCCGGACCTCATCGCGACGCCCGACGACAGCCGGTTCAGCGAGGAACAGCTGGCGATGGCCAAGGAGCTGCTCGATCTGCCGGCGGACGCGCCACGACGGCTGTCGGGACTGCTCGAGGAGGCGCGGGCCAAGGACGGCGAGGAACTGGCCTACCTGGTGGCACTGCTGGCCGTGCACGCCGCCAGCCCGGCCGTGGGCACCGCCTACCGCCAGGGCGAGGCGAAACTGCTGTTCGCCGTGGACGACGGCAAGGAACTGGAAGACCCGGGGTTCGGCGGAGCCGATCTCATCGTCGGCACCGCCCTGCTGGATGCCGCGGGGATGGCGGCCGACCGCACGGAGGCCGCATGAGCCGGGTCGGGAACCGAGTGGACGAGCACGAGAACACCAAGGAGCCGAAGCTGTGACCGAGCAGGTCGAGTGGAGCGACACGGAGGCCCCCGCCCCGGCGGCGAACGCCGCCGTCACCCCCGCCGACGCCGCCGACGCGGCGCGGCTCGTCGCCTTCGGGCTGATGCCCAAGCTGCAGCCCGCGCGGGACCAGGAGTACGCCGAGCTGCTGCGGCGGTACCGGGATGACCCGGCGTTCGCACGGCTCGCCGACGCCGTGGCCACCGGACTCGGGCTGATCGTGCTGGAGGTCTCCCCGCGCGCGGGGATGGCGGTGACCGCCGCCGAGGACTCGGTGTTCGCCGTGCGGATGGGGGACTACGCGCGTCGTACGTCCGCCGACGGCGGCGACCGGTTCCTGCACGGGCTCGCGCACCTCTCCGTCGCCGCGATGGCCTTCCCCCGGCCCGAGGACCTGGCCGACGACGGCTACATCGGCCGGGTCAGCGTCAACGGAGTGGACGCCTTCGTACGCCAGGCCTGCCGTCGGCTGGAGGAGCGGGCGGACGAGCAGGGCGAGAACACCGACCCCGCGACCGACGCGCCAGGTCTGGAGGCCGCCTGGCGGATCTGGGCCAGGCGCAGTTCCACCGGCGCCACCAAGGACGCCCGCAGACTCGCCGGCTCGACCACCGGCATCGTCGGCAAGGCCGTCGCGTTCCTCACCGACTCCGGCTTCCTCCAGCGGACCGGTGACGACAGCGGCGGTACCTACCGGACGACCGCCCGCTATCAGCTCCAGGTGCGTGACATGGCGGGCGGTGCCGCCATGGCCGAGCTGCTGGAGCTGGGCGTCGTCCCGGTCACCGACGGCTCTCCGACGCTGTTGCCCGCCGAGGAGACCGACGACCTGGACCTGGTGGCCGACGCCGGACTGCCGTTCCACTCCTGAAGCCACCGAGCCACCGAGCCACCGAGCTTTTGAGCTTCCGGGCTCACGGGCCTTCGGGCCCCTGACCATCTGAAGCGCCTCCCCCCGATCTGCCGAAGACTTACGAGAGTCCGCCATGTACGAGCTGTCCCGGGTCCGCCTCTACTCCATCGGGCCTGCCGGTGCGCGCTACGCCGACACCGTGCTTGACCTGCGGGGCGTGGGCGACATCGTGCCCGACCCCGCCCCCACCCAGGCGGAGTTCTTCGAGGAGGAGCCGGTCGGCCCGCCGCGCCGGCCGGCGCCCGCGGGCGTGCTTTTCCTGGAGAACGGCGGCGGCAAGTCCGTCCTGCTCAAGCTGATCTTCTCGGTGATGCTGCCGGGCCACCGCAACACGCTCGGCGGCGCCAGCTCCGGCGTGCTCCGGAAGTTCCTGCTCGCCGACGACTGCGGACACGTGGCGCTGGAGTGGCAGCACGTGCTCACCGGCGAGTGTGTCGTCGTCGGCAAGGCGAGCGAGTGGCGCGGGCGGCAGGTGTCCAACGATCCGCGGAAGTTCGCGGAAGCCTGGTACTCGTTCCGGCCCGGGCCCGGGCTGAGCCTGGACAACCTGCCCGTCGCCGAGTCCACCGCCGTACGCCCGCCCGTCGAGGGCGCCTCCGGAGCGCGGGGGCGGCGGCGCACCATGAAGGGCTTCCGGGACGCCATCACCGAGGCGGGGAAGGCGTATCCGCACCTGGAGGTGCACTGGGAGGAGATCCACGACCGGTGGATCGAGCACCTCGGCGAGCTGGGCCTGGACCCCGAACTCTTCCGCTACCAGCGGGAGATGAACGCCGACGAGGGTGAGGCCGCCGGCCTCTTCGCGGTCAAGAAGGACTCCGACTTCACCGACCTGCTGCTGCGCGCGGTGACCGACACACGGGACACCGACGGGCTCGCCGACCTGGTCAGCGGCTTCGGCAACAAGCTGGGCCGCCGCGCCGAGCTGATCGCCGAACGGGACTTCACCGCCGGTTCGGCGGACCTGCTCGGGCGGATCGTCGAGGCCGCCGAGGCGCGGGCACGCGCGCGAGACATCCACGCCGGCGCCGAGCGCCGCACCCGGGCGCTGGCCCGGCGGCTGTCCTCGCGCGGCCTGCGGGAGAAGGCGCGGGCCGGTGATCTCGCCCAGCGGGTCACGGCCGCCGCCTACGCCGTCACGCACTCCGAGAGCGCGCGGGAGCGCAGCGCGCTGATCGCCGCCGAACTGGCCTACCGTCATGCCTCGTTGGCGCTCGCCGGCGCAGAGAAGTCCGCCGCCGCGCAGAAGCGCGAACTCGCCGACGCCCGCACCCTGCACTCCGCCTGGCAGGCCGCCGAAGCCGTGCTGCGCCACCGCGCCGCCGCCGACCGGGTCGCACGCGTCTCCGCCGCGATCCAGGAGGCCGAACGCGACGCCGCCCCCGCGCTCGCCGCCCGCGCCAGGGCAGCCGTCGACCTCGTACGGGCCCTGCACGCGGCCGCCGACAACGCCGAGTCCCTCGCCAACGAGGAGGAGGAGCGCTCGGCGGCACTCCAGGAGGTCGGCGAGTCCGCCCACCGCGACTCGACGTCCGCCGCCACCGACGCCCAGCGCGCCCGCAGCGAGGTCGGACACCTGCGCCAGCGCCTCTCCGAGGTCGAGCAGGAGACCGCCGAGGCCGTCCGCGCGGGCTGGCTCGACGACAGCGCTCCCGACGCCGACCCCGCCCGCGCGGCCCTCGCCGCCAGCGACGCGGAGAAGACCGCCGTCGCCGCGTGGGACACGGCGCGTGACGCCTCACGCAGGGCCGCCGAGCACGCGCGCGAGGCCGCCTCCACGGAGTCCCGCGCCGAGCTCACCGCGGCCCGGGCCGCCGACGCGGCGACGGCCGCGCACCGCTCCCACGAGGCCGAGCTGCGGCTCGCCGAGTCCCTGGCCGGCGAGGAACGGCTCGCGGAGCTGCTCGGTCTGACCGGCGGCGGCGCCCGCCCGCGGATCCCGCAGCCACGCCACAACGGCGAGCCCGACGACGAAGGCTCCCTGCTGGCCCCCGAGGACCTGGACCGCTGCGCCGACGAACTGCGCGATCTCCTCGACGATGCCGTCTCCTCCGCCGAACGGCAGCTCTTCGAGCTGCGGACCGCGGCCGCCGACGACTCCCGCATCCTCGGCGCGCTCGGCGACGGGGGACTGCTGCCGCCGGGCCCGGACGTGCTGGCCACGGTCGAGTTCCTCGGCGAGCACGGCATCCCCGCCCTGCCCGGCTGGCGCTACCTCGCGCAGGCCGTCGACCCCGCCGACCACGCGCGTGTGCTCGCCGCGCGGCCCGAACTGGTCGACGGCGTGATCATCACCGACCCCGCCTCGCACGCACGCGCGCGTGAGGCGCTCGGTGAAGCGGCGCTGCTGCCCCGCTCGGCCGTGGCGGTCGGTACGGCCGCCGCCCTGCTGGCGCCGACCCCGGCGGCCGACGCGCAGAGCACAGACGTCTTCCTCGTCCCGCCGAACCCCGCCATGCACGACGAGCACGCCGCCGACGAGGAACGGCAGGCGCTGCGCGCGCGGGCGGCCGAGCGGGACGACGACATCCGCCGGCTCGCCGCGCGGCTCGGCAAGGACCGGGAGCTGGCCGCCCGACTGGCCTCCTGGCGTACCGGCTGTCCCGCCGGACGGCTCACCGAACTGGCCCGGTCCGCCGAGGAGGCGCGCGCGTTCGCCGAGGAGTCCGAGGCCGAGCTGTCCGAGGCGCGGACCGCGCGCGCGGAGGCCGACGAGATCGCCGCCGAGGCGGCACAGGTGCGCGACGAGCGCCAGGAGGCCGCGCAGAAGGCCCGGCGAGCCGCCGACGCCCTGGCCGGCCTCGCCTTCCGGCTGCGCGAACGCGCCGGCTGGCAGGTCAAGGTGCGCGAACTCGCCGACGAGGCCGCCGAGTCGGAGGCCCGTGCCCAGACCTGCCTGGAGCGCGCCCGCGCCGCCGACGAGGACCGACGCGGCGCCCAGCGCGCCGCCGACGACGCCCGCCGCACCGCGCGTGCGCTGCGCGCCGAACGCGCCGAGATCGCCGGCGCCCCCGACGACGTACCGGAAGGCGGGACGGACGCGTCCAAGGCGTCCCTGCCTGCCCTCCGCGAGGCCTACCGGGCGGCGTCCCAGCTGTACGAGAAGGTCGGCGTCGGCGCGGACCTGCGGGCCGAGCAGGCCCGCGCGGAGAGCGACGAGAGCGGGGCCCGCACCGAGCTGGACCGGCTCAGCAACAAGGTCCGCACGCGCGCGGAGCAGCTGCTCCAGTCGCCCGACGGCTCCGACGGGCCGTCCCGGCAGGCCGCCGCCGCGCGTGCGGAGGAGCTGGTGCAGCTTCTGGAGACCCGGGTGTCCACCGCGAGCGAGCAGCTCGGTCGGCTGCGCGGCGAGACCGAGCGGCACGCCCCCGAGGACGGCGGGACCCACACCGAGCTGCCCGAGGAGCTCCAGCCGCGCGACGCCGAGCACGCCCAGGCGCTGCTGCGCACCGCGACGACCGAACTCGCCTCCCGCACCGAGGCGTTGAGCCGGTCCCGCGAGGCCCACGCCGAACTCCTGGCCGGCCACCGCGCCGCCGAGGACGCGGCCGGCGGCTTCGACGAGATCGCCGCGATGCTCCGGGACCTGCTCCGCGAACACACCCCCGAAGAGGAGCAGGAGGAGGCGGAGCCCTACCCCGGCACCCCGGAGGAGGCCCGTCAGTCGGCCGCCGAGGCCCGGCGCTCGCTGCGCGGCTGCGCCGCCGACCTGTCCGCCGCCGAGTCCGCCGTGCGCGAGGCCAGTGACATCCTCGTCCGGCACGCCAACTCCACGCGCTACGAGCAGGTCCGCACCCCGGCCCGCCAGCAGATCCGTGAACTGCCCGCCTCCGCGCTGCCCGAGCACGCGCAGAAGTGGGCGAACGCCTTCGCGCCCCGTCTGCGTGTCCTGACCGACGAGCTGGAGCAGCTGGAGCGCAACAGGGACTCGATCGTGGACCGGCTGCGCGGGCTCGTCGAGTCCGCGCTCGCCACCCTGCGCTCGGCCCAGCGGCTCTCCCGGCTGCCCGAGGGGCTCGGCGAGTGGTCCGGCCAGGAGTTCCTGCGCATCCGCTTCGAGGAGCCCGACCAGAGCACCCTCACCGAGCGGCTCGGCGAGGTCATCGACGAGGCGACCCGGGCCGCCGTGAAGAAGAACTCCGACCTGCGGCGCGACGGCATGTCACTGCTGCTCCGTGGGGTCGGCGCGGCCCTTCAGCCCAAGGGCGTCGCCGTCGAGATCCTCAAGCCGGACGCCGTACTGCGGGCCGAGCGGGTCCCCGTCGGTCAGATGGGCGATGTGTTCTCCGGTGGGCAGCTGCTCACCGCGGCCATCGCCCTGTACTGCACGATGGCGGCGCTCAGGAGCAACGACCGGGGCCGGGACAAACACCGGTACGCCGGCACGCTGTTCCTCGACAACCCCATCGGGCGTGCCAACGCAACCTATCTGCTGGAGCTCCAGCGCGCCGTCTCGGACGCCCTCGGCGTGCAGCTCCTCTACACCACAGGGCTGTTCGACACGACGGCGCTGGCGGAGTTCCCGCTGGTCATCCGGCTGCGTAACGACGCCGACCTGCGGGCGGGCCTGAAGTACATCAGCGTCGAGGAACACCTCCGGCCGGGTCTGCCGCAGCAGGCCCCGGCCGGAGAAGGCGAAGCGGTGCGGGTGCGCAGCGAGATCACGGCGACCCGGATGTACAAACGGCCCGCGCCGAACGCCGGTTGATCAGCTCCTTGTCGTGGCTGATGCCCGCAGTGAAGGTGTGGAAGTTGCCCAAGGTCCGCTCGAACCCCGGCCGGTAGCCGAACTCGGCGAGCTCGACGTCGTCCTGCCGAGGGCCGGGTGGATGCTCGGCTGTCGTCACGCGCGAACTCCTGGTGCTCGTAGGAGTCCAGCACACCACCAGGGCGATCAGCCCACGAGACCATCGTCGGCCGAGTCCGTTCACACGCCTCGAAGACGTGCGCTCACTCTGTGAACGGACGCGGCCCGACCGGGGAAACCCGTCATGGCTACCCTGGCCGGAGCCGCGCCGACCGCCTCAGGAGTGGGACAGCCGTCCGGTGCCGCCCTGCCTGCGTATCCGCTCCTGCGCGCGCTCGGCGGCCTGTGCCTGCCGACGCAGGCGGCGGCGCTCACGTCGCAGTGAACGCGCGGTGCTGCTCGGCGTCGACACCACGCCGTTGCGCTGGTTCCACACCTGCCGGGTCACCCAGACGTCCAGCACGCCCCAGGTGGCCAGCACCGTGCTGACCACGCTGCTGATCACCATCGGGAACGCCGGCCAGGATCCGGCCAGCGTGCACAGGAAGGCGACCATCGCCTGTATCAGCGTCACGGCGATGACCAGCACCGCTCGCACCGCCGCCGTACGCACCGGGTCGGGCATCCGACGCCGCCGCGCGGGCTCCTCCACCCACAACGGGCGGTAGGCCGCCCGCGCTTGTGCCGGGGTGGCCGTACGGCCGTTCTCGCCCCCGCCGGTCCGCCGGACCTTCTGCGCCGTGTCCCCGGCTCCCGCGAGGGTGCCACGGCCCGTCGAACCGCGCCGGTCCGTCGCGCTCTCACTCCGCTCCGCTGTCACGTGCCCGTTCGCCGGAATGTCGCGATCCGGTGCCTCGGGATCCCGCAACGCCGTACTGCCCGGCGCCGCGCTCGCCTCGGGCGCCTCACGCCGCTCCGCCGTGCCCATCACTGTGTCACTCCCCACCGCCAGCAGACCGCTCGCCTCCGGGTCGAAGACCCGGCTCCCCAGTGGCTGCCCGGCTTGCGCTGTTTTACGCCGCCCAGGTGCGGCAAACGGCTCGTGTGGCCGATTCCGCCCCCAATTCCCAATGAGTAGGACGAACGACGTGCCCCGAAGATTCCCGAGTTGCGAAAAATTCTGGCCAACTCGTGTGCACGGCCGACCGGATCCGGCCGTGTCGACAGGAGTGGATTCGGGGGGAGAATCTCCCGTAATTACCGGACAACACGCCATGTCTCGCCCCTGGGGCGGAAGTTCAGCTTCCGGACAGCTCTTCGAGTTCACCGTGCGTCGGTAGTAGGCTCGCGCCGTTTGTTGACGCACATGCGTACCCCCTGCCGGAGGGGGTTCGAGCTGGGGGAGGCCATGCGCTTTCGCGGGAAGTCGATCCGCCGGAAGATCGTGGCGCTGCTTCTCGTGCCGCTGGTGTCCCTGACCGCCGTCTGGGGCTTCGCCACGGTACTCACGGGACGCGAGGCGAGCCGTCTGTTCACGGTGTCGTCCCTCGTCGAGAAGGTCGGCTATCCGATCGAGGACACCGTCCGCGTCGTTCAGCAGGAACGCCGCCAGGCCCTCGTCTACCTCGCCGACCCCCGAGCCTCCGACGCGCTGTCCGCGCTGCGCCGCACCCGGACCGCCACCGACAAGGCACTCACCGAGATCCGCGGGAACGCCCAGGATCCCGACGTGCGTGACGTCCTGGACCAGGACGACGGGGAAGGCCTGACCGCGGTGCTCGACGCCTTCGACGGCGTCGACTCGCTGCGCCGAAGCGTCGAGGAAGGCACCGTCACCCGAGCGCAGGCCCTCGCCCTCTACACCCAGCTGATCGACCCCTGTTACGCCCTGCTGGCCAAGCTGGACGTCGTCGACAGCGTGGAGATGGACAAGCAGTACCGAGCACTCGTCAGCGTCGCCCGAGCCCGTGAACTGCTCTCCCAGGAGGACGCCCTGCTCGGCTCCGCCCTGGTCGTGGGCCGGCTCAGCCGCGAGGAGATCCGTGACGTCTCCGACCTCGAGGCCCAGCGGGAGGTGGTCTACGACGTAGCCCTCGCCCAACTGCCCACCGCGGAGCGCGAGCGCTACGAGAGCTTCTGGAAGAACGCCACCACGGCCCCGCTGCGCACCGTCGAACAGGTCGTCGTCGCCACCACGCCCGGCGGCATGCCCCGGGGCGTCAGCGCCAAGAACTGGGACACCGCGGCCGGAAACGTCCTCCTCGAACTCGGCACCCTGGACGAGCAGGCCAACGACCGCTACCAGGACCGGGTCCGCCCGGTCGCGATCGAGGTCATCGTCAAGGCGGTCGTCGCCGGCGTCTTCGGACTGGTCGCCCTGCTGGTGTCCCTGGTCCTGTCCGTGCGTATCGGCCGTGGCCTCATACGCGACCTGCGCCAGCTCCGGCTGGAGGCCCACGAGGCTTCCGGCGTGCGGCTGCCCAGTGTGATGCGCCGCCTGTCCGCGGGCGAACAGGTCGACGTGGAGACCGAGGTACCGCGGCTGGAGTACGACAAGAACGAGATGGGCGAGGTCGGCCAGGCCCTCAACACCCTCCAGCGCGCCGCGGTCGAGGCCGCCGTCAAACAGGCCGAACTGCGGTCCGGGGTCTCCGAGGTCTTCGTCAACCTCGCCCGCCGCAGCCAGGTCCTGCTGCACAAGCAGCTGACCCTGCTCGACACGATGGAACGCCGCACCGAGGACACCGAGGAACTCGCCGACCTCTTCCGCCTCGACCACCTCACCACCCGCATGCGCCGGCACGCCGAGGGCCTGGTGATCCTCTCGGGCGCCGCCCCCTCCCGGCAGTGGCGCAGGCCCGTACAGCTCATGGACATCGTGCGCGCCGCGGTCGCCGAGGTCGAGGACTACGAACGCATCGAGGTCCGCAGGCTGCCGCGTCTCGCCGTCACCGGCCCGGCCGTCGCCGACCTCACCCACCTGGTGGCCGAACTCCTGGAGAACGCCACGGTGTTCTCCCCACCGCACACCGCGGTCCAGGTGTTCGGCGACCGGGTCGCCAACGGCTTCACCCTCGAGATCCACGACCGCGGCCTCGGCATGGCACCCGAGGCGCTCCTGGAGGCCAACCTCCGGCTGGCCGAGACACCGGAATTCGAGCTGTCCGACACCGACCGCCTCGGGCTGTTCGTGGTGAGCCGGCTCGCCCAGCGGCAGAACGTCCGCGTCTCGCTGCAGCCGTCGCCGTACGGGGGGACGACGGGCATCGTCTTCATCCCCGACGCCCTGCTCACCGACGACGTCCCCGACACCAACGGCATCGGCTTCCGGCTCGACCGGCCCCGGCCCCCGAAGGATGCCGACTCCGCCGAACCCCGCAGGACGGCCCTCTCCCCGGCTTCGACACCACTTCCCGGGGTGCCGGTCTCGATGCTCGACGGCCCGGTCGAACTGGAGGCCCCCGTCGGCCTGGACGCCCTCGACGACTTCCCGGCCACCCTGGACGAGGACGACGACGGCGGTGGCCTGTTCCGCCCGCGGCGCTCCCTCACCCGGGCCGAGGACGAGCCGGCGGCGGACACCGCCGACCAGCACCACAGGCTGCCCGACAGCCCCGGCGTACCCCATGGGCCACTCGCCGACGATCCGGCCGGTCGCCGCATGCCCAAGCTGGTCAGCTCGCACGGTCGCCCGGTTCCGGAACAGCGGTCCCGGCGTGCCGAGACGGACGCGGAGCCCCCGGCCAGGCCCGGCCCCCGCCGGGTGGAGAACGACGGCCCGGCACCGTTGCCCTCGCGCCGCCGCGGCACGACGGCACAGATCCCCCGCAGCGGTGGTACCCCCGAGCACCCCGCGCCGCAGGAACGTCCTGATCACGGCGCACAGGACCCGGCCCGGCCTCCCGCCCTTCCCCAGCGCACGCGACAGGCGACGGCCCGGCCCGGCGTCCCCGCCGGAACGCCCGACCGCGCGGACACCACGTCCGTCCGGACCGGCGGCACCGCGGCCGGCGGGACGGACGGCAGCGGGTCCGGCGCGGGCGCGCTGCCCCGGCGCGTACGGCAGGCGAACCTGGCCCCGCAACTGCGGCAGGGCCCGGCCCCGCGCACCGAGGACCGAGCCGACCCCGCGGACCGGGACGCCGACGAGGTACGCAGCCGGATGGCCTCGCTCCAGCGCGGCTGGCAGCGCGGCCGCGTAGAGAACGCCGCGGGCGACGACGCCCACAGCGGCGCAGCACCACAACGAACGACAAAGGGGGACGGTCGATGACCGCACCGAAGGCGACCGGCCACAGCACCACCACCAACAACGGCGAGCTGAACTGGCTCCTCGACGAACTCGTCGACCGCGTCGCCAGCATCCGCAAGGCCGTCGTCCTCTCCGGCGACGGTCTGCCGACGGGGGTGTCCAAGGACCTGACCCAGGAGGACGGCGAGCATCTGGCCGCCGTGGCCTCCGGATTCCACAGCCTGGCCAAGGGCGTCGGCCGTCACTTCGAGGCAGGCAGCGTCCGCCAGACCGTCGTCGAACTCGACGACGCCTTCCTGTTCGTCACGGCCGCGGGCGACGGCAGTTGCCTCGCCGTCCTCTCGGACGCCGACTCGGACGTGGGGCTCGTGGCGTACGAGATGACGCTCCTCGTCAAGCGGGTCGGCGTACATCTGGCCACCACCCCACGCACCGATCTGCCCTCGGGCGGGTAGTGGGACGGCATGAGCACAGACGGTCAGGGAAGCAGTCACTGGTTCGACGACGAGGCCGGACCGGTCGTCCGTCCGTACGCCATGACGCGCGGCCGTACCTCCAGTGCGCTCCAGCACCGTCTCGACCTGATCGCGCTGGTCGTCGCCGAGCCGCACGCCGAGGAAGCGGACACGGACCCGTCGCTGTCCCCGGAGCACGTGGACATCGTGGACCTGTGCCGCGAAGCACCGCAGTCGGTCGCCGAGCTCGCCGCCGAACTCGATCTGCCCATCGGGGTGGTACGGGTCCTCGTCGGCGACCTCGTGGACGCGGAGTTCGTCCACGTGAACCGGCCGGTACCGCCTGCCGAACTGCCGGACGAGAGTATTCTGCGCGACGTGATCAACGGCCTCCGAGCGCTGTGAGCGGCGCGGAAGCGAGGTGAGGGCGTGACCGGTCGGCGGTTCCCGGTGGGCCGGGACGGCGCCCTCACCGACAGGGTCGCGCGCCGTCCGGACGTCCGGCCGCCGACGCACGGACCGCTGTCGGAGAACCCCCAGTCAAGCATCCAGCAGGAGAAGTGATCGATGATCTTCGGGCGTTCTGAGCGCGGCAAGCCCCCGGTCGAACCCGTCACGCTCAAGATCCTGGTGGCCGGCGGCTTCGGCGTGGGCAAGACCACGCTCGTCGGGGCCGTCAGCGAGATCAAGCCGCTGCGTACCGAGGAGTACCTCACCGAGGCGGGCCGCCCGGTCGACGACACGACCGGCGTCGAGGCCAAGCACACCACCACCGTGGCCATGGACTTCGGGCGCATCACCCTGCGCGAGGACCTGGTGCTCTACCTCTTCGGGACGCCCGGCCAGGAGCGGTTCTGGTTCATGTGGGACGAGCTCTCCGAGGGCGCGCTCGGTGCCGTCGTGCTCGCCGACACCCGTCGGCTCGAGGACTGCTTCGCCGCCGTCGACTACTTCGAACGGCGCTCCATACCCTTCCTCATCGCCGTCAACTGCTTCGAGGGCGCCGCCCGTTACCCGGAGGAGGACGTACGCGGCGCTCTGGACCTCGATGACGGCATACCCGTGGTGCTGTGCGACGCCCGCGACCGGATATCGGTGCGGGACGTCCTGGTCGGCGTCGTGCAGCACGCGATGGACTTCGGGTCCGAACGCCGCCAGGCGATCACCACCTGAGAGGCCCCCCCGCGCCGACACGGCCCGTACCCCCGCCGACAGGGGTACGGGCCGTGGCTCATGAGGAGGTACGCGCGCGTACTAGCCTTCGCCGTCCTCCAGCCAGCCAAAGCTCTTCTCCACGGCCTTGCGCCAGTTGCCGTACTCGCGGTCCCGGACCGACGCGTCCATCGACGGGGTCCACTCGGCGTCCTTCTGCCAGTGCGCCTTGAGTTCGTCGAGGTCGTTCCACACACCGACGGCGAGCCCCGCGGCGTAGGCCGCGCCCAGGCAGGTCGTCTCGGAGACCCGGGGCCGGATCACGGGCACGCCCAGCACGTCCGCCTGATGCTGCATGAGCAGGTTGTTCTTGGTCATGCCCCCGTCCACCTTCAGGGTCGTGATCTGCACCCCGGAGTCCTGGAACATGGCGTCCACGACCTCGCGCGTCTGCCAGCTCGTCGCCTCGAGCACCGCACGCGCGAGATGCCCCTTCGTGACGTAGCGGGTGAGGCCGGTGACGACACCACGCGCGTCGGAGCGCCAGTACGGCGCGAACAGCCCCGAGAAGGCGGGGACGATGTAGGCGCCGCCGTTGTCGTCGACACTCGCCGCCAGGCTCTCGATCTCGTCCGCCGTACGGATGATGCCGAGCTGGTCCCGGAACCACTGCACGAGCGCCCCCGTGATGGCGATCGAACCCTCCAGGCAGTAGACCGGCGCCTCACTGCCGATCTTGTAACCCATCGTCGTCAACAGCCCGCTCTTCGAAGGCACCGGCCGGTTGCCTGTGTTGAGCAGCAGGAAACTGCCCGTCCCGTACGTGTTCTTCGCCGTGCCCACCTCGTAACAGGACTGGCCGAACACGGCCGCCTGCTGGTCGCCCAGTGCCGAGGCGACCGGTACGCCGCCGAGTTGGCCCACGGCTGTTCCGTACACCTCCGCGGAGGACCTGATCTCCGGCAGCACGGCCTCGGGCACGTCCATCGCGGACAGGATGGAGGCGTCCCACTGGAGGGTCTCCAGGTTCATCAGCATGGTGCGCCCGGCGTTGGTGACGTCGGTGACGTGCCGGCCGCCGTCGACGCCGCCGGTGAGGTTCCAGATCAGCCAGGAGTCGATCGTGCCGAAGGCGATCTCACCGCGTTCGGCGCGTGCCCTGAGTCCGGGCACGTTGTCGAGCAGCCAGGCCGCCTTGGGCCCCGAGAAGTAGCTGGCCAACGGCAGCCCGGTCTGCTCGCGGAAACGGTCCTGCCCGTCTGATCCCCCCAGCCGGCCGCAGAGTCCCGCGGTGCGGGTGTCCTGCCACACGATCGCGTTGTGCACGGGCTTGCCGGTGGCGCGGTCCCACAGCACGGTCGTCTCGCGCTGGTTGGTGATCCCGAGGGCGCTGATCTGGTCGGCGCGCAACCCGGCCTTGGAAATCGCCCCGGCGACCACGGCCTGCACCTTGGACCAGATCTCCGTGGCGTCGTGCTCCACCCAGCCGGGCCTGGGGAAGATCTGACGGTGCTCGCGCTGGTCGACGGCGACGATCGCGCCGCTCCGGTCGAAGACGATGCAGCGGCTGGAGGTGGTGCCCTGGTCGATTGCGGCCACGTACTTCTCGGCGTTGTCCGTCATGGCTACCCCTTGGACTGGTCAGAAGGCTGCGTGGATGACTGCGGCGGCGGTCGGACGGCGCTTCAGAAGGACGCGTTGCAGGCACCCGCCGGCACGCCGGACCCCCAGCCGAAGGCGATCACGATCCACTCCGAGGCCCGAGCCTTGGAGCGCCCGAGCGTGACGGCGGCGCACACTCCCGCGCCGAAACAGGATGAGGATCGCGGTACCGATGACCTCGCCGACGCATATGTCTGCGTTGCTCATGGCGGCTCCTGGGCCCGGCCCGGGGCGGATCGACCCCGGTGCTCCGTACAGGGTGCGGTTCCCGTGACTGCCGAAGCCGAGGCAGGGAGAACCCGCGCCCCGCCCGGCGTCCGTGACGAGCGTGCCGTCGTGGCCGAATCGCCCCCGGGGGAGTGGGCCTTGCATCGGAGCCCGCGTGGCGCGTGCCTGGATACGCCGAGAATGTACGGCGATGTCGGCTGACACCGGGAAGTGTTCACCGGCACCCAGGGAGCGTCAAGGAGGCCGACGGCAACGGTTGGAGACGCGGGAGACGGGCCCGCCCCCTGACGTGCTGGGCGCCGGTCATCGGCCCGACACCCCGAAGCGCCGCAACCGTCCAGCTGATGCCGGCCCTCTGCCCTGATCCCTACCCGAACCCGAACTCGACCTGAACTCGACCCTGACCCGACCCGGACCCCGGGAGGGCGCACGGACGTCGCCGAGCCCACCGGAGGGTCGTCGTCTCGTGACGGCCGCCCCGGGTTCGGCCGCCCGTGCGGTCGCTGACGTCAGGTCAGCCCGCCCGCCGGCTCCGCCCCGGCCGCTGCCGTCCCCGCAAGAGCCATCGGCTGCGACCCGCGCCGGATCCGAGAGGCTGAGCGGGACAGGTGACACGGAGACGTCGGGTCCTCCTCAGCGCACCGCGACCACCGCCGAACCATGCCCGAACAGCCCCTGGTTCGCCGTGATGGCCACGCGCGCGTCCGGGATCTGGCGCTCGCCGGCCTGCCCCCGCAACTGCCAGGTGACCTCGCAGACCTGGGCGATCGCCTGCGCGGGTACCGCCTCTCCGAAGGAGGCGAGTCCACCGCTCGGGTTCACCGGTGTACGGCCGCCCGGCGCCGTCACGCCCTCCCGCAGCAACTTGGCGGCCTCGCCCTCGCCGCACAGCCCCAGATCCTCGTACCACTGCAACTCCAGTGCGGTGGAGAGGTCGTAGACCTCGGCTAGGGACAGGTCCTCGGGCCCGACGCCGGCCTCTTCGTAGGCGGCGCGGGCGATCGAAGCCCGGAACGGTTCCCGGCCCGGCTCCACCCCCACAGCGGAATCGGTGGCGATGTCCGGCAGGTCCAGCACCGTGTTGGGGTACCGGGGCGTCACGGTGGACACCGCCCTGATGCGCACCGGCTCCGCCGCCCCGTGCCGTCGGGCGAACTCCATGCTGGACAGCACCAGCGCGGCCCCGCCGTCCGACGTCGCGCAGATGTCCAGCAGCCGCAGTGGATCGGCGACCACGGCGGAGGCGGCGACCTCCTCCGCCGTCACCCGTTTCCGGTAGCGCGCGTTCGGGTTCAGCGCGCCCATGGCGGCGTTCTTCACCTTGACCTGCGCGAAGTCCTCCGGCGTGTCCCCGTGCACGGCCATGCGCCTGCGCGCGTACAGCCCGAAGTACGTCGGGTTGGTCGCGCCGAGCACCCGGAACCGCAGCCAGTCCGGGTCGTCCGGCCGGTCCCCGCCCGCAGGCCGGAAGAAGCCCTTGGGGGCGGCGTCGGCCCCCACCACGAGCGCCACGTCCGCCAGGCCCGCGAGGATCTGGGCCCGGGCCGTGTCGATCGCCTGAGCGCCCGACGCGCAGGCCGCGTAGACGCTCGCGACGCGGGTGCCCTGCCACCCCAGGGCCTTGGCGAACGTCGCCCCGGCCACATATCCCGGATAGCCGCCACGCACCGTGTCCGCGCCCACGATCGAACCGACGTCCCGCCAGTCCACACCGGCGTCCGCCAGGGCCGCGCGCGCCGCCTTCACGCCGTACTCGACGAAGCTTCGCCCCCACTTGCCCCACGGATGCATCCCGGCGCCGAGCACCGCCACCTCCGCCGTCATCACGCCACCCCCGTCGGCCGCCATCGCCAGGTCGTCCAGGTCGTCTCCGCGTCCTCGTCGAGCACGCCCGGGACGACCTCCATCTCCATGCCCACCGTCAGATCTGCGACGGTGACCCCGGGAACCGCCTGTCCCAGCACCACGATCCGCTCGGACTCCAGCTCCACAGCGATCAACGCGTACGGCTCCCACGGAAGTTCCGGATCGGTCACATAGGGTGACGGAGGACGGTACCGGCTGTCCGTGTACGACCAGACGCGCCCCCGCCGCGACAGCGGGACCTCCGTCAGATCGCCGCCCCCGCAGCCCGGGTTGCGGCAGCGTGTGTCCTCCCGAGGGAAGAAGACCGACCGGCATCCCGAGCAGCGTGTGCCGAGCAGCCTGAAGTCGTTTCCGTCCCCGACGAACCAGCCCGTGACCACGGGTGTGCGTGTGCGTGACATGGCCCCTCCTGACGCTGTGTCTGACGGATCGTCAGAAGTGTGTCACGGGCGTGGTGAAATGGGCACCGGCTTCGACTGCTTCGACACCTTGGCCCACACCCTGGACCCCCGCATCCAGGGGCAGCAGCGCGCCAACCGGGCGCTCCTGAAGGGCACTCTGGAAAACCTCGGCTTCGTGAATCTCGCCGAGGAGTGGTGGCACTACACCTTCAAGCCCGAGCCCTACCCCGACACCTACTTCGACTTCCCCGTGTCCGCCCGATCGCTCGCCCACAGATATTGAGCCGCCTCCGTACGACGCCCTCCCCAAGATCGGATACGCTCCGCCGCGTGTCCGAAAATCTGCATTCCACTTCGAACTCCGCACGCGACTCCCACTGTTCGAGTTGCGGAGCGCCCTACGGGGAGGGCGTCACCGGCTGGCCCCGCACCTGTCCGGCCTGCGCCGGCGTGACCTACCGCAACCCGCTGCCGGTCGCCGTCGCGCTCCAGCCCGTGTACGACACGAAGGGCACCGCCCTGGTCGTCATCACCCGAACCATCGCCCCCGCGCGCGGGGGCATCGCCCTGCCCGGCGGCTACATCGACGACCGCGAGGACTGGCGCCAGGCCGTCGTACGCGAACTCATGGAAGAGACCG
This sequence comes from Streptomyces zaehneri, assembly GCF_032248645.1. Classification (NCBI taxonomy): domain Bacteria; kingdom Bacillati; phylum Actinomycetota; class Actinomycetes; order Kitasatosporales; family Streptomycetaceae; genus Streptomyces; species Streptomyces zaehneri. Next base: position 294,936 of record NZ_JASTTJ010000010.1, read on the forward strand.
GCATCGAAGCAGCCCCTCGTGACGTGCGGCTGGCCGACGCCATGAGCTCTCCCGACGGCCACCTGCTGCTGTTCGGGCTGCTGCCGGAGCGTCCCGCGGACCGTCTCCCGGCGACCGCCCCCACGGACGAGACCGAGGGCTGGCACCTTCTGCGCGGGCAGGAGGAGCTCGCCTTCCCTCTGCACACACTCGCCGTGCGGGGGTTCTTCGAGGGCCGCTACATCTGAGCTCAGCGCTCGTCGAGCCCGCGTACCCGCACCGGGTGGGTCGGCACACGCACGCCGTCCTCACCCTCCCGCTCGACGACGACCCGCGGCCCCTCCCAGCGGGCGACATACCGTTCGACCTCCGTCTCCTCCCAGCCGTCGCCCGCGTCCCGCACGACCACACCGCCACCCGTCCGCCCCCGCACGGGCGCCCACACCTCCAACTCCAGTCGGCCGTCGTCTCCGCGCACCGGTATGACGGCACCCGCGCGCGCGAGAACCGGGACACGTGACAGGGGGGCATCCACGAGCACCTGCCCCGGCCCCTGGTACGCCCGCCCGGTCGCCGTGTCGTACCAGCGCCCCCGAGGCAACTGCACCGCTCGCCGGTCGCCGCCGGGGCCGAGCACCGGCGCCACCAGGAGGCAGTCACCCAGCAGGAAGGCGTCCTCGCAGTCCCGCAACGCGCGGTTGCCGGGCGCCCCCCACCACACCGGACGCACATAAGGGGCCCCGGTACGCCGGGCCAGATGCGCCAGCGTCACGAAGTACGGCAGCAGCCGCCGACGCTCGACGAGCGCCACCCGCGCGTGCTCCAGCACCTCGGGACCGAACTCCCACGGCTCCCGCTGCCCCGCCCGCGCGCTCGTGTGTGTGCGGAACAGCGGCAGGTACGCCCCCAGCTGGAGCCGGCGCAGATACAGTTCCGGCGACGCAGCGCCGTCGAAACCGCCCGTGTCCGGGCCCGCATACGGAACGCCGCACAGCCCGAGCCCCAGCACCAGCGACAGTGACGCCCGCAACCCCTGCCAGTCCGCGGCGGCGCCCCCGGACCAGGTGCCGCCGTAGCGCTGCACGCCCGCCCAGCCGGATCGCGAGAAGACGAAGGGACGCTGGTCCGGAACCACATCCCGCACCCCCTCGTAGGCCGCCGACGCCATGCACAGGCCGTACACGTTGTGGGCCTCGCGATGGTCACCCCCGCGTCCCTCCAGGGAGTGCCGGGCCGACCGGGGCAACGTCGCCTCCCCGAAGGCGGCGAACACCGTCGGTTCGTCCATGTCGTGCCAGAAGCCGGCGAAGCCCTGCGCGATCCGCTCCGCGTGGAGACCTCCCCACCACTGCCGCACGCGCGCGTGCGTGAAGTCCGGGAAAACGGCCTCCCCGGGCGGGGCCACCGCCTTGACGAGCCGGCCCGAAGCGCCCCGCACGAACGCGTCCTCGGCCACCCCGTCGTCGTACACGGCGTTGCCCGGCGTGGCCTTGACCGCCGGCCCGACGACCGACACCAGACGTATCCCGTCCCGACGCAGCTCCTCGGAGAGCACCGCCAGTTTCGGGAAGCGCTCCTGGTCCACGGTGAACACCTGGTGCTCGTCGTAGTGGTCGATGCCCAGGTGGACGGCATCGAGCGGCAGACCGTGCTCCTGATGGCCCGCCACGGTCCGGCGCACCTCCTCCTCGCTCCCGAGTCCTCGGCCCGCGAGCTGATGACCCAGCGCCCACATGGGCGGCAGCGCGGGCGCCCCGGTGAGCGCGACCCAGGCGAGCAGCACGCGCGCGGGGGTGCCCACCACCACCCAGCAACGCAACGGACCGCCCTCCATCCGCACCTCGCACGCCCCCGACCGGTCGTGCCCGGAGCCCGCCCCCTCCTTGCCCTCCCGCAGCGTGACCGTGCCGTCCCACGAGGTGTCGTGGAACACCAGGTGAGTGCCCGCGTCGGCCACCACCAGCTGCACCGGCATCGTGAGGGGGAGCGGATCGTCCCCCCGCCCGTACGCGCGTCCCGGGTCCGTGTTCCACAGCCGGTACGTCCCGTCGCGCAGCCGCGGACCGGACGCCCGCCCCCCAAGGCCGAAGAAGCGCGCGTCGGCCGCCACCTCGGAACGCAGCATCCAGCGCGCCGGGCCACCCTCCTCCGGTTCCCACCACCGGGGCGGCAGCTCACGCCGCAGCATCACGCCACCGGGCGTGCACACGTCGATGGCACCGTGCCGTGAGACCACGACCGTCACCCGCTCGGCGATCACGCGCCATCCGCCGTCCTTGTCGGGCTCCAGAACCGCTCGGGGATCCGGCTCCGGACAGCGGCCGGCCAGCGCGTACGACGGCTCGGGCTCGGCACCGTCCCAACCCCAGAACACCGCGCCGCTCACGGCGACGCGGATCTTCAGCTCGGAGCGACTGAACCGGAGCGTCCCACCACCGGGCGCCGGCTCCGCCTCCTGCACCACACCCGGCACCCGCGCGCGCTCGGGGCCCCGCACCGGCAACCCGGCGGCGTCGGCACGGTTCCTGCGCCAGGCGGCCCGCACCGTGCGCAGACCCTGGGCAGCTCCCGCGGAACCGACCGCCTTCATCGAACGCACCAGGTCACGACCGTCCATGCTGTTCACCCTGTCACTGACCGCCTCACGCGCGCGGGTCGTTCAACTGCCGTTCACCTGTGGTGAGGCCACATCTCCACGAGACGGACTGTGGGGAGCCCACCCTGGTGCAGAAGTCGATCACATGGCATCGTCCGTGTCAGCCGCGTCACGCGCACCACCCCAGCTCGTGCGCGGGCGACGCACACGACGCGCACAGCCCGGGAGCCGCCCCATGACGACCGTGAACCCCGAGCCGCTCTGGCGGCCCGACCCGCAGCGCATCGCCCAGGCCCAGGTCACGAAGTTCCAGGCCTGGGCGGCCGACCAGCACGGAGCCCCGTCCGAAGGCGGATATCCGGCACTGCACCGCTGGTCCGTGGACGAGCTCGAGACGTTCTGGAAAGCCGTCACGGAATGGTTCGACGTACGGTTCTCGACGCCCTACGCGCGCGTGCTGGGCGACCGCTCCATGCCCGGCGCCCAGTGGTTCCAGGGTGCGACGCTGAACTACGCCGAGCACGCGCTGCGCGCGGCCGCCACCCGCCCGGCCGAACCGGCCCTGCTGTGCGTCGACGAGACCCATGAACCGAGCCCGGTGACCTGGTCCGAGCTGCGCCGCCAGGTCGGTTCGCTGGCCGGTGAACTGCGTGCCCTCGGCGTCCGCCCCGGTGACCGGGTCAGCGGCTACCTCCCGAACATCCCGCAGGCCGTCGTGGCCTTCCTCGCGACGGCCGCCGTGGGCGGTGTCTGGACCTCCTGCGCCCCCGACTTCGGCGCCCGCAGCGTCCTCGACCGCTTCCAGCAGGTCGAACCCGTCGTCCTTTTCACGGTCGACGGCTACCGCTACGGCGGCAAGGAGCACGACCGTCGTGACGTCGTCGCCGAACTCCGCGCCGAACTGCCGACCCTGCGCGCCGTCGTCCACATCCCCCTGCTGGGCACGGAACCGCCCAGGGGAGCCCTGGAATGGTCGGCCCTGACGGCCGCGGACGAGGCACCCGTCTTTGAACCCGTCCCCTTCGACCACCCTCTCTGGGTGCTCTACTCCTCCGGCACGACCGGCCTGCCCAAGGCCATCGTCCAGTCGCAGGGCGGCATTCTGGTCGAACACCTCAAGCAGCTCGGCCTGCACTGCGACCTGGGCTCCGAGGACCGCTTCTTCTGGTACACCTCGACCGGCTGGATGATGTGGAACTTCCTCGTCTCCGGCCTGCTCACCGGCACGACGATCGTCCTCTACGACGGCAGCCCCGGCTATCCCGACACCGGCGCACAGTGGCGGATCGCCGAACGCACCGGCGCCACCCTCTACGGCACCTCCGCCGCGTACGTCATGGCCTGCCGCAAGGCGGGCGTGCACCCCGCCCGCGACTTCGACCTCTCCAAGGTCCAGTGCGTCGCCACCACGGGATCCCCGCTCCCGCCCGACGGCTTCCGCTGGCTGCACGACGAGTTCGCGGCGAGCCGGGGCGACCTGTGGATCGCCTCCGTCAGCGGTGGCACGGACGTGTGCTCCTGCTTCGCCGGGGCAGTCCCGACGCTCCCGGTCCACACCGGCGAACTCCAGGCACCCGGCCTCGGCACCGACCTGCAGTCCTGGGACGCGAACGGCCACCCCGTGATCGACGAGGTGGGCGAACTCGTCGTCACCAACCCCATGCCGTCCATGCCGGTCCGGTTCTGGAACGACCCCGACGGCAGCCGCTACCACGACAGCTACTTCGACACCTACCCCGGAGTGTGGCGCCACGGCGACTGGATCACCGTCACCTCACGCGGTTCGGTCGTCATCCACGGCCGCTCCGACTCCACGCTCAACCGCCAGGGCGTACGCATGGGCTCCGCCGACATCTACGAGGTCGTCGAACGGCTCCCCGAGATCAAGGAATCCCTGGTCATCGGGATCGAGCAACCCGATGGCGGCTACTGGATGCCCCTCTTCGTGCACCTCGCCCCGGGAGCCGCACTCGACGAGGCCCTCCTCGGCCGTATCAAGCAGGCCATCCGCGAACAGCTCTCGCCGCGCCACGTTCCCGACGAGGTCATCGAGGTACCCGGAGTCCCGCACACCCTCACCGGCAAACGCATCGAGGTCCCGGTCAAACGACTCCTCCAGGGCACTCCACTGGAAAAGGCGGTCAACCCGGGCTCCATCGACAACCTCGACCTCCTGCACTTCTACGAGGACCTCGCCCACAAGCGGGCCTGAGCCACCGGAGGCCTCGGACTCACCCGATACCACCCCGAAGTCCGAGGCCTACCGACATCGAGCGCCACCCCGCGCCACCCGCCGTCACCGCCATGATCGTCATCGGCTCTCGCGGCTCCCTCTCCCGCGCCCGTGAAGCCCTGTGACCTGCATGTTCCTTCCTCTCCAGTCCCTTGACCCGATCGGGCAAGTCCCGTTGTCGGTGCCGTCGGTTACTGTGAGTGAGCATTGATCGACTGTGCACTCAGGGGGAAAAATGGCACACACCGACCACCGGACCATGCGACGCGTCCTGCGCCGTGAGATCGCCGGCACCATCGGCCTGCTCACCGACGAACACGACTTCCGTGCAATGCGGCGCTACCGCACCTTCGCGTTCGACGATCACGCCGTCTACCTCCAACAGGTCGAAGACCTTCTCAAGACACGCGCCATGCAAGGCACCCACACCACCGTGACCCTCTTCGATCCCCAGGAGTACGCCGAGTACTGCACCGGCAGGGGACTCGACCCCGACATCCCCGCCAACCGCACCCGCTTCACGGCCGAGCTCGCGACCACGGGCCCGACCATCCCCTACGAGGGCCAGCCCCTCTCCGATCTCCTGCCCGCCCTCGTCGACGAAGCCGTACGCCAGGCGACCTGGGAGTACGCGGCCACCCTGCTCGCCCGTCTCGGCGCCTGCGCGACCTGCGGCGAGGACATCGGCCGCGCCGCCTTCACCCGCGCATCGAACCTCGTCGCCCGCATCCTCGACACGGCGCCCCCCGGCTACCGACACCTCGTGTGCAGCGTGACCGGCACACCCGAGACACTGGTCGCCGTCCTGCACGCGGACGAGGAGGCCGAAGGCGCCACACACCTCGACGAGGCCGAAGCGCTCGAGTTCACCACCGTCCTCGCCCTGGGCCTCGCCACCCGGAGCCCTGGCGGCCTGGTCATGCGCACCACAGCCCACGACACCGCGGACCGGATCTACGGCTGGCGCCTGCGCGGCGACGGCCTCGAACCCCTGACCGCAGGTGAGGTCTTCGACGCCTACTGCACCGACGTGGAGTCCGGCGACCTCATCGCACCCGAGTCCAACGTGGACTACTGCTTCCCGCCGGAGCTCGGCCCGGAGGGGAGGACACCGGGCCACAGCCACTGACCGCAAGGGAAGAACCAGGCCCCACACACAGCAGGGGCGCTCCACCCGAAGGCGGAGCGCCCCTGCCCACCGGCCGGTCGCCGGCCGGAACCGACTACTCGCCGGACAACACGGCCTGCGCCGCGCCGCGCGCTTCCTCGGCGCTGTCCGCCGCACGCGCGGCAGCCGCGGCACGCTCACACTGCGCCAGCGTGTACTTCGCCAGCGCGGTCCGGACGTAAGGAATCGACGCCGCCCCCATGGAGAGAGAGGTGACTCCCAGACCCGTCAGCACACACGCGAGCAGCGGATCGGACGCGGCCTCGCCACAGACACCGCAGCTCTTGCCCTCGGCCCGTGCCGCCTCGGCGGACAGAGCCACGAGGTCCAGCAGCGCGGGCTGCCAAGGGTCCTGCAGCCGGGACACCGCACCCACCTGCCGGTCGGCGGCGAAGGTGTACTGCGCGAGGTCGTTCGTACCCAGCGAAAGGAACTCCACCTCTTGCAGGATCGAACGAGCCCGCAGAGCGGCGGACGGGATCTCCACCATCGCGCCGAACTTCGCCCGCAGCCCCGCCTCACGACAGGCGTCCGCGAACGCCTTCGCGTCGGCACGGTCCGCCACCATCGGCGCCATGACCTCGAGGTAGACGGGCAGCCCCTCGGCGGCTTTCGCCAACGCGGTCAGCTGGGTCCGCAGGACGTCGGGGTGGTCCAGGAGGGTCCGAAGACCGCGCACGCCGAGCGCCGGATTGGGCTCGTCGGCCGGCGTGAGGAAGTCCAGCGGCTTGTCGGCGCCCGCATCCAGCACACGCACGACGACCCGCCCCTCGGGGAACGCCTCGAGCACCTGTCGGTAGGCCTCGACCTGCTTCTCCTCGGACGGCGCGCTCTTGCTGTCGTCGAGGAAGAGGAACTCGGTACGGAAGAGCCCCACACCCTCCGCACCGGCCTCCACGGCGGCCGGCACGTCGGCAGGGCCTCCTACGTTGGCCAGCAGCGGCACCTTGTGACCGTCGGCGGTGGCACCCGGGCCGGTCGAGGCGGACAGCGCCGCCTTGCGCTCAGCGGCCGATGCCTCGAGCTGGGCCTTCTTCTCGTCGCTGGGGTTCACGAAGACGTCGCCGGTGCTGCCGTCCACGGCGATCACCGTCCCCTCGGCGAGCTCACCGGCACCCGGCAGGGCCACCACGGCCGGCACGCCGAGCGCCCGCGCGAGGATGGCGCTGTGACTCGTCGGCCCGCCCTCCTCGGTGACGAAGCCGAGCACGAGGGTAGGGTCCAGCAGCGCGGTGTCGGCCGGCGCCAGGTCCCGGGCCACCAGCACATAGGGCTCGTCACTGTCCGGGACACCGGGCATCGGGACGCCCAGCAGACGGGCGACGATACGATTCCGCACATCGTCGAGGTCGGCCACACGACCGGCGAGGTAGTCGCCGGCTCCCGCCAGCAATTCACGGTAGGCGGCAAACGCGTCGTACACGGCACGCTCGGCCGTGCTGCCGACGGCGATACGCCGGTCCACGTCGACCATCAGTTCGGGGTCCTGGGCCATCATGGCCTGCGCCTCGAGCACCGCCTGGGCTTCACCCCCCGCCAGATTGCCGCGCGCCGTCAGATCGGCTGCCACAGCCTCCACGGCCTTGCGGGCGCGCCCCTGTTCGCGCTCCGCGTCTTCCGCCGGGATCTGCTTGGCGGGCGGTTCGAGCACCGCCGTACCCATGTGCCGAACCTCGCCGATCGCCACACCGTGACTCACGCCGACGCCTCGCAGCGTTGTCTCCATCTCACCCGTCTCCGATAGTGCGGCGGGTCCCGCCGCCGCGGTGGTTGACCTGCGTGCCGTCGGTTTGACGGCGTCAGTACTACTGCCAGGAAAAGAGAGCGTCGCCGGCTTTGACATCGCCGTCTTCACGGAGTTCGCCGAGCGAGTCGGCCGTGGCCTCCAGGGCGACGACCGGGCACACCGGAGACTTGCCTGCCTCCTCGACCGCCGCCGGGTTCCATCGCACGATGCTCTGCCCGCGCGTCACGGTGTCGCCCTTGTTCACCAGAAGCTCGAAGCCCTCGCCGTTGAGCTGCACGGTGTCGATCCCGAGATGGGTGAGTACCCCATGTCCCTCGGAGTCGACGACGACGAAGGCGTGCGGATGGAGGGAGACGATGACTCCGTCCACGGGTGCGACGGCCTCGGAAGGCTCACGCACCGGGTCGATCGCCGTGCCCGGGCCGACCATGGCCCCGGAGAAGACCGGGTCCGGCACGGCCGCCAGCCCGATGGCGCGTCCTGCTAGAGGGGACGTCACGGTGGTCATGGGAAGCCTCCCAGGGGTGGAGATGTATATGGGCCGTCACTGCTTGTCCAGGTCGGCGCACTGTGCAGCAGGGTATGTCATATGAAGTACCGGTTCCGCACGAGAGCACCCGATCCGTGGTCTAGACCACTAGCGTAGTCGATTTGCAGCGTCTCCGTGGCCCCGTGTACAGTCGTACTCCTGCTTGAGGGTGAGTGACGCGATCAAGCGTGCTTACCGAGCAGCATCCAACTTGTCAGATCCTATCTCTGGATCATCTTCTGCATGTCTGCGGAACGGTGGTCAGGGGGCCGGAAAAACCCTGATAGAGTCGGAAACGCAAGACCGAAGGGAAGCGCCCGGAGGAAAGCCTGAGAGAGTCTCTCGGGTGAGTACAAAGGAAGCGTCCGTTCCTTGAGAACTCAACAGCGTGCCAAAAATCAACGCCAGATATGTTGATACCCCGTCCCCGG